>CANBCW010000012.1 GCA_947367115.1 uncultured Clostridia bacterium | reverse complement strand
GTAGCTTAATTTTACCACTGGATCGTCACTATGGATATTTTGTTGTCTCTATTGCAGGTTCATTTTACAATGCGCCACCGGATTTTCATATATACTCAGGCAAAAACAGACGGTCAATGGGGCATCTCCGTGGGAAAAATCAGGCTTCCTCTGCGGACAGCTCCTTCAGAACCGCGTCCAACTGGGCGTTTGCCATATCAAAGCTGGCAACGGCATCCATGAGCTTGCGGTAAGCGTGGAGCTTCCCCACATCCTTAAGCTGGCCTGCCAGCTCCGCCAGCTCCTGCGCGTGCGCGTCATTGTGGTTCACCATGAACTTCATCAGAGCCAGCAGTTCCTCCATAGGGGTGCCGTGGCTGTGAGGATGGCTGTGGGAATGGGCATGGCTGTGACCGCCGTGGCTGTGTACGTCACCTGCCCGGCGCACACCGGAAACCTGATACATCCGGTCGTTGGAGATGATCACATCTACATCAAAGTAAGGGGCGAACAGGTCTGCCAGCTCGTTTTCCTCCAGCAGATCAATGGACACGGCGCTGGCTCGTTTATGATGATCCGTCAGCGCCGCCCGGCTCATGCCGTGCGCCACGGACAGCCTTCCGCCGGGCTTGGTAAGGCCAGCCAAAATCTCGATCAGGTGAGCCGGATCGGGGAAATGGGGGAAGGCGTTGTAGACCATGACGGCATCGAATTGACCGTCAAATTCCGTGGTTTCCACATCGCCGCAGATGACGTTGACCTGCGGGAATTTCGATTTGGCGGTTTTCGCCATCTCCGGGGAAATGTCGATACCGGTGACGGAGGCAACACCCCGCTTCAAGTAATCCGGGAACAGCACACCGGTGCCGCAGGCTACATCCAGCACGTCAATGCCTGCTTTGATGCCGCCGTTGTCCAAAATGGTGGCGATGATGTCTTCATTGCGGATCATATCCGCGTCCCACCAGGGGGCGCAGCGGTCAAAAAAAGCGGCGATCTCTTTCTTTTCCATGAAAAACTCCTGTCAAGCGATCTTGGGGTAGCGGGTGGGAATGACCTTTGCCTTCATCAGCATCAGTGTCACCGCGGGAACCAGAATCAACTGAATCACAATACCGGGGAACGACACCACGAAATAGGACTGGATCCAGATGTAGGCTGTGTATGCCAAGTCAATAACCATCAGCCGGATGGTGACCACCTGCGCGATGCCGCCGACGATGCGGCCCAGCACCATGGCGGCGATCAGGCTGATGTACATATCGGCGTAGAGACTGCGGGTGCGGACGAGCTTCATGGCAAGGCCGGAGAACAGGCCGTAGGCCATCAGCTCCGGAACCATCGTCATCAGACCCATGGCACCGGGCATACCGGTGAGCATGCTGGAAAGCAGAGGGCCGGCGAGGCCGCAGAACAGGCCGTACCAGCCGCCGCAGACCAGCCCGCACAGCAGCACCGGCAGGTGCATGGGAGAAAGAACGCTGCCAAGACCCACACTGTGAAATGCCACAGGCAGCACACAGCACAGGGCGATGCAGGCGGCACAGACCACGGCGCGTTTGATTGCCGTCATATTCGTCATATTGTTCATAGGGAATACCTCTCATCTGTTTGTGAGCCTATTTTACTGCGCCGGGATCGCCCGCGCAAGCCCCCCGGGGGGATGAAAGTCCCGGGGGCTATTTCTGATTTGCCATAAATTTTGCCGAAAAGGCGGCTCCATTTTGCCAATATGCCGTATTTTTCCGAGACAGGCCGTGGGCGGTTGACTTTTTATGGGGGAAATGCTATAGTTCTTTCGGTAAAAATCGAACGAATAAGCCGCCTCAGGCGGCCGCGTGTTCATTTCAGGAGGAAAAAATCATGGGTAAAATCAGTGTGATCGGTGCCGGTTCTGTCGGCGCTACCATCGCGAATGACCTGATGATCCAGGGCGTAGCCTCTGAGATCGTGCTGGTCGATGTGAATCAGAAGAAGGCCATCGGCGAGGCTCTGGATATCTATCAGGGCGCTCCTTTCTGCTCCCCTGCTGTCGTCCGTGCCGGTGACTATCCCGATGTGGAAGGCTCCGACATCGTGATCATCACCTGCGGCGTGGCCAGAAAGCCCGGCATGACCCGCCTGGATCTGGCTCAGGTCAATGTCAACATTCTCAAGAGCGTTGCCGAAAATGTGACCCAGTACGCGCCCAATGCCATCTATGTCATCGTGTCCAACCCTGTGGACGTGCTGACCTATGTGTTCCACAAGATCTCCGGCATCCCTGAGAAGCAGATCATCGGCTCCGGCACCATCCTGGATACCAGCCGCCTGCAGTCCACCCTGGCCAAGCGTTTCTGCATCAGCCCCAAGAATGTTCACGCCCATGTCTACGGCGAGCATGGCGACAGCCAGTTCGTACCCTGGTCTCTGGCGCACATTGCCAACAACCATGTGGATGATTACCGTGACCACTCCCCTGACAAGGACCGCATCGAGTGGAATAAGGATTACGCCGAGGTGGAGGAGTTCGTCAAGAAGTCCGGTGCCCAGATCATCGAGAACAAGGGCGCGACCTTCTACGCCGTCGCCATGTCCGTTTGCCACATCTGCAAGTGCATCTACTCCGATGCCGGTTCTGCGCTGACCGTTTCCACCATGATGCACGGTGAGTACGGCGTGGACGATGTGTGCCTGTCTACCCTGGTGCTGGTGGACCGCAGCGGTGTCCGCGGCAAGATCCTCAATCCTCTGACTGAGGAAGAGATGGGCAAGATGAAGCTCAGCGCCGAGAAGCTGAAGTCCGTTATCAATCAGGTGGAATTCTAAGTATCAATATCAGGGGAGAGTTTCGGCTCTCCCCTCACCGCCGTTCTGCCGGTCATAATTCTATTAACAAACAAAAACATATCATATAAAAGGAGAAAACCAATCATGGATTACGCAAAGGAATCCCTGCGCCTGCACGGTGAATGGAAGGGCAAGATCGAGGTCGTTTCCACTGTGCCCGTTGCCACCAAGGAAGACCTGTCCCTGGCTTATACCCCCGGCGTTGCTCAGCCCTGCCTGGAGATCCAGAAGGATGTCAGCAAGAGCTATGACCTGACCCGCCGCCACAACCTCTGCGCCGTCGTGACCGACGGTACCGCCGTTCTGGGTCTGGGCGATATCGGCCCTGAGGCCGGTATGCCTGTTATGGAAGGCAAGTGCGTCCTGTTCAAAGCCTTCGGTGATGTGGATGCGTTCCCCCTGTGCGTCAAGAGCAAGGATGTGGACGAGATCGTCAACACCGTTTACATGATCTCCGGCTCTTTTGGCGGCGTGAACCTGGAGGATATCTCCGCGCCCCGCTGCTTTGAGATTGAGCGCAAGCTGAAGGAAAAGTGCGATATCCCGATCTTCCACGATGACCAGCATGGTACCGCCATCGTTACCCTGGCTGGTCTGCTGAACGCCCTGAAGGTCGTGGGCAAGAAGAAGGAGGACGTGAAGATCGTCACCTCCGGCGCTGGCGCTGCCGCCATCTCCATCGTCAAGCTGCTGCTGTCCGCCGGCTTCAAGAATGTCATTATGACTGACCGCACCGGCGCGATCTATGCCGGCCGTGAAAAGCTGAACTGGATCAAGGAGGAAATGGCTCAGGTCACCAATCTGGATAAGGTTTCCGGTTCTCTGGCAGACGTGATCGTGGGCGCTGACGTGTTCATCGGCGTGTCCGCTCCCGGCACCCTGACCACGGAGATGGTCAAGACCATGAACAAGGATGCCATCGTCTTCGCCTGCGCCAACCCCACTCCCGAGATCTTCCCCGAGGATGCCAAGGCAGGCGGTGCCCGCGTGATCTCCACCGGCCGCTCCGACTACCCCAACCAGGTCAACAATGTGCTGGCCTTCCCCGGCATCTTCCGCGGCACCTTCGATGTCCGCGCTTCCGATATCAATGAGGAGATGAAGATGGCTGCCGCCATGGCCATCGCCGGTCTGATCTCCGACGAGGAGCTGTGTGAGGATTACATCATCCCCGCCGCCTTCGATCCCCGGGTCGGCCCCGCCGTTGCCAAGGCTGTTGCCGAGGCTGCCCGCGCCAGCGGTGTTGCCCGCATCTGACAAACGGTATATACGAAAGGCACCCCAATCCGGGGTGCCTTTTTTCATCCTGGACGGTTGCGAAAAAGCAAACAGAAAGCCGCTATTGGGCGTATTACACATACTAAGCACGGAAAAGGTTGGCAATTTTTACACTTTGATCAAAGAAACACGAAGAAAGCCTTGCGTTTCCACGTGTGTTGTGATATCATAATTTAGTACGTGTACGGAATGTCATCAGGTATAGGCTCATAATATGGTTGAGCGTTTCTGCAAACCACCCTAAATGGTTGTCTACCGGTTTTTATGCAGAGCCAGTAGATAATCATTTTTTTGTTTCAGGAGGTAACCTTATGAATTATGATGTAATCATTATCGGCGCAGGCCCCGGCGGTATCTTCTCCGCCTATGAACTGACGCGGAAAAACCCGGAGCTGAAGATCGCGGTCTTTGAGTCCGGTCATGCCCTGCAAAAGCGCCGCTGCCCCATTGACGGCCAGAAGGTCAAGTCCTGCATCAGCTGCAAGAGCTGCTCCATCATGAGCGGATTCGGCGGTGCCGGTGCGTTCTCTGACGGAAAATACAATATCACCAATGATTTCGGCGGCACGCTGTACGAATACATCGGCAAGCAGAAGGCGCTGGAGCTGATGCATTATGTGGATGAGATCAACCTGCGCTTCGGCGGTGAGGGCACTAAGCTCTACTCTACCGCGGGCACCAAGTTTAAGAAGATCTGCATGCAGAACGCCCTGCACCTGCTGGATGCTTCTGTGCGCCATCTGGGTACGGATATCAACTATGTGGTGCTGGAAAACCTGTACGGTTACCTGCGGGAGAAGGTGGAGTTCTTCTTCGATACTCCAGTGGATTCCATCGCGGTCATTGACGGCGGTTATCAGGTGGTTTGCAGGAACGCGTCCTATACCTGCCGGAAGTGTATCGTATCGGTGGGGCGCAGCGGCAGCAAGTGGATGGAGGATGTCTGCAAGCAGCTGAATATTCCCACCAAGTCCAACCGTGTGGATATCGGTGTTCGGGTGGAACTGCCGGCAGAGGTGTTCTCGCACCTGACGGATGAGCTGTACGAAAGCAAGATCGTCTACCGCACGCAGAAATACGGTGACCGGGTGCGAACCTTCTGCATGAACCCCAAGGGCAGCGTGGTCAGCGAAAATACCAATGGCATTATTACCGTCAATGGTCACAGCTACGAGGATCCCGCCAAGCAGACCCAGAATACCAACTTTGCGCTGCTGGTATCGAAGCACTTCTCCGAGCCGTTCAAGGACTCCACCGGCTACGCCGAATCCATCGCGCGCCTGAGCAATATGTTGGGCGGCGGTGTGATCGTCCAGCGCTTCGGCGACCTGATCCGGGGGCAGAGAAGCACCCCCAAGCGCATTGAGGAATCCTTTACCACCCCCACCATGAGCGCTACCCCCGGCGACCTGAGCCTGGTGCTGCCCAAGCGTCTGCTGGACGGCATTATCGAGATGATCTACGCGCTGGATAAGATCGCCCCCGGCACCGCCAATGACGATACCCTGCTGTACGGTGTGGAGGTCAAGTTCTACAACATGGAAGTGGAGGTGGATGAGACCTTGCAGAGCCGCTACGACGGACTTTACATCATCGGCGACGGCAGCGGCATCACCCACTCCCTGTCCCACGCATCCGCCAGCGGCGTGCATGTGGCAAGGAGCATTTCCGAAAGCCTGACCTAACGGATCGGAAGCAGTACGCATTGCGGAAACCACACAGAAATCTGCGGCGATTCATCAAAAACGCAAGGCACGGCTCTTCGTGCCTTGCGTTTTTTGGTGGCAACGTAAAATTGCATGGTGTTTTAAACTTTTTTGTTGACACATGCTTTCCGGTATGCTACACTGCAAGCAAATAGAATAAATGTAACGTGATAGAGGCGCGTCGCATCATCAGTACCATTGCCGGGAGGCCTTCGCAGGGCTGGGGCAAGAGGGAAAGGGATCGTCGCCGAAGGAAGCTGAGGCGAAAGGCTTTCCTGGGCAGACAAAATAAGACTTGTCTGACTGTCGCATGTGCGGAGTGCTATCATCATTCATCCGATATATCCGGAATCGGCCTTTGTAGGGGCGGCAGGATATTCCGATGATTTTTGATAGCCGATGCTTGCATCGGTTATTTTTTATTTTCTGTAAAAAGGAGTGCTGTTCTATGAAAAACCAGAGCATTTTCAAGGGCGTTGCCACCGCCCTCATTACCCCCACCACTGAAAACGGTGTCGATTATCCCGCACTGAAGAAACTGATCGAATGGCAGATCGAGGAAGGCATCGACGCGCTGGTCATCTGCGGCACCACAGGCGAAAATTCCACCCTGAGTGACGCGGAGCACCGGGAGGTTCTGCGCTTCTCTTTGGAAGTCGCCGCAGGCCGCGTTCCCATGATCGCCGGTACCGGCTCCAACGATACCGCCTATGCCATCGACATGACCAAATACGCCTGTGAGATCGGCTATGATGCCATGCTGGTGGTCACGCCTTACTACAATAAGACCACGCAAAAGGGTCTTGTGGCTATGTTCACCGCCATTGCGGACGCGTCCACAAAGCCCCTCATCCTGTACAATGTGCCTTCCCGCACCGGCGTGAACATTGAGCCTGCTACCTATGTCAAGCTCGCGGCGCACCCTCAGATCTGTGCCATCAAGGAAGCCAGCGGCAATATTTCCAAGATCGTGGAGACTGCGGCGCTGGTGGGCGACAAGCTGGATATCTATTCCGGCAACGACGATCAGATCGTTCCCATTATGGCCTGCGGCGGACAGGGTGTCATTTCTGTTCTGTCCAATGTGGCGCCCAAGGCTACGGCAGAGCTGTGCCGGAAGTTCTTTGACGGCGATATTGCCGGTGCCATGGAGCTGCAGAAGCAGTATCTGCCGTTGATCAATGCCCTGTTCTGCGAGGTCAACCCCATCCCCGTCAAGGCTGCCATGGCAGCGATGGGCTTCTGCGAAAATTACCTGCGCCTGCCGCTGGTTCCCATGGATGAGGCGCACCGTGCCGTGCTGCTGGAGTGTATGCGCGGCGTGGGGCTGGATGTTTAAGTTCTGCCCGAATAAACATACTATGACCGATTCTGATTTAAAGGAAGTGCTGATTTTATGATTAACATTGGTATTGTTGGTTACGGCAATCTGGCTCGGGGTGTGGAATGCGCCATCCGCCAAAATCCGGATATGGCGCTGGCCGCGGTATTTACCCGCCGGGATCCTGCGACAGTCAAGATCCTGACTCCCAATGTTCCTGTTCTGTCCCTGGACGAGACTGCTGCGTGGAAGGATCGGATCGATGTGATGATCCTGTGCGGCGGCAGCGCCACGGATCTTCCCAAGATGACCCCTGTTATCGCCCGGGATTTCAATGTCATCGACAGCTTTGATACCCACGCGGCGATCCCCGCGCATTTCGCAGCGGTGGATGCGGCTGCTGCCGAGAGCGGGCATATCGCGTTCATCTCTGTGGGCTGGGATCCCGGCCTGTTCTCCGTCAACCGCCTGTACGCCTCCGCGATCCTGCCCAATGGCAAGGATTATACCTTCTGGGGCAAGGGTGTCAGCCAGGGACATTCCGACGCGGTGCGCCGGATCCCCGGTGTTTTGGACTGCCGGCAGTATACCATCCCGGTACCGGAAGCGATGGACAGAGTCCGTGCCGGTGAAAATCCGGAACTGACCACCCGGGAAAAGCATACCCGCTACTGCTACGTTGTGGCGGAGGATGGCGCCGACAAGGCCGCCATTGAGCATGCCATCAAGACCATGCCCAACTACTTCTCCGATTACGATACCACTGTGGAGTTCATCACCATGGAGGAAATGCGCCGTGACCACGCGGGTCTGCCTCATGGCGGCAGCGTGATCCGCAGCGGTGTCACCGGCTGGAACGGCGAAAGCCGCCAGACCATTGAGTATAAGCTGACGCTGGACTCCAATCCCCAGTTCACGGCCTGTGTGCTGGTGGCCTGTGCCCGGGCGGCTATGAGGATGAAGGCGCGGGGCGTGGCGGGCTGCCAGACCATTTTCGATGTGGCTCCGGCAGATCTGAGCCCGATGAGCCGGGAGGATATGCTGGCACACATGCTGTGATCGGAGCAAAGATAAAAAAGAGGAAACAATATGATTTATAAAAACCTTGCGGTCAATCAGGCAGGCCACCTGACCTTTGCGGGTCATGATACGACTGCGCTGGCTCAGCAGTACGGTACGCCGCTGATGGTTATGGATGAAGCGGTGATCCGCAGCCGCTGCCGGGAGTATAAGCAGGCAATGGAAGCATATCTTCCCGCCGGTTCCCAGCCGCTGTATGCCAGCAAGGCGTTGAGCCTGAAGCGGATCTATGAGATCATGCGGGAAGAGAATATGGGCGTGGATGTGGTGTCCGCCGGTGAACTGTATACGGCGGTCAGAGCCGGCTTCCCTATGGAAAACGCCTACTTCCACGGAAACAGCAAGACCGACGCGGATATCCGCTTCGCCATGGAAAACGGAATCGGTTATTTCGTCTGCGACAGCATGGATGAGCTGACTGCCATCAACGCGGAGGCTGCCCGCCGGGGAGCGCGGCAGAAGGTGCTGCTGCGTCTGACCCCCGGCATCGACCCCCATACCCACGAGAAGATCAACACCGGGCGCATCGACTGTAAGTTTGGTGCTGCCATCGAGACCGGTCAGGCGGAAGAGCTGATTCTGCACGCCCTGTCTCTGGAATATATCGACCTGCGGGGCTACCACTGCCATATCGGTTCCCAGATCTTTGACCATGCGCCTTTCTGTGACGCGGCGATCCTGATGCTGGAGTTTATGGCGCAGATCAAAGAAAAGCATGGATTCAGCGCGCCGGTGCTGAATCTGGGCGGCGGCATGGGTGTTCCCTATACCGAGGCGGACGGTTCCATCGACTATGCGGCGAACATCCGTAATATCGGCAAGCTCATTTCCGAAACCTGCCAGCGGCTGAAGCTGGATCCTCCCGCGATTCTCATGGAGCCGGGACGCAGCATTGTGGCGGATGCGGGTATGACCCTTTACCATGTGACCACGGTGAAGCAGATCCCCGGTTTCAAGAACTACGCTGCCGTAGACGGCGGCATGGCAGACAACCCCCGGTTCGCACTGTATCAGGCGGCATACACCGTGCTGCCTGCCAGCCGGATGAACGATGCGCGGGATTTTGTGTGCACCATCGCGGGCTGCTGCTGTGAAAGCGGCGATCTGATCCAGGAGGATGTTGCGCTGCCGAAGCCCAACCGGGGCGATCTGCTGGCCG
Source organism: uncultured Clostridia bacterium (assembly GCA_947367115.1). Lineage (GTDB taxonomy): Bacteria > Bacillota > Clostridia > Oscillospirales > Oscillospiraceae > Faecousia. The sequence continues at coordinate 30,801 of CANBCW010000012.1, read as the reverse complement.
TTCTCACCACCGGTGCTTATAACTACTCCATGGCCTCCAACTACAACCGGATTCCCCGCCCCCCGGTGGTTATGCTGGGTGCGGATGGCCCCTACGTGGCAGTCCGCCGGGAAACGCTGGCAGATCTGGTCGGTTACGACCGGTAAGGCCGCGGATTACGTAACTAAAAAGACTCGAAATCGCTTGATTTCGGGTCTTTTTTTGTTGCAGGAAAGATTTTATGTAAACCATGAAGAGAAAGTCTTGTAGGGCGGCATCATGCGGCTAATTATGGTTGACAGAAAAAGGAATATACAATACAATATTACCAAAAGGAAAAAATTGACAAGCAACAATCAGAACCCGGTCTTTTTCCAAAAGGATGCGTTCAAGCATTCCGTCCTGTATTTGTAAGCGAAGCCGCGTGGATGTGCGGCATGCACAAAAAGTGGCCTGCAAAACTGTGCAAGGCTACAAATCGATCTGTGTGACAAAAATTCATGTCACTTTTTGCCCGTTTCGTTACACATATAAGTAAAAGCAAAATGAAAAACGCGTGGAATGGGTGATGAAATGCCTGATCAGCATTTTATCAAAAAGTCCGAAAGCTGCGGAACGGTACCGCCGGGGCTGGCTCCGGAGAAATCCGGATGCGGGCAGTGGTCTGACGCATGGACAGAAACAGACCGCAAAACTATCATTTACAGGAGGAAATCACAATGAAAAAAACCGCACGTAAACTGATGTGTCTGGCACTGGTGGTGCTGCTGGTCGCCACCATGGCCGTACCCGCAATGGCGGTAAGTAGTACTGGAACCGGTACGTACCAAACGATTTCGTACAATTGGACGGTCACATGCAACGAAACTACTGGCACAGCAAGCATCAGCGTTTCTCCCAGGGTATCTACTGTTACAGCCTATGCCAAGAATTCGCTCTATAATCGCTTAAACAATCTTACTGGTGAGTCACGAGAATTTCAAAGCTCATCCTTCGCCTCTACAACTGCCACCGCAGATAATCTTCTGATATTAGAGGAAAATGGCTATATTTTTGAATCAGAAGTCACAGAAACAACCGGTCGCTTCTTTGTTGGTGCAGAAGAAGTGGTTTTTGGGGCAAGTGATTACCCTGGCTAATGGAATCAAGGAGATAAGGATATGAAAAAGCGACGAATCAGCATATTGCTTCTTGGTGTAGCAATAGCTCTTTCAGGCTGTCATGGAAAGAACCCGATGGCAGGAGAGATGCAGGCAGGGGAAACACAGGCGTATGTGCCACCAGAAGAGGATTCCGAGCCGACAGTGGAATACGGCTGGACAGATGGAGAGAGTCCTGTGCCCATCAAGCGCATTGGTGTGGTTCGAGCTGGTACAAACCTCACACCCCATGCGGTCAGTCCTTCAGGTGTCTATTTCTTTGACACTTCGGGCGGCGACAATACTTTTATTATCTATGCGGACGATGGCACGGACACATTCATCAAGCTGTGCGGACGGCCGGACTGCACCCATGATAACTCAGACTGCAATGCATATATTTTTTCTGGCAAAGCATTGTCTTATTATGGCGGATATCTTTATGCTGCTTCCGGCAACACAGCAGATTCCCTGGAAGCAAGGCTGATTCGAATGAACCCCGATGGGTCTAACCATGTTACCGTAATGGATCTTACCAAATTTGCCAAGGAAAATGGTGGAGACTATGCCAAATGTGATATTATCACCGATGGGTTTTGCTTGTTCAGCGTCTATGGGTGGAAAATAATATCGGAGGATGGCGACTCCACGGAGAGCGTATCGTCCCACAAGGGGTATTACTATTACAAACTGGATGGTTCAATGGAAGCGCCAGAGCGCGCTGAGGTCAATGGTCTGGCTTGCTACAGTTGTGGAGATGTGTTTCTGGTGCATAATCCGAACCCTGTGGAGGGCAGCAGATATGGCAGCTATTACAACTGGAATCCTGATACGAACTGTACCACCTTTTTGACGCATCATCCGGGGGAACCAGGGTGGTATGGGGAAAACGAGGGGTACTATTTTCAGAATGGGTATATCTACCGCCTGACCTACGCCACCAAAAAGACGGAGCCAATGGTGGATACAGGGCTGGAGGGGTACTACTATTTATTTGCTTTTCCGGATTGCATTGTGCTCGCTTCCAATGAGCAACACGCCACTGACAACAATTTGTACTTCTATAACTGGTCTTTTGAACTGCTGGATACCGTACATATTCCGAATCCTAACTCGACGCGTACAAATTTCCTGCTTATCGCAGAGACGGCAGATCGCTTTATTCTAACGACCTCACTTGAGGGCATGCCGAAGTCGTATATTTGTAAATCCGAATTGGGAACCGGAAACATGGAGCTTCACGAGTTTATCTATGCCTGACATGTAAACAACGCAAAAGCCCCTGCGCCCTCGGGCGCAGGGGGGAAGTGAGAAAAGAGTTAACGAGGTGGCAGAAATGAAAAAGCATGGTTTATGGATTGTTTTGTTGGTTCTGGTGCTGCTTGCGACAGGCTGCCAGACGACGCCTTCCATTAAGGAAACCGTTCACGGAGAGAATACCAATCCTCAAGAGAATACCAAGCCTCAGGAGAATGCAGCCATCGGTACGAGTGACTGGATCAGGGGCGAAAGCCCGGTGCCTAATCGGCGCATAGGACTTGACCGTAATTCCCCGGTCAATATTGCCAATGGTGAAAACGGTGTGTACATCATGAAAAATGACTATGTTTACTATTTGGACGATGGCATGGATATCCTGATCCCTTTGTGCGGCCGACCGGACTGCACGCATCAATCCTCCGACTGCAATGCCTATGTTCGGGATGGTGGCTTTATAACATTCTACGATGGTTATCTTTATGCGTTTTCAGGAGATTTTTCGGAGGATTCGTGCAAAATCGTGCGCATGGATCCTGATGGCTCCAACCATGTTTCCGTGATCGATCTGCTGGAATTCGCACATGGGCTTGGCGGGGATTATATTCAGTGCTGGTTTATGACCGAGGGATATTGCTTCTTTGGCGTAGTGGAAATGGTTGAAATTGACGATGGGGATGGAAGCGATATTACACAGCATCTACAAGGAGAAAACATAGGCAACTTTTATTATAAAATAGATGGATCTGCCGGAGAACCGAAAAAAAAGACAGTTCAGAAGGAACTTCCTCGCGGCCAGATCTATAGTTGCGGAAATACCATACTGGCGTTTTCAAATGTGCCCCAAAACGGTGGCGAATATGGAAGATATTGGGAATGGCATCCTGAAACGGATACCTATACTTATCTTATGGATATGCCCCCGAGCTCTGGGTATTTTGACGACACCGCCGGCTATTACCACAAGGACGGTGCCATTTGCCGGTATACTTACTCAACCGGACAGGAGGAAATTATGACCCAGACCGGCCTGAGTGGGAAGTATCACCTGAGGGCGTTTCCGGATAGCATTGTTCTGTTTACATCTTCTGAAGAAGACTTTACCCTGTATTTCTATAACTGGGAGTATGAACTGGTGGAGGCTGTCAGCGTCGATGGCTATGGGAAGCACATGGAAGCGATCCTGATTGGTGAAACCGCAGATCGGTTTCTATTGTCCGGCAAGGGTGGTTACCACTACATCACGAAATCTGAGCTGGGCCTCGGTACTGCCAAGATTCACCCAATTGAGCAATGGTAACCGGCGGCCATTATTAGAGTTCTGGCGTAAATGCGCCAGCGTTTTCTAATGGATCAATGCGATGGGTAACCCAAGTATTACATCACCAAGGCCGAGTTGGGAACAGGCGATGTAAAACTTCATAAATTCAGCTACACCTGAAAAGCCCCCCTGCGCCCTCGGGCGCAGGGGGAAGTAAGAAAAGAGTTAACGAGGTGGCAGAAATGAAAAAACATGGTTTATGGATTGTTTTGCTGGTTCTGGTGCTGCTTGCGACAGGCTGCCAAACTGAGACTGTGCAGCCCCAGGGAAGCTCGCCAAACAGTCTGGTGGTGCCGAACGCGACCAGACCGGAGGATATCGAGCCGACAGTGGAATACGGCTGGACAGATGGAGAGAGTCCTGTGCCTGAACTGCGCATCGGCTATGTGCGGGCAGGATTGAATTATGTGGATCACGCGGTTAGCCCCACTGGCATCTATTTCATCCAGAAAAAATCTGACTTCAGCAGCGATTCCTATATCATTTATGCCGACAATGGGTCGGACACTTTTATCAAGCTTTGCGGCCGGCCGGACTGCTCACATGCGGGCCCCGACTGCAATGCGTATGTCTATGAGGGGAGCAATTTGTGCTATCAGAATGGATATCTGTATGTGGTATCCGGTGGCGATCAATTAGGCGAAAACAGCTGCAGGCTGATTCGGATGGATCCGGATGGAACCAACCGGGTGACTATGCTGGATATGACGGCGTATGTTAAGGAAAGAGGCGCAGATTCCGCAGAGTGCGACATAATCAGCGACGGTATGTGCCTGTTCAGCGGATACAAATGGGAAACAACACCGGGGGATGAACCCGGGTCTTTTGGGACGGTTCCTAAGCATACGGGATATTACTGTTACAAGCTGGATGGATCTATGGACAAACCGGAGGATGGACATCCCGGCGGCCTGGCCTGCTACAACTGCGGAGAGGTGTTTTTGTCATATTTGCCGGTATCGGTCAACGGCGGTGAATATGGCAGCTATTACGAATGGGACACAGAGACCAATACCTATACGTTTCTGACGGATCATCCCGGTCAGCCGGGCTGGTTCGGAAGAGAGCAGGGGTTTTATTATAAGGATGGGGCGATCTGCCGCCTGACCTATGCGACTCAGACGGAGGAGATCATGGTCAAGACGGGGCTGGAGGGGGACTATTATGCCAGCTTCCTCCCGGATTGTATTGTTGTCGGAGCATATGATAAGTCAATTGCAGACTCGAATTTGTACATCTATGACTGGTCGTTTAACCTGCTGGAAACAGTGGAGATTACCAGAGGGACAAGTCGGCTTATAAATACAGTGATCGCAGAAACGGCGGAGCGTCTGATTCTGACAAGCGGCGATGCTGGCATTCCCACATACTATATCAATAAAGCTGATTTTGGTACCGGAAGCGTAAAGATCCACGAGTTCAACTTTGCGTGACCGGATGGGGGCAATGATTGTAACAATGCCCGGTGCAGAAGAATGTATAAAAATTGAAACCTGATTTTCCCAAGCGGCGATTTAAATAGTGAGAGAATTTAGTCATAATCAAAAAGAGCGGGGGCAGAAATGAAAAAACGTGTTTTATTGATTGTTTTGTTAATCCTGGCGCTGCTTTTGGCGGGATGTCAGAATGAAAATATCCCTCCGCTGGTTCCAGATGGAACCAGACCACCGGATATCGAACCAACCGCCACCTACGACTGGATGGCAGGTGAAAGCCCGGTGCCCAATCGGCGCATTGGTTTAACCCGCGTGGGTGTTAACCTATTCTACCATGCAGTCAGTCCCAAAGGCGTTTATTTCATGCAGGAAGCACAGGATCCAAAGGATTCCTACATTTGGTATACAGACCATGGGTCGGATCAAATGATCAAGCTGTGTGGACGGGCAGACTGCAACCATAACAACGAGGACTGCAATGCCTACGTTTTTGGTGGAAGTCTCATCTCCTACTACGGCGGTTACCTCTATGCCATTTGGGGAAATATGTCAGAAGATGACTGTAAGTTGATTCGTATGGAACCGGACGGTTCAAACCATGTAACAGTACTGGACTTTGTAGAATTTGCAAAGGAAAATGGTGGGGATTTTGTTCAATGTGAGAAAATTACGGAGGGGTATCTGCTGTTCCAAACATTAGCTTGGAAAACCGTGACGAATGGAAGCTCCCAAACAACCAGTGCGGAAACGGTAGATTACTATCTATATAAACTGGACGGTTCCAAGGGTGCGCCAAAAGAAAAAACGACACGTGGTATGCTTTATAACTGCGGAGATATGGTGCTGTCGTTTGACGTTGATCCGGAAAGCGAAACAGGTTACAGTCTGTGGAGTACGGATCTTGATACGGACACCGCAACCTTTCTGACCCACCACCCCGGGGTGCCCGGTTATTATGACGAGGAACAGGGGTACTATTTCCGCGATGGGGCGATCTGTCGATTGACGTATTCAACGCAGGAGGAGGAAATTTTGGTTGATACCGGACTTGAAGAAGATTATTTTCTCTTCGTTTTTCCGGATTGTATGGTTTTAGCTCGCAGTGGATTCGAGGGAGGGGATCAGAACCTTTATATTTACAACTGGGCGTTTGAACTGGTGGACACGGTAGCAACAGGCCTTGGAGGGAATACCGGACTTCAATTTTCTCTGATTGCGGAAACTGCGGAGCGCTTTATTTTGACAACGACATATTTGGGAATGCCTAAGTATTACATCAACAAGGCCGAGTTGGGAACAGGCGATGTAAAACTTCATAAATTCAACTACACCTGAAAAGCCCTCCTGCGCCCTCGGACGCAGGGGGAAGTGAGAAAAGAGTTAACGAGGTGGCAGAAATGAAAAAACGTGTTTTATTGATTGTTTTGCTGGTTCTGGTGCTGCTTTTGGCGGGATGTCAGGAAGAGGTGGTGACCAAGCCGGACGATATCGAGCCCACCGCGACCTACGACTGGATGGCAGGAGAAAGCCCGGTTCCCAATAAGCGCATGGGGCTGCTCCGGGCAGGTCTGACAACCGGACTGCAAACGGTCAGCCCGAACGGAATCTATTTTGTGGTGAAGACGGATGACTTGCGCAACAGCTATATTCTGTATGCCGATCATGGCTCGGATACCTTCATCAAGCTATGCGGCCGTTCGGATTGCAGTCATTCCAGTCCGGACTGCAATGCCTACGTTTACAATGGGGCAAAGCTGACCTATTATGGTGGGTATCTCTATGTTGTATCCGGCGATGCGTATGGTGACCGGCTGATCCGGATGGATCCGGATGGTGGAAACCATCTGACAGTGCTGGAATTTCAGGAGTTTGCCCACGAACACGGTGCGGATTTGGCGCAGTGTGAATTGATCACCAATGGAATCTGCAAATTCAGCTTATACAATGGAAAAAATGTGGATGGTCAATACGAGCTGGAATACTTGGAAACCTATATGTTCAAGCTGGATGGATCCATGAGCGAGCCGAGGGCGGGGAAAAGCGGTGCTTCTGTTTGGTATAGCTGCGGAGATGTATTTTATGCGACCAGTGATTCCATACACGGAAACGACGGCAGAAGCGTATTTGATTGGGATCCGGAAACAAATACACTGACCTACCTGACAGAACATCCCGGTACAGCGGGCTACTTCGGGGAGAACGAGGCTTACTATTTTAAGGATGGGGCGGTACGGCGACTGACCTATGCCACCCAAACGGAAGAAGCAGTGATCGACACTGACCTGGAGGGGGACTACTACGTATACTGTTTTCCTGAGTGCCTGGTGCTAGCATCCCGCGAAATGGGAAAAGAGACCGACAATTCTTTGTACATTTACAATTGGGCATTTGAGTTGGTGGATACGGTGACGATTGCAAATCCTATGTCGGTTCGTACCAATTCTATGTTGATAGGAGAAACGGCAGAGCGGTTTATTTTGTCGAATACTTATGATGGACTTCCGCTGTATTACATCAACAAATCGGAACTTGGATCCGGAAACGTAAAAACCCACAAGTTTACATTGCCTGACATGTAAACAACGCAAAAGCCCCTGCGCCCTCGGGCGCAGGGGGAAGTGAGGGAGAAACCATATGGAACTGGTGATTGAGCATTTGACAAAAAAATATGGTGAAAAGGTGGCATTGCGGGAGTTTTCCTACACCTTTACGCCGGGAATATACGGTATTTTGGGTGCCAACGGCGCGGGCAAGAGTACCCTGATGAACCTGATCACCGACAATGTCAAGCGGAATGAGGGTCAAATCCTCTGGGACGGAACGGATATTCTGAAGCTGAGCGCGTCGTTCCGAAAGCTGCTGGGCTATATGCCTCAGCAGCAGGGCATGTACAGCGATTTTTCCGCCCGGGCATTTTTGCGCTATATGGCGGACGTGAAGGGTTTGAACCGCAAACAGGCAAACCGGCAGATCGAAGAACTGTTTGAGCTGGTGAATCTGAAAGACGCTGCCCACAAAAAGCTGGGGGGCTTCTCCGGCGGAATGCGGCAGCGGGTTCTGCTGGCGCAGGCGCTGCTGGGCGAGCCGCAAATTCTGATCCTGGACGAGCCTACTGCCGGACTTGACCCTAAGGAACGTCTGCGCCTGCGGCAGTATATTGCCGATCTTGCCGAAAACCGCATCGTGTTTCTGACCACCCACATCGTTTCGGACATCGAATCCATCGCCACGGACGTGCTGCTGATGAAGGACGGCGCGTTGGTGCGCCACGGTACGCCGGATGAGCTGATCCAGTCCGTTCAGGGCAAGGATCTGGAGGATGTGTATATGGCCTATCTGGGGGGATCCTAAGTGGAAGCGAAACGAGTTTTAGGCAGCCGGCTGTTCCTGGCTGTTCTGGCGGGCTTAGTGGTGCTCAACTGCTTTTTCTACCTCTACCAACGCCCGGATACCTGGGAGGATCCTCTGGTAGACGGCGAGGTTTACCATGAACAGCTGGAAAAGCTGTCGGATCTAAGCTGGGCGGATGCCCACGCATGGTGCGTTCAGTATCAACAGGATGCCGAGACTCCCATGTACGAGGGAACATGGGATTATGAAAGCAAAGCGGAGGAGCTGCGGATCGTGGCCATAGAGCTGCAGGCGCAATACGAGCACCTGATGGACTATGAATCCTATCTCAACCGCATTCAATCTCAAGCCAAGCTCTTGCAGACCGTCAGCCTGTTTTCGGATCCCGACAGTATTGGCTACAAGAACACGGTGAAAACCGCTGCGGATTTTGCCAAAATGCAGGGCACGGAGGTCTCAGCCGGACACGATCTGGCGGTGACAGAGTTCTTCACGGACAAGTGGACGGATTACAGCATCATCATTGTGATTTGCGTGGTATGCGGCCTGTTTCTTGCGGAACGGAAGGAGGGGCTTTGGCCCATGATCCATGCCGCCTCCGGCGGACGTTGGAAAATGGCTCTGCGGCGTACCGGGCTTCTGTTTGCCGCTGCGTGGATCGGAACCTTGGCGCTGGTAGGCTCCCGCATTTTGCTGTGCGGCGTGGAATACCATGGCCTTGGGGAGTGGGGGCGGACGCTGCAATCTATTCCGATGTTCCAGAACGTTCCGTACCCGATGACGGTGGGGCAGTTCTGGCTGCTTTACATCTCGGTAAAGGCAATCGGTGCGTTCTGGATCGGGCTGGTGCTGTGGAGTATCCTGTCCTCCATTTCCAATCTGGGGCTGGCGCTCTGCGCCGCGGGACTGGTGGTGGGGGCGGAGTTTGCCTGTACTGCCATCCCCTCCAGCTCCATGTTCGCGGCGCTGCGGTATGTGAACCTGTTCAGCTTTGTGGATTTCAGTGCGGTGTTTACCCGGTATCTGAATCTTTCTGTATTAGGAAACTTGATTTCCGGCAGTGATTTGGTGTTGGCGATGCTTCCCTTCCTTTGCGTCGCCTTCATCACACTGAATGTGGTTATTGCCCAGCGAAAGCACCCGGTTGCGCCCCAAAACAGGCTGCTGCGCTGGTTTGATGGGCTTGTCAGAAAGCTGGATCCGTTCCTGGCCGGCGGCGGGGAAGCGCGGAAGCTGCTGATCAAGCGCCGCGGCATCCTGTTGTTGGTATTGCTGGCATTGCTGGCACACAAAATGGAAGCACCGCCCCGGGCGTATGTCCCATGGGATCCCTATATTCAGTTCTACCAGCAGCAGTATGCCGGCCCTATTACGGCGGAAAAGCTGGAGCGGATGGAAGAAGCCATTCCGAATTGCGTTGATGAGTACAACAAGAAGGGGCTTACCATTGTGCTGGAAGCGGCAAAGGAAGCGCCGGAAGGCGCGTGGATCGTGCCGACAGCCCCATACGATGCCATTTGGAGTGATAACGAGGAGAACTACCATCGAAATACAGCACTGATGGCAATGCTGGTGCTGGTTCTGGTGCTGTCCCCGATTGCGTCGCAGGAGCGGCAAAATGAAATGACCGTTCTGCTGCGCAGCACGTCCGGCGGAAGAAAACGGCTGATGCTGCGAAAGCAAATCCTGCTGGTTCTCATCGCGGCGGTGATATGGGTCATGGTCTACGGTATGGAGCTGTACCGAACGATTGAGGAGTACGGTGCCTTTGCCTGCCTGAATGCCCCGGCTTATAGTCTGGAGCTGTTCCAGAGCGGGATTCCGCTGGGGTGGGTGATCGGTCTGTATTATGCGGCAAAGCTGGCGGTTTTGGTGATCATTGGGGAGGTTTGTTTCTTCCTCTCCTCCCGGTGCACCAAAAATCGGGATGCTATGCTGCTGTGTACCGGTGTTCTGCTGATCCCGGCGGCGCTGGCGGCTATTGGATCGGTGATCGGCGAATATCTTTCCTTCCTGATTTTGCTGGATGGCGTGGAGCTGTTCCGCGTATAATTTTTCTATTCATTGTTGACCTCCTTTTATCATAAGACAAGGGGTTGTCTCACTAAGAAAGTGAGGCAGCCCTAAAAAGTTCAGCACCCGGCTATTTGTACACGCTGCAAAAGCCGGGTGTTGGCGTAAATTAAGATTCTGATTCGGATGATATTGGTTTGGCGAGGGCAACAGGACTCGATTTGCATTTTTGCCCCCAGGGGGACAAAAATTATGGTTTGGCTCCGTCAAGCCGTCGCCAGCGGCGCTTATCCGCGCCGCATTGAAATAGGTTCGAGTCCCGAATCTCTTGCCAAAATGAAAAGGGAGGCCATAGCCTCTCTTTTCATTATGGTACGAGTGTTCATAACGGACTGTAGGATATAAATTACCGCGTATCCGTTCTGCCAAGAAGATAATCTATAGAAGTTTTATAAAGATCCGCGAGCTTGATCAGCACCGCAGTGGGAATATCATTTTCGCCGGTTTCGTATTTGGAATAACCAGTTTGCGACATACCAAGAATCTGTGCAACTTGTTTTTGGGTCAGATCGTGGTCCTCACGAAGATCCCGAATACGCCTATACATAATTATCACCTCAAATACATTGTACAATAACCTGAAACAGATTATTGACTTTTAACCTGAAATAGATTAAAATTAGATGCGAGGTGATTTTATTGGACAATAATTTCTGCAATACTTGCGCACATTACCGGCAACACTATACTTTCGATCATCGTAAGATATTCCGCGTGTATTGCGGTCACTGCACTTATCCCAAAGTCAAAACAAAACGACCGGATTCAACGGCTTGCGATCATTATTTGCTGTCTGAATCAGCGGAGAAGTCCTTCGCGACACGGGAGTATCTAAGCAAAGTGTTGCTGGAATATATGTTGGGATTGGAGCTGTTACCGGAAATTTGTGATATAGCGGAAGAATAATATAGTGCTATGCAGTTTGTCTTGCATCGTAACGAGCATCGGATTGCGACGGCGCAATCCTGCTGACCGAAAAGAAAAATCGAGTGTCCACAACGGTCAAATCCGTTATGAACACTCGATATGGTGCGGGCAACAGGACTCGATTTGCATTTTTGTCCCCAGGGGGACAAAAATTATGGTTTGGCTCCGTCAAGCCGTCGCCAGCGGCGCTCATCCGCGCCGCATTGAAATAGGTTCGAGTCCCGAATCTCTTACCAAATAAAAAGGGAGGCCATAGCCTCTCTTTTCATTATGGTGCGGGCAACAGGACTCGAACCGATAGCAGTGGAACTTAAGGGCAAATGTCACCTTAGTGCGTTTTTTCTGAGGGGTAAAGCACGTCGGCAAGGGTCACACTATCCAAATAAGCGTTGATCACCCGGTCTAACTCTGTCCAGACTGGCAGGGTTCTGCACGCTGCCGCTTTGTCGCAAGGTGCCGCTCCGCATTCCAGGCAGGCAACAGGAGCCAGCGAGCCTTCCGTCAGCCGCAGGATCTCACCTAAGGTATATTCCTCCGGCTTGCGGCTCAGGCGGTAGCCGCCGCCTTTTCCCTGGATGCCGTCTACAATGTTGTTTTTTGCCAGCACCGGCAGGATCTTTTCCAGATACTTCAGAGAGATCCCTTGGCGGTCCGCCACATCCTTCATTCGGATATAGCCATCACCCTGATGCTCTGCCAGGTCGATCATCACCCGCAGGCAGTAGCGGCCCCTTGTTGAGATCATCATAAAAGTTCCACCTCTCCGTGTTTTTGACGATTATATCACACCTGCGCTACTGCGTCAAAGCCCTGCTGCAGATCGGCCAGAATGTCATCGATATGCTCTGTGCCGATGGACAGGCGGATGGTATTGGGCTTGATGCCCTGATCTGCCAGTTCTTCTACCGTCAACTGGCTGTGGGTGGTGGTGGCAGGGTGGATCACCAGGCTCTTCACGTCGGCCACATTTGCCAGGAGAGAGAAAATTTGCAGATTGTCGATGAACTTGTGGGCTTCCTTGACGCCGCCTTTGATTTCAAAGGTAAAGATAGACGCGCCGCCATTGGGGAAATATTTTTCGTACAGTCCGTGATCCGGATGCTCCGGCAGGCTGGGATGGTTCACATGCTCCACCAAAGGATGAGACCGCAGGAACTGAACCACCTTTTTGGTGTTCTCGGCGTGGAGCTCCAGACGGAGGGAGAGAGTTTCCGTTCCCTGAAGCAGCAGGAACGCCGCAAAAGGAGAAATGGTCGCGCCGGTATCCCGCAGCAGAACGGCGCGGATGTAAGTCACAAAGGCAGCAGTCCCGGCGGCTTCCGTGAAGGAAACGCCATGGTAGCTGGGATTGGGCGCGGCGATGGCCGGGTACTTGCCGGATGCGGCCCAGTCAAAGTTACCGGAATCCACGATAATGCCGCCCAGGGTGGTGCCGTGTCCGCCGATGAACTTGGTGGCAGAGTGGACCACAATGTCCGCGCCATGCTCAATGGGGCGGATCAGGTAGGGGGTGCCGAAGGTATTATCCACTACCAGCGGCAGGCCGTACTTGTGAGCCAGTTCAGCCAGCGCGTCAATGTCGGGAATGTCACTGTTGGGATTGCCCAAAGTCTCGATGTAGATGGCCCGGGTGTTTTCCTGAATTGCCTGTTCTACTTCGGTCAGGTCGTGGATGTTGACAAAGGTTGCGGTGATGCCGAAATTCGGCAGGGTATGCTCCAGTAGATTGTAGCTGCCGCCGTAAATGGTCTTTTGGGCAACGAAATGGCCGCCGTTCTGTCCCAGCGCCTGAAGGGTGTAGGTGATGGCCGCCGCGCCGGAAGCCACAGCCAATGCGGCCACACCGCCCTCCAAAGCGGCGATCCGCTTCTCAAACACATCCTGGGTGGAGTTGGTCAGCCGCCCGTAGATATTACCGGAATCCGTCAAGCCAAAGCGAGCCGCGGCGTGGGCACAGTCGTGGAACACATAGGAGGTGGTAGCGTAAATGGGAACAGCGCGGGCATCGGTGGCGGGGTCGGCGGTTTCCTGGCCTACATGGAGCTGCAAGGTTTCAAATTTGTAGTTAGACATAATTCTTTTCCTTTCTGAACATAATATGTGGGGCACCTCTAAAACCTCCCCTTTTGCGATTTGGCCGGATCTTTTACTTCAACTTTGCGTTATGAAAATCCCGCAATACACAAAGTATTCCGGAATTTCCATAACTTAATTTGAAGCAAAATCTCACGCCCAAATCATCAAAAAAGAGTTTTTAGAGGTTGCCTGTGGTTATCGGCAACAGCAGCCGCACATTCGTCCAAAACGGAAATTTGCCCTGACAAGCGCTTCAAAGAAGTTCTTCATGGAAACACCTTCTGCTTAATTACTTACCGGATTGGTAGGTGATGGAAGCATAGCACATAAAACCTACCATGTCAATCGGTTTTTTGCTCTATATTCAAAAAAATAAATCCGAACCAATCTCCCATAGGGAAGATCTGGTTCGGATGATATTGGTTTGGTGCGGGCAACAGGACTCGAACCTGCACGCTTACGCAGTGGAACCTAAGGGTGATGTCACCACAGTTAAGGTTTTGTAAAAGGCTAAAGTGCAACCGAAAACGGTTGCACTTTAACTTTGCAACCATTTTAGGCTGCATTTCATTTATTTGAGCAAAAGAGCTGCGATGATTGCGATGGCAGTACTGGATAATGTGCCGACAAGATACTTCTCGGCAAAATTTTGATTATCCAGTTGCTTGTAGCGAGCCAAACTTTTTGCGGTAAGTACAAAGCCAATGGCCCCAATTTCCCCACAGAGGACTAGGATAACCGTGAGAATACGCTCCAGTTTTCCTATAACACTACCGACAGGGGGTTCTTTTTTCTGACCGCTGCTGTTAGTATCGCCAGATACATAAATGGATAGTTTCTTCACAAAAACAGATGCCGGATCAAGAATGATAACAAAGATCAATACATAGCGCAGGATCTGCTCCACAGGAACAGCTGCTGTTAAGTCCGTAAGCCAGTTCCTCGTCTGTTCATTCAGGCCAAAAGCACAGACAGAAACATATATGATGGCAATGTGAAGCACCTGGTCAATCACAAACGAGGAGAAGTGTGCTGCTGGCGTCTTATATTTTTTGTCGGCATGAACCCTAATCCAGTCGATGAAAAAATGCGACAAAGCAATGATTACAAAAGGGAATCAAAACAATACTGCTGGGAATGCAAAGGAAAGAGATAACGGCAATCACAACAGCATAGACAAATGCATGACCCACCAAATATCGGAATTTCTGCGTTTTCTTTTCTGCCCAGTCAGCAGATTGCAGCGAAAAGTCGGCGATTAAATGTGCAGCTAAAAGGAGCCACAGGGACATATCTTTATCTCTCCCATCGTATATTAGTCATTTCGTTGATTGCGGTTATCGCCATATTTCTGGCGGTGTAGATATTGCCAGCCTTTATTGTCTTTTCAATCGTCTGCCTGCTGATATCCATTATGCTAGCCAGCTTTGTAGGGATACCCCGCTGTTTTCCGCTGGTTATATAGAACTTGGTTTCTTCTCGTACATCTTCTGCATTAATAGGATCTATGATCTCGACAAAGCTATAGGCTAAACGATCAAACGGTAATGGCCGCATGATTTTCTCCATTTCATGGGCAAGCATACATTTCTCGTGCAAGAAGCGTTCCACGTCATGCGGTGTAACATAATCATAAGCACGAACATAGTAGTTGCAAATCGGGAACAGCAATTCCGTTATGAGCATTATTTGGTTTTGATAAACACTCTGCTTTGCCATAATGGAAGCAGCGCCGCCAATAATGGTGTTGATTGTAACATCAGATTGGCTATCTGAAAAAAACAGAACAGGATAACCTTCGCTATCATCAGCTTTTTTAATTGCATATCTGGCTTTGTGATAAGCTGGTCCATCTTGACCAGTAGTACCCTTGCTGTCAAGCTGAACATCCCAACCGCCAACACCAATGCCTGCGCGAATCTCAATGGGATGAAGCCACATGGAGAGCATCCGATAGTAGAGATAGGCAGCCTCCGGAGAAGAAAACAGGCCCTGAACCTCATCGCCTGCACTAAAGTCAACTTCCCGCACTAGTTCTCTTCGATATAAGCGGTTTAGCAGATGAATAACATCCATGATATAGTATTGGATGTTGTTTCTATCCTCTTTAGTATAGCTTCTTGATTTTTTTAGGTCAATAATTAATGCTGCGTAATCTTGCGACATATTCCATTCACCTCTAGGGTAAGTATACCACACAAAATCAAAAAAGCAACCCAAATCGGTTGCTTTTTTGATTTGCAACCAATTTTGGTTGCACTAGTTATTTTTCCTTTGCGAAATCGGGGGCAAAAATCGTGCGATCTTCCAACATTGTATAAAAAGCAGCAGTTCAATGGGAACTGCCGCTTTGCTTATGATTATATCGTTTTCACAAAATTTCTCCCGTTCCGCTCAATCGGCGGTGTTGGAATGATCCAGATAGGCCTGGAAGTCCTGCGGGGAGATCTCGATTTTGGGGCAGCCCATGGAACCGGGGCCGACTTCGTATTTATTATAGACGATGACCAGATTTCCGGCATCGTCAAAGTAGAAATTCTGCGTGCCGCTCAGCGCGGTGAAGCTTTCGCCCGCTTCTGCACCGTCGATCCAATAGACGGCGTCCTCATTTTCGTCCATCTCCCGGCGCATCTGTTTTATGATCAGCTGCTCCAGGGCGGGATAATCCGCCTCGTCAAACAGATCCCCGAAGGTCACATAAGTGCCGGTGGTGCGGTCGATATGATAGAAGCGGAAATAGGTGTTGCTGCTGGCAGCCAACTCTGTCACCGTCAGCTTCAGAGTGAACCATTTGTCGGTGTTCGTCACAGTTTCGTAGTCAATATAAATAGAGCCGTAGCCCTTATCGTGAGTGATCTCCAATTCATCATAGAACTGCTGAATTACGGCGGCGGTCAGCTGGTTGACATTCTTGTTGATCAGGTCGCTGGCATTCTGATTGCCGGGGTCGCTGACCTGGGGCACCTGGACATCCAGCTCATGGCGGTCATCGGAATAGAAATAATTGCGGATGGTGAAAATCTCCACCAAGCTGCCGATGACGGGAATATTCTCCACCGCCTTGGCATAAGCCACGCTGACATTGGGCAGCAGCACCAGCAGCACGAACAAAATGCAGGCAGCGGCCTGGGTCGCCCGCACGACTGCTCTGGGCAGCACAAACAACTTGGGCTTGCTTTCCTTTTCGGGCAGGGCGTCCAGGATCTGTTCGGTTCTTTCGTGTACAGAAGCGGGGACGGAAATGGGCTCCTGTTGGAGCGCGTCCCGGATCTCTTGGTCAAAAGACTGTTTCATTGGACAAAGTCCTCCTTGTTCAGCAGTTGGGCCAGCATTTTTCTGCCCCGTGACAGCTGCTGCTTGATGGCGATTACAGATGTATGCGTTACCTCCGCAATTTGCCGGACGGAATAATTCTCATAGTAAAACAGGATAATGACGGTGCGGTACGGAAGCTTCAGCCGCTGGACCCCCTCCCAAACCGTCAGCCGGGTGGCGGTATCCACCGCAGGCTCCGGGGCGGCCAGTTCCTCCTGCGATTCCAGATCCACAATGTTCTTCTGTTTGCGGATGTACTCAATGGCCGTATTATGGACGATGGACAATATCCAGGGCCGGAACCGGTTGCGGTACTTCAGCTGATCCAGATTGCAGTAGGCTTTTAGGATGGCGTCCTGCATGGCGTCGGCGGCGTCCGCTTCGTTTTTCAGGATCCCCATGGCCAGGGTGTACATACTGCTCTCACATTGCCGCACACACTGGCTGAAATATTCTTTTTCCGTCAACTTCCTTTCACCCCTCTGCCCGCGCAAGAATGTCCGCGGTTTCGATCATCAGCCACTCAGCCCACTGCCCATAGAATTTTGCCTTCAGGTGGGCACTGTCGGCGCTTTTTTCCTCTGCCAAATTCCCGTTTTCGTCATCAAACAGACTGTTGGCATCCAGATAAAATACGGTTTTGCCGTCGGCAAATTGGGCTGTTGCTTCATTGAAGCGGTCCAATGCCGGGTTATTGATATACTTATCCGACGCCGACCGGGCGGCGGTCACATGGATATTCGCCACCAACACCAGCACCGCCTCCGGCTGGAGGGTCCGGACCTGCTCCACCAGGGCACCGTATCTGCCCACCGTTTTGTCAAAGGCATAGCCCAGTTCATTGATGCCAAGCATAATGTAAATTATATCATATTGCTTGGCATTCAGCAATTCTTTCAGCAAAACTTTGCCCACTTTGGGAACAGAAACCTTGGTTTCCCACACATTGCAGACGCTCATGCCCACGGCAGCAAAATAGTTCGCGTTCTCCAGATCGCCGTGATCCGCCAGACCCACCGTTCTGGAGTCCCCAATAAAAAGGGCGTTCCGGTCATCCACCGGGCAGTATTGGGCAATGGGTGCGGATTCCGTGGGGGCAGTCGTCACGGCTTCCGCAGCCGTATTTTCCGTTTGGATCGGCTCCGTTTCCGGCGGACAGGTCGGCTCGAAGCTGAACTGCGCAGCGGGTTGGATCTGCGGGACGCTCTCCGGATCCGAAAGGGTCGGCTGGTTCCGACGGCAGCCCATCAGCAGAAAAATGACCAGCGCAAAAAATAGTATTATTGACATAACGATCCCGGTCCTGTACAGCTTTCTAAAAAATGTCCTCATATTACTTCCTACCTTTTAGACGATGGATCCAGAAAAAAGGTGACAGCTTTTTTGAAAATTATTTTTCCAGGCCCAGAATGCCTGTATCTGTCAGCAGGTTGGAGATTTCATAGAGAAACAAAATCTCCGTGATGCCCTGCTGTGCAATGACATCCTCCACGCTACCTCCAAAATACCGCAGGTCCAGCATCACGATTTCCGAATAATCCCCCAGCAAAAACGGCACAAAGCAGTTGGCGAAGGAATCCTTGATGACCAGCAGTCTGCCGCTGTTTTCTGCTTCCGTCCGGATGGTCACGGTGCCGTAGTTGCCGCCGAAGAAGTAGGTATACTGATTCTTTTGGGACAGCTGCTCCGGGTGGTAGGGAGTGTCCGCCACCGTGCCGTCATCGTAAATGACCGTCACATTGGGAAGCTCCTCAGGCACCCAGACCGTGTCCGGCTGGGCGGCACTGTCCAGCACCTTGGAATAGAGGGTGCCGTAAAAGTCATCCGACACCTGTTCCAGCGTGTATTCCCTGGGCGTCTTTCCCAGGGCCCCGCAATAGGCCCGATAGGCAAGATAGGCACCCTGGCTGGTCCAATGGTGGTCGGTGCGGTAGTAGAGCTGGGCATCCCCCGCATTTTTGGCAAAGCAGTCCCGCAGATCGATGACCGGGCAGGAGAATATCTGATTTGCTACATCGAACACGGCGTCTGCGTCATAATAAGGCGCATTGGCGGGAAGTTTCTCCGACAACACCGTGCCGGGGCTGGGCACCAGCATCACCGCCGCCGGAAGCTCCTGCTTCTGCACAAAGGCATCCATCATCCGAAAGACCGATGCCATGCGCCCGGCAGAGTAGCTTTCGTCGGTGAACTGCTGGAAATAATTGTGGTCATCCCCCAGATACACGCCGCCGATCTCTTTCTGTCCGGTCAGCTTTCGGATGGCGGTATTGGTTTGGATCCAGAAGTCCCGCAGGGGCACCTGGTCGCTGAACCAGTCCGCCAGCTCCGACTGCAGCGTACCGCTTTGGATGCCCTCCCAGGAAAATGCGGGCATCTGGGTCAGGGGGCGGTTTTCATTTTCCGAAAAGGAGCGGGCCGGCAGAATGGCCGTCAGCACCGCCAGTAAAAACAGGGGGACGAAAAAGAGGAAGATAAAAAAGGTTCTGTTTCGTTTCATATCAGTCACCTAAAATCGGAAATAAAGAAAAGGATTGTAAGAATCCGCCACCAGGAAGGCCACGCACACCCAGGTGGTGAGAATGCAAGCCCCATAGGTCACCTTTTCAAACAAGGCCGGACGGATATGCTGCCGCAGGCAATGGGCGCACCGCTTCGGCAGATCCGTAGCGCCCACCAGCAGAATGGGAAGAAGCAATGCATAGTTGGACAGCTGGAACAGCGCCGCATCATCTACGAACTTCACGCCGATGCCCAGCATGGCTTTGTAAAAGTCCCCGGCGGCAGTCAAATCTTCGCAGGCAAAAATCACCCAGCCGAATACCACCACCAGAATGGTATAAAGGCGGCGTGCAAATAGGGGCCATTTCTCCATTTTGCCCAGCAGAAAGAACTTCTCCAGGGCCAGAAAGGCGAAATAGTAGACGCCCCACAAAAGAAACTGCCAGTCCGCCCCGTGCCAAAGTCCCGTCAGCGCCCACACGATCAGAAGATTCAAAAGGAGCCGCCGCTTTCCCTTGCGGTTGCCGCCCAGGGGAATATAGACATACTCCCGGAACCAGGTACCCAGGGTGATGTGCCACCGCCGCCAGAACTCGGTGACGCTGCCGGACAGGTAGGGATAGCGGAAGTTTTCGGGAAATTCAAAGCCGAAGATCTGGCCCATGCCGATGGCCATGTCGGAATAGGCGGAAAAATCGAAGTAAATTTGCAGCGAAAAGGCGATTGCCCCCAGCCATGCCCCCAGCATGCTTAAATGGGCCGCCCCGGAAAGGATATCCCACAGCATACCGATCTGGTTGGCAAGCAAAACCTTTTTTCCCAGACCCATAGTGAACCGGCGGATGCCCCGGTATATATTTTTTCGGGAATGGGTGCGGCTTCCCAACTGGGTCTCCACATCGGTATAGCGCACGATTGGCCCGGCGATAAGTTGGGGGAAGAAGCTGATATACATGGCGAAATTGACCCAGCTTTTTTGCGCCTTCACATCGCCCCGGTACACATCGATCACATAGGACAGGGCCTGAAAGGTGTAAAAGGAAATGCCGATGGGCAGGGCCGGAGCCTGAAAATTACTACTCCCCAGGGCATTCATCAGGAATCCCGAATACTTGTAGTACCCCAGCGTTCCCAGACTGAACACCAGGCAAAGGATCAGCAGCAGTTTGGCAATTCCCGGCCTTGCCCGGAATTTTTCCAGCAGCAGGCTCAAGGCCCAGGTATATACAGTGGTAAGGAGCATCAGGAAAATATGGACAGGCTCGCCCCATGCGTAGAAAACCAGGCTCACCGCCAGCAGCAGAAGATTTTTCCCCTTCCCCGGCAGCAGATAATAGACCGCCGTGGTAATAGGCAGAAACAAGATCAGAAACAGCAGACTGCTGAATACCATAGCGCCCCTCCTTTACCCGGCGATGCCCGCCAGCTTGCCAATGAGCAGATTGCTGCGGATCATGGAAAGGTTGTTGGCGAAGATCAGATCGTCCGCATTCTTTTCCCGGGCAAAGTCTACCAGACTGCCCGTCCAATAGCGGTAGTCGATCTCATAAACGGTGCTGTAATGGTCCACAAGATAAGGAAGCAGGGCATTGCCGTAGGATTCCTTGACGATGACGCAGACAGAACCGTCGGTCACATCGGGATTGGTAAACACGGCGATGGGGTTATCCGCCCCGGCGAAGGTGCTGTATTTGGTGGATGCTTTCCAGTTTGTCACATCCGAAATGATGTTCCAATTGTAGGTGTTGCCCTTTTTGTCGGTGTAGCGCATGGTGGCCCGGCCGGACTTGGGGCAGTAGGCGTATACGGTGTCCGGGTTTTCCGCCAGGATCTCCTTGCTGCCGCTTCCGTTCTGGTAAAAGGAACCCAGGAATCCGGTGAACTTCCGCTCCTCCCGTTCCGCCAGCGTCACCGGGGCGATGCCCTTCACCTGGCAAAAAGTTTCGTAGGCATAATAGGCACCCCGGCCGTTCCAATGGTGGTCGGTGCGGAAATACAGGTACTCATCCCGGTGCCGCATCAGATTGTCGAAACAGTTCACGGTCACAACATTGCCGCTCATTTTGGCAAACAGCTTCTCGATGGCAGCGCCCTGGTCGCAGCAGCGGGGCATCTGGGCGGCGATGTCATCCGGCAGAACGACGCCGATGGCCGTGGGGATGGCCAGGGCGTAGACGGTGGTTTCTCCATCCAGCGCCGCGGCGGTTTTGTTTACGATGTCCGCGTAGGCCTGGGCGCTGGAATCCACATAGTCATATTCTTCAAAGACGCTGCCGTCCACCCGGATGCAGGCGCTGCCAAAATCGGAGTATTTTCCGGACTGGCTGTGGAGAACGGGGTAGCCGTCAGGCCCTGTCACCTCCGGCTCCGTGGGCGGCTGGGTCACTTCCGGCTCCGCGGGTGGCTCGGTCACCTCAGGTTCGGTTTCCGTGGGTGCAGGTTCGGTGGGTGCCGAAGACTCGGTGCTGGGCTCGGTACTGTGTTCGGTAGGCACCGTGGTTTCCGGCACCGTAGGAGTGGTAGTTTCCGGCATTGTCTCCCGGCCCGGCAGTTGGTATGTAGGATCATCGGCGTTTTCCAGGATTCGCTCCGCGGCGTCGTAGTCATTGGTGACGCACACAAAGATGTAACGGCCGTATTGGGAAATGACCGCGTGATCGATCTTCGGCACTTCCTCCGGCACATAGTTCTGGAACTGGCCGCGCAGCTCCCCAATGTGCTCTTCCACAATTATCGTTGCCTGCTGGCCGTCCCTTTCGTCCGCCAGGGTCAGCAGCGCCAGTTCGTCAGCATAATAGCCGCTGCCGGTGTAAAGCGCTGCGGCAGTCCCCTCCGGCAGCTCCGGGAAATACAGGTCCGGATTCTTGACCGCGGAAAGCTCGGTGTCAAAGCGGACCTGGGTCAAAAGCGATTGCAGCACCGCCGGTCCATCAATTTCCGCCACAGGCGCGGCACAGCCCGCGGCGGATACCAGAAGCAGCGCGGCTAAAAGGATTGCGGTCATACGGATCATTCTGTTTTTCATATTGCGACCTCCCCAGTCAACATTTGGTGTTCTGCTATGTTGACGGCCAGGATCGACAAGAGGTGACAGGCTTTTTGAAAAAAGAAATGATTGAAAATTCTGTCACCTTTTGGCGAGATGCAAAGTCTAAATGACAGATGTGTGAAATGGAGGAATTTAAGTATGCCCTTTAATCTTGAAAGTTTTGAAAGCTGTGAAATCCCTGCGGATGAAGTGTTCCTGATTACTGAGGAAACTTTGGATAACATATATGCTAGTTCCTCTGAAGCCGATCAATTCTATCCTTTCTTTCACCTTCAAAACGAGTATTTCATTTTGAAGAATCAGAACTTAGCCAGGGAAACGGCTTATGTATGTTATCTGATCTCCTATTATGTTTTTACTGCTCTAACACCGCCTCATTCCGAAGAAATCGCTTTAGAATATGCTCAAGAAGCAGTTCGCCGGGACCCATGCGCAAAGTACATTCAGTGGCTTGACATCGTAAAGCAAGGAAACTAAGGAGAAATGAAATGAGCCAAATATTTTATCTTGCGTCAGACTATCCTCTGGCTAAAATCGAAAATCCCCATTACAAAATGCTTTCCGTCAATGAAGCATTGGCGATCGGCATGGAGAACATCCCGGAATTTATGCTTGCACCGGAGTTTAACCATGACCAGCCGGGCGTTCTGTTATGGTCAGATACAGAAATTACCATCGACACAGAAAGGAATACCGTCGATGATGGTGGACTGGACGATGATTTTAGTATTCTGGAATTGGATGATGCAACAGAGGATATATTTACGCAAAAACAATATCGAGTTTATATCGAATGGAATTACTCCCGTGGCAGGGCTGAAAGAATCATCGCATATATTCGGAATCATCTGGAGCAGGCCGGAGATCTCGAATTATGGCAGGCATGGCTGGGCGATGGAGCAAATACAAGGATCGTTAAGTATTCTATGAGGATCGATGAACTAACACCGGAGGTTATGAAAGAAATTGATTCCCTAAAAGTTTGCAATGATGCCCCCGCTCATTACTGCTTTGTTGTTTCTAAATAACTTTCCATTTTCATGTAATCAACACAAATATAAAATGCGTCCCAACTAGGGCAGCGTCACTAACTGAGTGACATTACCCTAGTTGGGACACATTCTTTGCTGCCTCTGCCCCAAAGAGCGGGGCTAATAAGGCTTTGGACAATGTTTATAGTCCTTATATTGCATCCTTTTTTGATAAATAAGCTATAACGTTTTTAACAACGGAGCTGTCAGATGTGTAAAATTTTAGCAAGCCCTAATCAAAGATTACTAAACTTTTTTCTTTATTCATTTTCTTTCCTCTCTTATGGGCAAGACCATGGGAATCATAATGTGATCCTCATGGTTCTGTGCTCCGATTTAGAATCATTCGTTTGCTGATACGGTAGCTTGTGGCTCCACCTCCAGAAGTTTGGCAAATTCCTCAGCAATTTCGGTAGGCGTCATGGATGCTGTGTTCATCGCCAGTTTTCCGGCGATAATCGGACTGTAAGCCATTACTTCTTTCTTGGTCAAATTGTGCCACACGGGGAGTAACATCTTCCCATTGATACTTTCGAGTTGGAAAAGACCATCCAGTTCCGCTTTAGTCCAGTACTTTCCTTCCTTGATATAGTCAGGAGACAGGATAACCACGCCGAACCGAGATTTTTTCAAGCCGTCATCAATTTTTGCTCTCATGGAGTCACCCCACTTAATCTGGCTGGTGTCATACCACACGCGTAGATCCAGCTTTCGCAATTCTTCAACGAATTCGTCAGCAAAGGATTCCTTATCCTCCCATGCATGGGAAACAAAAACATCGTACTGTGCATCCTCGGTCATAGCACCAGCATTGCTACTACCTCTATGAACACTACTGGGAATAGACAGATGCTGCAGCTGGGAAATCCTGCTTTCGTAGCTGGCTTGTATGTTTTTCATCTGGCGATCCTGCTTCTTCTGCTCATCCTGCTGTGCTTTCTGCAGCTTCAGATATGCGTCGTTACGCTTCTGCCGCTTGTCTGCAATCTTCTTCCCCAAATCAGCACTTTCAGCCGACTTTTTTGCGCGGTCACTCTCCCAACTGGAAATCTGCTTTAACTTACTTACGGTAGTGGAAGCAGATGTCCGTGGGGTAATACTTTTTTCGGTGGAGCTGATTTTCTTGCTCAGTTCGGCACACTTCTTATCCACTTCTGCTTTTTTCTTCTCTAAGGCGGCGATATCCTTATCCAAGGAGTTCACGCTGCGCTGATACTGTTCAACTGACATATGTACCTCCTGTACTTTCACTAAATAATAATGGGGGCATGCGTAAAGCATACCCCCTCGGATGTGTTAGCCTCTCGGCGGGAAGGAGTCCCGTCCATGAGAATCCTTGTCCCTGATTTGCCCATTAGGGCGATGGATAACCAATTCGGAGCCTTGGTTCCGGGAAATCTCACGGGCAATCCCGATAGCTTCCTTCTGTGTGGTAGTCCGAGCCGTTGCCCGGGTGTTACCCTCACCTTTTACCTGCCAGCATCCGTCAGGATGCGGCGTAACATGCTGATTCTTACCCATGGCACACACCTCATCTCAAACGAGTGACACGCCCACAATGTGGACATCTACAAGGGTTGGTCAGGGGAATAACGCGTCTGCCGCAACGGCAGGTGTAATAAGAATATTTAATCTTCATAATGCAATACCTCTCTTATGGAAATATGATGTAGTCTATATTTACTCACATACAGAGAAAAAGCCTGCGTTTTTTATCCCTTTCTGGGTGCAGTTTGGTATTGCAATTGGGAAATCAGCGTGGTATAATGAACGCGCTACCAGACAGTATACCACGACCAAGTGCTGCTGTCACCCCGCAGGGCACCAAGCTGAGCTTGGTGTCTTGTCTTTTTCACTGGGTTATGTGTTGTTGTCAAAGAACAGTTCGGGATTACATCCCAGAGCTCCCTCAATAATGCGATTGGTCAAATTAACCTTGGCACGAGGGGTTTTATACTCGCTCATTCGCTGTAGCTGGCACTTGCCATGCGAGTCTTTGTGTGCGACCCACACCTGGTCCCTACGGTAGTTGCCATCCAACAAGAGGGGTTGGTGTGATGTGCAGATAAGCTGGGCGTTGTTAGGGTTTGTCCGTTCATTGGTAAAGAGGGAAATAATTTCCTTTGCAAGAGACAGGTGCAATCCGTTTTCAAGCTCATCTACCACTAGCACTCCGCCAGACTCCAAAACATTAAAAAGGTAAGGAAGCGCTGTGAACAGCTTTACGGTTCCCAGAGATTCGTCAGCGAAAAACGAAATTGGCGCACCCTCGGTGGAAGTACCGTCTTCATCAATGGTATGAACTGTATTTATACCCACAACGGTTTTCATAGCAATGATTTCACGGTTTTCAAAATCATCAACATCAACCTTCTGCCGACCAACCTCTTGCTCCTCCAAAGAAACGCTAATATTGCGGAGTGTGGGATCCGCTTTTTGAAGAATCGCCAAGTACTTTCTCAGCCGTTCTTCAGAAAAGGATTCCTTGGCATGTACGGGAGCAATTCTCGCCGCAGTCATACTGACGACTTGAATGTTCCTTATCGCCGTAACGATTTTTGAGGCCAGTTCATTGTTGTGCAGTGCTGCCACCGGAAGGCACAATGCCTCCTCTTTGACCCGATACTTTGCGTTTTCGAAATCCTTCAACTCGGATCGAACTGTAATATCTTTGTGCGACGGAGACGTCCGCTCGAGCAGTTTTTCTGTTCTGCGGTACTTCTTGGTAAGAACTTCTGATTCGATTGCCTTCCCTCGCACACCGAACTCATAGTGATATGTGACTCCATCAAGAACCATATCGATACCAAAGAAGGTTGGCCGGTCCTGATACTCTGTACCGAATGCGAAAGGCCGAACAGGAGCATCTAATCCCTTGAATTGGGGAAGAGCGAGAAATTCAGCGTTGTTTGTGGCGGTTAGCGGCGAAAACATCAGAAGTCGCTGGATTTCACGGAGAATTTTACAAAAGAAGGTTTTGCCGGATCCGTTGGCTCCATACAGGAATGAAACCTTGTTGAACCTAGTGTCTTCAACTCCAAATGTATTGTCAAGGTGCTCTTTTTTGCTGGGGTCAATTTCCGTTGTGAATACCACCTGCTCTGCGAAAGAGGCAAAATTCTCAGCGTACAAGGACTTCAAGATTGTGTTTGCCATGTCTATCACTCCTTTCATGGCGTATTCTATCAAATAACTTTCCGTTTGCCAAGGATTTTATTTCGTGATTTCGACACATATGTAGAAAAATGCAGTTTAATTCATTCTATCGACACTAGACGCGAAATTTCATGGCATATAAGAAGAAATTAAAAAAATAAATCCGAATTGGCAACGATGGCTAATTCGGATTTTTTGGTGCGGGTGACAGGACTCGAACCTGCACGCCGAAGCAGTGGAACCTAAATCCACCGAGTCTACCAATTCCACCACGCCCGCATATTGAGTTGTGCCTCTGATTTTTACACGGTGAGGCAACCGAGGTGGAGCGTTTCGCTTGATCCACATTTATAAAACAGGTGAACCTGCTTTTTATGTTTCACTGGCTCTGGCTTGATTGGCAGTCAGTAATGCATCTACGGATTCGTATTCTTCAAACTTTCCGGAAGCCTTGGCTTCGGCGAACATCTCATCCAGATCATATTCGTCCGATACAGTAACGGTATTTTCGGGTTCCAGAACCATTTCCCCGTTTACAATCTCAGCACGACCGGTTTCGTAAAGAAAGTGATCCCGACTGGTGCAAAGTTCCAGCGGTGCGGTATCCCAATGCTCAAAAGAAGTAATATATTCGCCCCAATAACGACGATACGCAAAGGTGCCGTCCTCTTGCACAAAAACCTGGGTGGAAATATCTCCCTCCCGCTGGAATTTGTAAGACTGATCTTCTGTCAGAATGATGGTTTCTCCATCGTAATCCCAAGTCAGATTGACTACGACGGCATTCTGCGTTGAGCGGATATCAACAGGGGAAGAGTCTTGGTACACAGATCCGTCTGTTCCCAGCTCCACGCATTGACCGTATGCACGGACAGACAGAACATCCATCCCGTTCATCCCCACAAGTACGGGGGTGTGGAGCCCATTCAGAAGAATGGTGTACGCACCCATGGTTTCCCATTCGTCCGTGGTTTTCTCATAAAAAATATCCGCAAAGTGGTCATAATTGCGCATATCATATACCAGATCATAGGTGTCTGTGGGGATGTTGGTTTTCACTGTCGAACCGCAGGCAGTCAAGTGCAGTAGTGTGACCATGCTAACAATTGCCAAAATCCATCGCTTCATTAATATACCCCCAAAACCTTCAATGAGGTAACAGCGCCGAAATCCACGAAGTTGTCCAATTCCACCACGCCCGCATATACTTAGTTGAAAGTTGAAAGTGTAAAGTGGGAAGTTAATTCTCCTTTGAAGTTTTTACACTTTCAACTTTCCACTTTCAATTTGCAACTATGCAAAAAACCTTCACTGAGGTGTCAGCACCTAAATCCACCGAGTCTACCAATTCCACCATGCCCGCGTGTGGCGCGGCAGGCTGCCCTGCCGCGTTGTTTTTCATCAAACGATGCCGTCGCGAACGGGAGCCATCAGAACCTTGCCGGTGCCGCGATAGACATTGACCAGACCCTCGCCGGAGGCGGCAGAGCCGATCAGGGATTTGCCGGAGCGTTCAACTGTGAAGCTCAGGCTGCCGCTCCAGGCAATTGCCATATTGCCGTCGATTTTCAGAACATCGTTTTCCAGCGTGATCTCAATCAGTTCCTCCTTGGGGCAGCGGGACTCCAGACACAGAATGCCGTTACCCTGAATGCCCAGATTGAACAGACCTTCCCCGCCGGCAACGGCGGAGGAGAAGTTGGAGCGGGCGACGGTTTTGTGGGTCAGGCTGGACTCACAGGCCAAGAACAGGCCATCGTCCAGGACGATGGAACCGCCCCACTGCGCTACGTCGATCAGCAGAATGTGCTTATAAGTAGGCTCCAGAACCAGCAGACCGCTGCCGGTGTATTCAGGCTTGATGGCGGATTCGCCGGTGACACTGCCGCGCAGAGCCTTACCGAACAGATCACCTACGCCCTTGACACCGGTGGTGGCGTTCACATTGCCCACCATCCACTGCATCGCGCCGGCCTGAACCGTGACAGGGGACATGGACACGTTGCACAGCACCTGACGCTTGCGAACGTTCATGGCATTACAGTAGTATGCCAGCTGCGCGTCGCCGGGCATAACGCTCAGATCGCGCTGATATTCGATGACCTGGAAAGCGCCCATGCTGTCCAGTCTCTTGATGTCGTCGTTATTGATAAAATTACTAATCGTATACATAAAATATTACGTCCTTTCCAAATCGGGATCGGTATTCATTTTACCATGCGCCAATGCGCTTGTCAATGTAAAATGAATGGCGCTTTTGGGCTGAATGTCGAAAAGCACGCGGTTTTTCCGTGAATTTTTGTTCTATAATACTTGACATTCCGCACGACTCTGAGTAAAATATATGCGGTATGGTGTACGCTGCCCCAGTTTTTCCTCTGGGCGCGTTTCATGATAACCGGCTGATGCCGGGGTAAGATGCGTTTTTGCGCCGCATGGCGTTTTGACACTTGCCGCCCGCGTGGCGGCTGATTTGCCAATTTTACACCTGTGGCCCATTTGCGCCACCCCTTCGGCGAAGCCTATTTTTAAAGAAGGAGGTGCGTTGCTTAAATTATGGACAAAATTCTCGCGATTATTTTGATCATTGTTGCTGCCGCTGTGGGCATTGCCATTGGATTTGTCGTCGGCATGACCTACCGCAAGAGGGTAGCCGAGCGGGAAATCGGCTCTGCTGAGGCAGAAGCGACCCGAATCATTAACGAAGCCATCCGCGGCGGCGAGAGCAGAAAGAAAGAAATGCTGCTCGAAGCCAAGGACGAGATCCATAAATCACGCACAGAGTACGAAAAGGAAGTTAAAGAGCGCCGTGCTGAGCTTTCCAAGCAGGAGCGCCGGTTAGAGCAGAAGGAAACCACCCTGGACAAGAAGACTGAGGCCTTTGAAAAGAAGGAGGAGGAGCTGTCCAGAAAGCTGGCCGCCGTTGCTCAGACCCAGGAAGAGGCCAATCGCCTGAAGGAAGCGCAGATGCAGACCCTGGAGAAGATCTCCGGTCTGACCCAGGAACAGGCCAAGGCTCATCTGCTCAAGAGCGTGGAGGACGAGGTTCGCCACGAGTCCGCCATGAAGATCAAGGAGATCGAGCAGCAGCTCAAGGACGATGCCGATGAAAAGGCGCGGGAGATCCTCTCCACCGCCATCCAGCGCTGCGCTGCCGATCACGCGGCTGAGGTCACCGTTTCGGTGGTGCCTCTGCCCAACGATGAAATGAAGGGCCGCATCATTGGCCGTGAGGGTCGGAATATCCGCACCCTGGAGACCATCACCGGTGTCGACCTGATCATCGATGATACCCCTGAAGCGATCACGGTCAGCAGCTTTGATCCTGTCCGCCGGGAGATCGCACGACTGGCGCTGGAGAAGCTGATCCAGGACGGCCGCATCCATCCTACCCGCATTGAGGATATGGTGGAGAAGGCCAAGCGTGAGGTGGAGCGCACCATCCGTGAGGAGGGTGAGCGCGCCTGCTACGAAACAGGTGTTCACAACCTGAACCCCGAACTGGTCAAGATTCTGGGCCGCCAGAAGTACCGTACCTCTTATGGTCAGAATGTGCTGAACCACTCCATCGAGGTTTCCCATATCGCCGGCCTGATGGCCTCCGAGCTGGGCGTGGATGTGGCGCTGGCAAAGCGTGCAGGTCTGCTGCATGACTTGGGTAAGGCCATTGACCATGAGGTTGAGGGCAGCCACGTCCAGCTGGGCGCGGATCTGGCTCGGAAGTACAAGGAAAATCCTGTGGTGGTCAATGCTATTGAGGCGCACCATGGTGATGTGGAGCCCAAGACCGTTATCGCCGTGCTGATTCAGGCCGCCGACGCGGTGTCCGCGGCTCGACCCGGTGCCCGCCGTGAGAATGTGGAGAATTACATCCGCCGTCTGCAGAAGCTGGAGGAGCTGACCGGCTCCTGGCCCGGCGTTGAGAAGGCTTTCGCCATTCAGGCAGGCCGCGAGGTTCGCATCATGGTCAAGCCCGAGGTGGTCACGGAGGACAATATGATCCTGCTGGCGCGGGACATTGCCAAGAAGATCGAGGCTGAGCTGGAATATCCCGGTCAGATCAAGGTCAACGTCATCCGCGAGACCAAGGCTGTGGAATACGCAAAGTAAATTCTTCGATCCCCCGATGCAAAAGCATCGGGGGATTTTGCGTTTCTTAAGGTTTTCTTTAGTTTTCGACAAAAGTATG
>CANBCW010000011.1 GCA_947367115.1 uncultured Clostridia bacterium | reverse complement strand
TGGCCCATTGGTCAAGTGGTTAAGACAGCGGCCTCTCACGCCGTTAACATCGGTTCGAATCCGGTATGGGTCACCAGCTATCTGAGTCCGGAAGGGCTAGGATATAAATGATGGCGAAAGCCATCCATAAGAGTTCGTATTGATTGCGATGAGGGTCCACCTGTTCCCATCCCGAACACAGAAGTTAAGCTCATTTGCGCCGACAATACTTTGCGGGCGACTGCACGGGAAGATAGGTAATGCGAACACTAACTCCACCAGTAATGGTGGAGTTTTTTCTGTCTGCAGGTATCTGCCTGACATTTGCGGACGGCAGGTCAATACTTGGGCTACCTGGGAAGATAGGTAATGCGAACACAAAACAGGAGGATACGGTATGGATCGTTTAAAACCTGCTGAATTGGTTGATATGGGCATTTGTCCCACTTGTTATGACCGGGAGCATGGTCATTCGCTGTATGGTGATCCGGCAGAGCGGATGTTATATGAAAATGAGAAGTTTGAATGTATGCTGATCGGTAATCCCCGAGCACCGGGGCATACGATCATTTCCACGAAGGAGCATTACAAGGACATGATGGAGCTGCCGGACGCGCTGTGTAAAGAAATCTATTCTTTTGCACGGCGGACGATGCAGGCCATTAAGGAAGTGTATGGAGCTGAAAGCGTGTATCTTTGCACCATGTGCGATGGGCCGATGAACCATTTTCATGTGCAGATGATTCCTCGATATGCATACGAACGCCGGGGTTCCCGGAACTTTGTAAAGGAGCGGATCGACTATGTAGTAGACCGGGCGAAGTTGCTTCGGCTTCGACAATTACTAAATGAGGAAATATGAGAATAGGCGTGCCGGAAACGGCACGTCTTTTTTTGCAAAGAAAACTTGTCAAAAGGTATTGATAATAAAACTTGGCAGTGCTATGATATAGATACCAAGTAAACTTGGCGATAAGTGGAGGTATCTGTCATGAACAGAGATGAAATTTTGGCGAAAAGCCGAAGTGAGAATGCGGCGGGGGACGAAAGGGAGCTTCAGATCAAACTGAAAGCCATCCAGATAGCCCATGCTGTTGGCATACTGATTTGCGCGTTGGAAATGTTTTTGGTGTCCATTCTTTCCGACGATCTTACTCTTGTTACGTATACATGCATGCTGATCTATACTGGTATGAAGGCCGTCGAATGTTGGATTTTGGCGCTTCGACTGAAGAAATCTCAGCATTGGATCATGGCAATCCTGTGGACACCAATTTTTATCGCTTACAGTGTTTTGTTCATTCGGTGCCTGTGTTGATATGGATAACAAACTGACTCTAAAAAACCGCCTGAAAGATGCGCGGAGTGCGGCAGGGCTGTCTCAGGGGCAGCTTGCGGTGATCGTGGGTGTGTCCCGGAACACCATCAGCTCCATTGAAACGGGGCAGTTCAATCCAACGGCCAAGCTGGCATTGATCATCTGCATTGCGCTGGATAAAAAGTTTGAGGATCTTTTCTATTTTGAGTGAAGACGTACCTTCGGTGCGTCTTCATTTTTGTTATCATCACGGTTGGTCGAATCTTGTTGTTCACAGAATTGACATATATTTTACATTGTGTTATATTATTAAAAATAAGGTGGAGAGTTATGCATTCTTTTGTTGTATTGGTACAATGCAGACAAAATTTTACCATGAGAGGATACCGCGTATGATTATTAATCTGATCAAGTCGAAGCAAATGTTCAGTTTGTCTCTTCCGGGAAAGATTAAAGGGCAGTTTTGGGTAACGGATCTGGATGAAAACGGTGACACTCGCCAGCTCATCAGTATTGAAGCGGCCAGCGACCAGTGGATCGTAAAAAGCAATAAGCGTGTCAGTATTTTAGATTCCGCCGGAAACCGTCAGAAGAGTGTGGCGCTTCAATCACAGAGCCTGATCAATCTTCAGATCGGCGGATCTTCGGAACGTGTGATCCTCTATGCAGATGATGCGGATGAGAGCCGCCTTTCGTTCCGTAAATTGGTGGCGAAGGGGCCGGATTCCTATTTGATTGGGCGTACGAGCGGCAATCATTTTTGCTTCGACAACAAATATGTGTCCAGTAAGCATGCGAAGCTTACATTTACCGGAAAGAATTGGACAATTGAAGACGTTGGGAGTACGAACGGCACGTACGTCAATGGTGAACGCGTCCATAGTAAGTCACTGAGTGCCGGTGATTGCATCTATATCATGGGTCTGCGGATCGTGATCGGTGATAACTATATTGCCATGAATAACCCGGATAACAAGGTTATTCTGAATTCTGCAACGCTGCATCCCTTTGCCGCACAGCGGCCGAAGGCCGAGCTTGACGAGGTTGAGATCGGCGATAAGAAGTATTTTTACCGTTCGCCCCGGTTCTACCGTGAGGTGACATCTGCTGAGATCACGATTGATCCGCCGCCTCAGGCACAGAAGCTGGATACGGTGCCCCTTGCACTGATGCTGGGGCCGTCCATAACGATGGGAATGACCTCGTTAAGCACCGGTTTCCTGACGGTGAGCAACGTGATGGCAAACGGCGGTGAGTTTTCTCAGGCGCTTCCTACGCTGATCATGTCCGTCAGTATGCTGCTCGGCACGATTTTGTGGCCGGTTCTGACCAAGCGTTACGAGGGAAAACAGCGGATCGCCGCCGAAAAGAAGCGCCAGGATAAGTACATGGCATATTTGGAGCAGGTTCGGGATCAGATTCGCCGAAAATGCAAAGAGCAGAGTGAGATCATGCAGGAAAATCTTGTTGGTCTTGATGAATGCGCTGCCCGTATCGCAGGTCGCAAGCCCAGCCTTTGGGAGCGTGTGATTGGACAAAGTGATTTCCTGAAGCTGCGTCTTGGCGTGGGGAATGTGCCGCTGGAGGCAGACGTTAAATGCGCACCCAAGAAATTCACCATGGAGGACGATAATCTTCAGGACGCTATGGTGTCGCTGGGAACGGAGCCAAAGCTGGTTTCCAATGTTCCTATCAGTGTTTCGCTGACCGACAATAAAGCGGTTGGACTCTATGGTGGTGTTCAGCAGACGGAAAAAATGCTGAAATCCATGCTTCTGCAGGCCATTGCCCTTCACAGCTATGACGAACTGAAAATCATGCTGATCACGGATGAGACAGACGTTCACAAATGGGATTTTGTCCGCTGTATCCCTCATTTCTGGAATGATGAGAAGTCGGAGCGGTATCTGGCTTCCGGAGCCGATGAGGTCAAGGCATTGTCTTCCTATATCGAAAAGGAAATCCTGGCTCGCGGTGACATTTCTAACCGGAGTTATACGCAGGTGCCGCCGTATTTTCTGATCATCTCCACCAGCAAGAGGCTCAGTGAAAAGTGCGACGCCCTGCGGCAATTGTTGAAATATACCAACAACTGTGGCTGTACCGTGATTCAGGCTGCCCAGGAATTGAAGGATCTTCCGAAGGAGGCCAAGCTGGTGATCCATGTGGATCGGGATCAACCTCGTGTTTATGATCGGGATGATACAACCGGCAGAGGAATCACCTTTACCGCGGATGATCTGAACATTGGTATGATGGAAAGCCTGGCGAAATCCATTGCCAATATTGAGTTGGATATTTCGGATCAGAGCTACGCGCTGCCGAATATGCTGACATTCCTCGAGATGTTCAATGTAGGAAAAATCGAGCATCTGAACCCATTGACACGGTGGAAAGAGAACAATCCTACGAAAACACTGCAGACTCCCATTGGCGTGGATACCCAAGGCGAGCCGTTCCTGCTGGATCTGCATGAGAAGTACCATGGCCCTCATGGTCTGGTTGCCGGTATGACCGGTTCCGGCAAGTCGGAATTTATCATTACATACATCCTGTCTCTGGCGGTGAATTATCACCCGGATGAGGTGGCGTTCATCCTCATCGATTACAAGGGCGGCGGCCTGACTGGTGCGTTTGAGGATGCGGAAAAGGGTGTGAAGCTGCCGCATCTGGCAGGCACGATCACCAATCTGGACGGTGCAGCGGTAAAGCGTTCACTGATCTCTATTCAGAGTGAGCTTCGCCGCAGACAGGCGATCTTTAACGAGGCCAGAAGGGTATCCAATGAGGGTACAATGGATATCTACAAGTATCAGCAATTGTACCGGGATAAAGTTGTTAAGGAGCCTGTGCCGCATCTGTTCATTATTTCGGATGAGTTTGCCGAACTGAAGCAGCAGCAGCCTGAGTTTATGGAGCAGTTGATCAGTGCTGCCCGTATCGGACGAAGCCTGGGTGTTCACTTGATCCTGGCGACGCAGAAGCCCAGCGGCGTTGTGGATGACCAGATTTGGAGTAACAGTAAATTCCGTGTCTGTCTGAAGGTGCAGGAGAAATCGGACAGTCAGGATATGATCAAATGCCCTGACGCAGCGGAGCTTTCCCAGACAGGCCGGTTCTATCTGCAGGTCGGTTTCAACGAGTTGTTTGCTTTGGGTCAGTCCGCATGGTGCGGCGCGGAGTATTTGCCGTCTGATACGGTGGAGAAATCCGCGGACAGTTCCATTCAGATCGTGGATAATCTGGGACATGTGATCATGTCTGTCAAGCCTGATAAGAAAAAGTCTACAGGCCCCAAGATCAAGCAGATCGTTTCTATCGTCAACTATCTTTCCGCACTGGCCGCAGAGGAGAATATTTCCGTTCGCTCCCTGTGGCTGCCGCCAATCGCTGAGAAGATCTATATTGAGGCGCTGGAGCAAAAGTACGGTTTCCGTTCCGCCGGTATGGCTTTGAACCCTGTGGTGGGTGAGTTTGATGATCCGTTTAATCAGAAGCAGGGTGTTTTGACCGTGCCGTTCACACAGGAGGGGAATTGCCTGGTCTACGGTGCGACCGGAAACGGTAAGACAACCTTCCTGACATCTCTGTGTTATTCACTGCTGAAAAACCACAGCAGCGAGGAGCTGAACCTGTACATCATGGACTTTGGTTCCGAGACACTGAAGGTATTCGAAAAAGCACCTCAGGTGGGCGGTGTGGTCACATCCTCCGAGGAGGAGAAGCTGGTCAATCTTCTGAAAATGCTTCAGGAGGAAATGGATCGCAGAAAGAGCCTCTTCTCAGACTTCGGCGGCGACCACAGCAGTTATTGCCGCCGCAGCGGAAAAACAGTGCCCAATATTGTGGTAGTATTGAATAATATTGCCGGATTTATGGAGCTGGCCGAGGAACTGCTGGAGCCGTTTACTATGCTGACGCGGGACGGTGTGAAGTATGGCATTTATTTTGCTGCATCTGCCAGCAGTATCAATGATGTGCGCTACAAGACCCAGCAGAACTTCAAAATGGTATTGACCATGCAGCTTAATGATCCTACGGATTACCCTGTGGTAGTTGGTAAGACCGATGGCCTGATCCCCACCAAGTGTAAGGGTCGCGGCCTTGTGGCGCTGGATCGTGTTTATGAATTCCAGACTGCCTACTGCGCGGATACCGCAGATCAGCAGGAATACCTGCGTGAGTTCTGCCGGGATCTGAATGCAAATGCACATAGCTATGCGCGGCGTATCCCGGTGCTGCCGAAGGTGGTTTCTTTGGACT
Source organism: uncultured Clostridia bacterium (assembly GCA_947367115.1). Taxonomy (GTDB): domain Bacteria; phylum Bacillota; class Clostridia; order Oscillospirales; family Oscillospiraceae; genus Faecousia. The sequence goes on along the minus strand of CANBCW010000011.1, from coordinate 35,669 downwards.
ATGTCCGCGCCGCAATGGATGGTACTGTCAGTGTGCCTGTAGGTGTTGCGAAGAACTCTTTGGAAATCGTTACGGTCAATCTGAGCAGCAAGGTTGCGCTGCCTGTCGTGGCACAGGATGCTGCGGATACGGCAGAGTTCGCGGCGGGTTTGATTGAGGTTCTTTCGGCCTCGGTTAAGACTGTTGTGCTGGATATGGAACAGTATCTGCCATATGAAGGCACTGGCTGTGAGCGGGTGGCAGGTGACTTTGAGGAGTTTGTTCGGAACCTGTTTGCCGAAATGGTCAAGCGCAACAATGACTACAAGGATGCTGGATTGGATCCCTCCGTACTGGATGAATGCGAGGAGCGGGTTTATGTGATCTGCGGCATCAAAAAACTTTTCGAGCGTCTCAGCAATGACGGAAAGGAAAAGCTCGGATTGCTGATTGCCAAAGCAGAGAGCATTTATAAGCTCCGCTTCGTGATCATAGAATCGCTGGCACAGCTCAATAGCTTTGCTTATGAGGAATGGTACAAGCGGTACATTGCAGGCGCGGAGGGATTGTGGATCGGCGACGGTGTCGCGGATCAGTATCTGCTTAAGATTGGTAAGCTGACCAACGATCTTTATGAGGAAATTGGCAACGAGTATGGCTATCTGATTTCCAAGAATCGGGCTGCACGTCTGAAGGTGCTGTCCGGAAAATCTTCTGAGGAGGTGTGTTGATATGGATAAGGTTTTGGTAGAGGTATTCGTTCCTGTGCTGGACCGTTCCTTTGACATGTTCCTGCCTCTGCATCTGAGCATTTGTGAGGTGCTGACTCTGCTGAAGAAGGCAATTTCGGATCTGTCCGACCACTGCTTTGTGGCAGATGATGACACGGTGCTCTGCCGCCGGGATGACGGCAAAATTCTTGATATTAACATGTCGGTTTATGAGCTGAATATTTGTAATGGCTCGAAACTGATGTTAATATAATCATTAAACGGAGGGTAAAAAAATGGCAAGAAACATTCAGGTAACCCCTGAGCAGCTGGAGTCGGCTGCCGGACGCATCGAGAGCCTGGCCGGTGATTACAAGACGCAGTATGAGCAGCTGTACACCGAGACCAGTAACATGGCATCTACATGGAGTGGTGCTGACAACGCCGCGTTCACCAATCAGATCGCGGGCTTTAAGGACGATCTGCAGAAGATGTATCAGCTGATGCTGAACTATGCAGATTTCCTGAGAAAGAGCGCGAAGGCTTATCGGGATACCCAGAGTACTGTTGTCACCGAAGCCAAAAAACTGGCTAACTAAGGAGGAAGAAATATGTCTGATTCTATCAAGATTTCAACTCAGGTACTGCTGGATACCGCTCAGAAGGTTCGTGATATCAACAGCACCATGGATTCTAAGCTGAACGACATCAACAAGAACATGAACGATCTGGAGGCTTCCTGGAAGAGTGATGCTGCTACCGATATTCGTGCAGCGATGAATGCGCTGAAGCCTCGCTTTGAAGAGTGCAAGAATGTGGTCGAGTCCTATGCAAAATTCCTTGTGAATACTGCTCAGAGCTACGAGTCCACCGAGTCTGCTATTCAGAATAACGCAAATCAGTTTAAATAATTGGACTGTTTTGGCAGGTGGGTGTGGGACCCGCATTCACCTGCCAAATATAGAATTCTACCATTTTTGGAGTATAGAGGGGGAACCCATATGAAGAGAGTTATAGCAGTTATTCTTCTGGTTGCTTCACTTCTGGGCGTTTTTTCAGGCTGTTCTGACGGACATTTCCGTTTTGAGGATGAGAATAGTGTTACTCGTATCGCCTGGATCGATATGCTGGCACAGTCCTTTGGCCTGGACGAATACACCAGCAGTAAGCCTTATTTTTCTGATGTAACGGAAAGTGATGAAGCATTTACTTCGGTACAGGCCAGCTATGAGTGGGGCGTACTGTCCAATCTGTCCGGTGCTTTGGACAAGGATGGTGCGGCAAACCTGGAGTTCGTAGTATCGACGGCGGTGTTTGCCATTGGATCCGATATTTCCGGGTATGAGGGCAAGAACGATGTAAAGAAGGCGCTGGATTACGCCGTTAAGAACGGTATTGTAGACAGCTCCACTGATTTCAATGATTGGGCGACTGCTGATGCGTGCGTGACGATACTGTCCAATGCCCAGTTTGCGTATCTGAATGAGAAGATCGAGCCCATTGAATATACGGTCATAAATGATCAGGTGACCGATTTAAGAGAAGAAGATAACATCTCTCGCGTGAGTGATGATGAATATGTGATCAGTGAAATGGTGCCGCAGGTCGGAGATGTTCTGATTGCGCCTGCCACCAAGGATGACACCAATGGTGTGGCGATCAAAGTAGAATCTGTTTCGGATAACGGAGATGGTACATACACTGTCCAGACGGTTACGCCTGAGCTGCACGAGGTGTTTGATGAAGTAGAGTACGCGGATGTGGTCGTTCCCGAGCTGGAGGATATTGTTCCTTCTGATGGCGTGACCATTGTTACATCCGGTGCGGGAAATGTTTCAGGCGGAGAAGGCAGCTATGGTGTCAAGCTGTTAAGCGGCTCCGGGAAATCCAACGCGAACGTTACGCCGGTGGCCAGCGACAAGACTGGACTGTCCTTTACTGTGTCGGTCAACTTTACAAAGGGCACCGTGGGCTTTACACCCGCGTTTGGTGAGGCATCCGCAACGATGTCACAGCTTCTGACCGGTGAAAACGCCGGAACGGCCAGTCCCGGTTTGGGAGAGTTGTTCAACAAAACCTCCGTGTTCCCGGATAAGACCCTCTTCGGAAAAGACGCGTACAGCAACGAGCAGGCCATTCAGGAATACAAGGACGGTATTATCAGCGCTGAGCAGCTGAAAGAGGAACTGAGCAAGTATCAGAATGCCGATGGAACCGAGAAGGTGCCCAATATTACCAATATGTTTAAGGGGGGATATGAGGTTACCGGAACGGTTTCTATCAAGGATCTGTATCTGGTTCCGGAGCTGAAGCTGAAAACACAGAAAATTCTGGGCGTGGATACCGGTATCCCCACTGGTATTGAAAAGTTTACCCTGGAAACAAATTGCGCGGTTGAACTTGGCTTGAGCTTGAAGGGATCGATTACTGAGGAACTGTCGATCTGCTCTGTGCCGGTTTCCATTGGCGGCATCGGTACTGTAGAAGTGAAACTGATCCTGTACATGGAGGTCAACGGTGAGCTGGCCATCAAGGCTGAGGTTTCCAACAACTGCAAGACGGAGTTTAAGAACGGCAAGTCCAAGAAGACGACTACGAAGGACGCAAGCCTCAGTGTGGCAGTATCCGCATCCTTTGAGGCGGGAACTGGCATCCAGGCAATGATTAAGATTGCCGGTATCAAGATCATTGATGTTAAGGTTACCGCCGGTATTTTGATCGAGGGAAGCGTGGGGATCAGCCTCGATACAACTTATACGGAAACGGATGAAGCGTTGGAGATTCACCGATCGACAACATTTAAATACGGAATAAAGGGATATGCGCCAATTGTGAAACTCTCGATTGGTTATGATAATAAGACCTTGGCCAATAAGCTGAATTTCAAGTTTAAGGTGAACATTATCGGAAAGAAACAGGCAGCGTCCTTTGATATTCTCCCGGAAAAGACGTATATTTTGTGGGAAGATGCGGAGACAATCGCGAAACGCCCGGAAGATATACAGGGGTCACAGAGTGGGACAACCGATGAGACTACGGGTTCCGGTGGTTCCGGCTCCAGCGGTGTTTCTATTTCCTCGTTCTATCTCAACCTGAATGTAGGCGATACGGAAACAATTGATATAACCTATCCGGATGGTTATTCTGAAGCGGATTTCACATGGACAACTTCCGATTCTGCTGTCGTCACGGTATCCAATGGCATTGTGAAGGCTGTAAGCTCCGGTTCTGCCACGATTACCGCGAAGTCAAAGGATGGGAAGCAGGTTGCTGTGTGTGCGGTTTATGTTTCTGATTCCGAATAAGGAGCCCATTTATGATTTTCTCAATTTCACAGGTTAGAACCAATTTTGATATGGTGTGGATCGCCGACTGTAAAGGGAAGTGCGTTTGCGTTGCAAAGGCCCCCTTTGAAAAGGGCGCGTTCAATATTTATTTGGAATATCCCGATCAGGAGGATCAGCACCTATATTACAATCCTGACGATCTGCGGTTTGGAGATTCCTTGCTCGAAAAGCACAGCTTCAAGCTGTTCATGAAGGGGCAGCTGCAAGGGAAGATCATGACACAGAACAAGAGAATGAAGGGATTTTTGCAGTCCTACGCTTATACGTTCCTGACGATTGGCGGCACAACGTATTACCTGTATGAAGTTGGTTTTGGTAAGAAGGGGCTGTACCTGTGCATTTACGAGGAAGAAAAGCTGATTGCGATTGTCGATAAGGAACTGACGGTTCGGAATTTTCAGGATGAATATATGGTATATTCCAGTTCTCATCAGTATTCCTCAGTCATTGTTCCGCTGGTTCTGTATTATGACATGCGTTCGTACGCGGATCTGATGGACGTAAAGCTGTCTTCCGTGAAGCATGATCGGGTCAATACGATCCAGAAAGAGCTGATCAGCAAGTTTGACCCGGAATTTATCCCCCGCATCAAAGAAATGGACAATTGAAAGACAGAGGTTTCCAGATGGGCAATACAAAATTTAAGGTAAACAAGGGAATCCCACAGTTGATTGTCAAAAGTCAAAAGGGACAACAGATCTGCGAACGCGAGCTTTATGCCATCAATGGCAATGAGGTATCCGGACTTGTACCTGTGACGGTGTTGAAAAAGGGAGCAGGGTTCCAGCTGGTATATGATCTGAGCGGCTATATTCCGCTGATTGAGCATTTGGCGGTGCCGATGAACAAGGAGCGGTTTGCGTCAGCTTTGATCGATATTCTGGAGAACTTACAGGGGCTGAAGGATGCTGTGTTCAACGAAGCGGCGGTATGGCTGGATCCGGCCTATGTTTATGTCGAGCCTCAAACCCAAAAGCTTACGTTTATCTACGTTCCTTTGACGTTTTTTGACTGCGGTACCGAGCTGCGTCAGATGCTTCAGGGGATGATGCAGTTCTGCGTCTTTGACCCCGGTGAGGATTTGAGTTTCGTCAGTGAGTTTATTGAACTGCTGAATCGGGGAGCCAGCTTTTCGACCTTTGAGCTGGAGCAGTACGTGAATGGACTAAAGGAGCAGATCATGCGTTCTCACCGCCCCAAGCGGTGTCCCGGCTGTGGCTCGATCAAACATGCGGCTGCGTTTTGCACGGAATGCGGCTGTGCGCTGGTGGAACTGGACGGCGATGATTGTGAGGCTGCTGTAGCTCAGTCTGCAAAGACTGGGGGTTCCTGCCTGTTCCGGGAGCGGACGGGGGAACGTGTGTTCCTGGACTGCCCGCACTTCCGAATCGGAAAGTCTGTGCAGAATAATGAGTACAGTATGCCAGAGATCAAAACGGTCAGCCGCAGTCATGCCACGATTGAATCCAGCGATGAACACTATTTCATCACGGATATGGGCTCTACGAATGGAACTTTTGTGAATGATCAGGAGATCCCTGCAAATACGCGGACAGAGATCGTTCATGGTGATCGTATTCGTCTGGCGAATGAAACCTTTATATTTGAAATTACACAGTGAGAGGATGTTGCATTATGTATCCTGAGTTTGTAGGAATTTATGTTGGACTGGGGATTGTGATTGTTTTGCTGCTGGCATTGATCGTGTTGGCCATTGTGATTCTCAAGAAGATTGGAAGTGCTCCGGTCAGACCTGTGGCAGCGGCTGCGCGGCCTGCGGCCGGAGTGGCGACTGCCGTGACACCCACCGCAGGTGGTAATGTTGTGTTTTGCCGCAACTGCGCTAAGCAGTTTGATAATTCCATGCGGTTCTGCCCCCATTGCGGAACCAATCGTTGATTGTCTGTGATAGCACGCTGCCGGAGTCCGCGGACTCCGGCAGAGAGGAAGTTCTGGTGATAAGATGAGTAAAAATGAAGTTCGGGTTAATACGGACGCACTGCGTGAGTATGCGGATCAGCTAGGCGCGCTTTCCAAGCGTGTAGACTTGCTGCGGCAACGCCTGGTTTCTTTAAGCGACGCGTCCGGTACGCCGCTGGTCAAGGCTGCGGATGTATTACAGAAAGGCAATACGAAAATATGTCAGTGCATTGTCTATTTGAAAGATACCGCTTCTGATTTTGAAACGGTTGAGCGTAGTATTGCGTCCCGACTGTAAGGGGTGACACGGATGGAGCAGAATTTGAACATAGAACTGAAACAGATCGTCAACGAATTGCAGGAGATCATCAGCGCCATGGAGCGCATTTCCGGTGGCATCCGTTCGGATTTTCGCGGCATTGGCAGTGAATACTGTGCGTCGTGCCTGAATAATGTGGCGAAGGAATTTCGAACAACAGCAAAAAACATCGAGCAAACGAAGGCCACCGTTCCTCCACAAAGAATCCACTTTATTTAACGTCAGGTGGTGTAAACAATGGCAATCAAAGTCAACACAGCTGCTGTTCATCACGCATCTGAGCAGGTTAGAGGAGAAAACCGGATGATCCATGATTCCTTTTCCAATGTGGACAGTGCCATTTCCCGGCTGTCCCGCAATTGGAAAGGAAAGAACGGTGAAAAGGCTGTGCGTTCTCTGAGGAGCATCAAATCCCGGTATAAAGATGACCGTTATCAATCTGTGGAGCAGCTGGCGCAGTTTCTGGACAACACGGTTGCTGGGTACTATGAGCGGGCAGAGACTACGCGCAGCGCGGCTGCCGCGGAATTTAAATGACAGGTGAGGAACACATGGCATCAATCGATGTAAATTACGATGAGCTGCGCGGCGCAGCGGACTCCATTGAACGATACATTACAGAACAACGCAGGCGAATGCGGCGGATCAAGGAAGAACTGACCAATCTGGGCAGTCAATGGAGCGGAGCGGATTACCAGCAAATGCTGCAGGAATGGAATCAGCTGGACAGCGGGTATTCCGTATCAGGGAAATTAGTTCGCGATCTGGAAGAGCAGGTCAAGGATCTGCGATGGGCTGCAGCGGAATACGAAAAAGCCCGGAACCGTGCCATCAGTCGGGCAAAGCGGCTGAACGGATAAGGAAAATTGTAAATTGACAGGAGGGGGTCGTGTTGCGATTAAACGCTTCTGCCCGCAGTCATCTTGGCAATGTTCGCAAAAAAAATGAGGATAACCTGTTTTTTTGCGGGACAATCTTGCCTGAGGAAAAACAAGACGCGTATATTCTGACACAGCACTGCGACACCAAGGCACCTCTGCTTTTTGGCGTATTTGACGGCATGGGAGGTTATTCTGCCGGTGAGCGCGCATCCTTTTTGATGGCTGAGCTGGCTCAGTCCATCTGTGAAGGATCTGCTTCCAATCCCACAGAACGGCTGCTCCGGTTGTGCGATGAGGCCAATCTGGCGGTATGTCAGGAAATGCGAAATCACGACGGAAGCCGTATGGGTACAACTGCTTCCATGCTTTATTTTTACAAGAATACATTCACGCTCTGCAATATTGGGGATAGCCCAATCTTCCTGTATCGGGATGGAATGCTTTCACAGATCCATCAGGAGCACACAGAGCGTGCGACATATGAGGCGGTAACCGGCCGTCCGGCAGACCCAAGGAAGAAATTCCGATTGACCCAGAACATTGGGATGTTCCCGGATGAAATTGCGATAGAACCTTACTGTGCGGAGGGGAAGCTGCTCCCCGGAGACATCTTTCTGATCTGCAGCGATGGCATTACGGATATGGTGCAGCCGCCTGAGATGATTGAAATACTTCGCAGCGAAAAGAATTCGGAGTCGATCACGCATCGGTTACTGGAGGCGGCGCTTGCGGCCGGAGGCAAGGATAACGCGACTGTGATCTGCGTATGTGCGGAACAGAGATGGATGAAAAAGCTTCTTGGTAAGCTGCGTGGGTAAGAATGGGGCGGATATCATGACTTATACGATTGAAGCTGCCTGCGGATGCAGCATTGGAAAGATCCGTGCCAATAATGAGGATAATTTCTATTTCGATGGCCGGTGCCTTCCGGTTGAGAACCGGGGAATGAAGCGGCCAGTGTTTTTGCGCAAACAGCTTGAGAAAATTTTTTGCTGCGGCATCTTTGATGGTATGGGCGGAGAAGATCATGGTGAAGTTGCTGCATTTACCGCGGCACAGACGATGAAAACCGAAGCCAAAAGGCTGGAAGAATACATTATTCCGGAAAAGCAGTTCCTGGAAAATGCCTGTGATGCAATGAATCAGGCAGTGTTTGACGCGGCGCAAAACCTGGGTACAGATCGAATGGGATCTACCGCCGTTCTGGCACTGTTCAGTCCGCGGCAGGTTTATATCTGCAATCTGGGCGACAGCCGAGCCTATCGGCTTCGTTCCGGTGAATTCTTGCAGTTGAGCAAGGATCATACAGACCGTGAGATATTGAAGGAACGCGGCATCACAGATCAGCGTCCTCGTTTGACGCAGCATCTGGGCTTGAATCCGGAGGAAATCCGTATTGAACCCAGTATCGCAAAGGGAGAGCTTCGGACAGGAGATTGGTATTTACTGTGCAGTGACGGCTTGACCGATATGCTGTCGAATTTTGAGATATCCGATTTGATGCATCGGTCAGCGGATGCCGAGGCCTGCGCTAACGCTTTGATCCGTGCGGCGCTGGATAAAGGCGGTCGGGATAATATTACGGTGGTTGTTTGCAGAATCACGGAATAAGGGGAAGAATATGGACGAGAAAAAGGTAACATGGCCGGGCTGGGAGGTCGTTCGGAAGATCGGCAGCGGCAGCTTTGGCGGCGTTTATGAAATTCGGCGTGATGTTTTCGGAGAGGTGGAGAAGGCCGCTCTGAAGGTGATTTCTATTCCGAATAATTCGGATGAAATTGAAGATTTTCGCGTACAGGGCTACGATGACCCCAGTATTACCCAGCACTTTAAGGGGTATCTGCAGGACATTGTTCACGAATATTCCCTGATGGCGAAGATGAAAGGCCACACCAATGTGGTCTACTGCGACGATGTTCGCTATGTCCAGCATGATGATGGAATCGGCTGGGATATCTTTATTAAGATGGAGTTGTTGAATCCTCTTATGAAGAATCTCCATTTTGCGGCGACTGAGGAGCAGATCATCCAGCTTGGCATCGATATCTGTAATGCCCTTGTGCTGTGCAAGGAGCGGAATATCATTCACCGTGATATCAAGCCTCAGAATATTTTTGTGTCCGATGATGGTAATTTTAAGCTGGGTGACTTTGGCATTGCTAAGACAGTTGAGCGTACCACCGGCGGCACGAAGGTGGGTACATATAAGTATATGGCTCCGGAGGTCTATAACAATCAGCCTTACAACTTGGCTTCAGATATTTATTCTCTTGGCTTGGTTCTGTACTGGCTGCTTAACGAGAAACGCACTCCGTTCCTCCCGATGCCACCCCAGATCCCCACGCCCAGCATGGAAGACGAAGCGCGTCTGCGCCGCTTCAGAGGAGATGAGATCCCTGCACCGGCTCACGGCAGCGAGGAACTGAAGCGAATTGTGTTGAAGGCGTGCGCCTTTGATATGAAGGATCGCTATGCAACGGCTGCCGAAATGCTGTCCGATTTGAAAAAGGTGAAAAAAGGCGCGGCAGCCATTCCTGTGGATGCTCCTGGTCGGGCGGCTGTGGTTTCAGCGGCTGAGGAGCCTACGGAAAAAATCACGGTAGATACAGATGAGGGAACGGTCAATATTTTCAGTTCCCGGCCTGTGGCGGCACCGGTGGCGGATGAACCGACGGAGTACGCCCGGGAGGATAAAACCGAGTACATTCCCCGGGCGGCGGTAGTGCCGCCTCCGGAAGCTCCTGTGGAAAAGCCGAGAAAAAAGGCTTGGAAGTGGATCGTTCTGATTGCGGGGGTGGCAGCGGTGATCGTATTGATCTTGCTGTTGCTTCATTCCTGTGGCGGTGACCATACTCCTGACAGTGGAACAACCTCCGCTCCCGGTCAGACAGAGATCTCGAATCCTTCTGAGGAGTCCACAGAACCTTCGTCTGAGATTACAGAACCGGATGTAACGGAGCCTGCCGTAACAGAACCCGCCGTCACAGAGCCGCCTGTAACCGAACCGCCCATAACGGAGCCGCCTGTAACGGAACCTCCGGTGACCGAACCGCCGGCTCCGGTGACCCATACGGTACCCAATGTGGTCGGGAAGAGTGAAAGTACGGCGAAAACTGTTCTGACAAAGCTGAACTTTATTGTACAAACCAGCTACTCTAAGGATGACACAGTTGCTGAGGGCAATGTAATCAAGCAAAGCATCAAGGAAGGCACTGAGCTGGAAGAGGGAAGTACCATCATACTGACGATCTCCAGCGGCAAGCCCACGATTTCGGTCAATGATGTTGTTGGCAAGACCCAGGCTGCGGCACAGTCATCTCTTGAAGCACAGGGCTTTAAGGTAAAGGTGATTCAGGCGTACAGTTCCACAGTGGCCAGCGGCTATGTCATTAGCCAGTCGCCAAATGCGGGTACCGCACAGTATGCCGGCACCGAGATTACCATTACGGTTAGCAAGGGTGTAGAGATTATTCTGCCGACCGGCGTGACGTTGAATAAGAACAGCGCAACGCTTCAGATCGGTGAGACTACTCAGCTCTCCGCGACGATTGCTCCCAGCAACGCGACAGATAAAACCGTTACATGGAAATCCGGCAATACGTCTGTTGCAACGGTGTCCGCCAACGGCCTTGTAACGGCAGTTGCCCCCGGTACGGCTGTGATTACAGTGACCACCGCGTCAGGAAGCAAAACAGCCACCTGTACCATTACGGTATCCAAGCCTTCCGTTGGTGTCATCTCAGACATGTCCATGTTTGTTGGCGATACAAAAACACAGACAAGACCCTCGTTTACGCCGAGCTCCGCTACGGTAACATGGAAGTCCAGCAACACTGCGGTGGCGACTGTGGCAGCCAGCGGTAGCAGCTATACCGTCACCGCGATTGCTGCAGGCAGTGCTACGATCACCATGACGGTAACAGCAGGCAGTACATCCGTGACGGAGAGTTTTACGGTGACAGTAACAAAGCCTGCGGTCACTCTGAGCTCGTACAGCGGTTCTGAGACGCGGGATGTGTATACTGAGGATTATCATTACTCCGGTACAACAAAGCCTTACTGGAAGGTGTCGCTGCCTACGGCGACAGCGAATACCGGTTCAAGCGTTACATGGGAGATCGTCAGTGGTACGGCGACGGTTACCTCCAGTCAACTGCGAATCACGCAGCCGGGCAAGGTGGTAGCAAGAGCGTATATCACTTACAATGGCACCAAGTATTACGCGGATTACACCTATACGCTCTCGCTTACGAAAACGACCACCGCATCCAATTACCTGCGGGCGGGGCATGGAACATCTTACAGCTCTCTGCTGTCGATCCCGAAGAACAAGACTGTTACGATCACGGAAGTTTGGTGGGATACCTCTGCTTCCACAGACGGTACCTATTGGCTGTGGGGCAAGGTGACATATGGCGGAAAAACTGGTTGGATCGTTATTTTCTAAGCAATAAGAATATCAGGAGGCGAAAATATGCCGGATAATAAACAGGTTACCTGGCCGGGCTGGGAGGTTGTCCGCGTGATCGGCAACGGCAGCTTTGGCTCGGTATACGAGATTCAGAGAAATACATTTGGTAATATCGAAAGCGCGGCACTGAAGGTTATTTCTATTCCCCAGAGCAAAAGCGATATTGAGGAGCTGTACAACGACGGTTATGACGATGCAAGTATTACTGCTCGCTTCAACAGTTACCTTGAGGATATTGTTAAGGAATATTCTCTGATGGTGGAAATGAAGGGCCATACCAATGTGGTCTACTGTGATGATTTCCGCTATGTACAGCATGACGATGGCATTGGCTGGGATATTTATATCAAAATGGAACTGTTGACTGCCTTAACGAAGGTTCTGGGGAAAGAGATCAGTGAGGAGCAAACAATTAAGCTGGGCATAGACATCTGCAATGCGCTGGTGTTATGCAAGAGCCGCAATATTGTCCACCGCGACATTAAGCCGCAGAACATTTTCGTATCTAAGGACGGCAACTACAAGCTGGGTGATTTCGGCATTGCCAAAACTGCGGAGCGCACTACCAGCGGTACCAAGGTAGGCACATATAAATACATGGCTCCAGAGGTATATAACAACCAGCCCTACGGTGCCGGCGCGGACATATATTCTCTGGGTTTGGTGCTGTATTGGATGCTGAATGAACGCCGGACACCGTTCCTGCCTCTCCCGCCTCAGGTTCCAACGACCAGTCTGGAGGATGAGGCTCGCCGCCGTCGGTTCTCCGGTGAACCATTGCCCGAGCCTGTTCATGGCAGTGCGGAGCTGAAACGCATTGTTTTGAAAGCCTGCGCCTACGATCCCAAGGAACGTTATGCGTCTGCTGCTGATATGCTGGCGGATCTGCGTGCGCTGCAGAAGGGTGTAGTTACTCCTGTTTCACCCATTGCCGCGGAGGCAGTGGCTGGTGTGGCGGCCGCAGGGACGGTAGCGGCTGCCGAAGAGCCAACAGAAAAAATCAAGGCAGAGGACGCCGAGGGTACGGTTAATATCTTTGCGTCCAGAGCGGCAAAGCAGCAGGTTGAGGATGAGCCTACAGAGTACATCCGTGAGGATAAAACAGAGTATATTCCCCGCCAGACTGCTGCGCAGCCGCAGCCTCCCGAAGAGAATAAGCCTAAGAAAAAGAGTGTCGGAAAATGGATCGCGATTGCGGCGGGCATTGTGGCGGTGATCGTTCTGATTTTGCTGCTGCTTCATTCCTGCGGCGGCAATCCGACACCGCAGGATGAGACAACGGAGCCGGTTGGCACCACTGAGGCTGCAGGAACGACAGACGGAACAAATCCCAATGACATTACCGAACCGGGGCAGACAGTTCCGGAGAAGGCTGTCATGATCAAAGTCGTCGGTATGTATGAGAATGACGCGGTTTCGTTGTTGGAACGTCAAAGCTTCGTGGTGGAGGTAAACGAGGATTATAGCGATTCGGTTGCTGCAGGCCTGGTTATCGCTCAGAACCCGGAGCCTGAAACGGAATTAGATGCGGGATCTTCGGTTACGATTACTGTTAGTCTGGGTAAAAAAGTGATCATACATTCCGTTCCGGATGTAACCGGCAAGACGGAGAGTGAGGCCAGATCTATTCTGGATAAGCTGAACTTCGTAGTGGAAGCGCATTATTCAAAAGACGACACAGTGCCGGAAGGCAGTGTCATCACGCAAAATGTGACGGCAGGTACGGAGCTTGCGGAGGGGAGCACCATTCAGATCGGCGTAAGCAGCGGAAAGCCTACGGTTCAGGTCACGAATGTGGTTGGAAAGTCCAAGGCAGATGCTGAGGCGGTACTGAAACAGCAGGGATTCTCTGTGAAGATCACAGAGGAATACAGCCTTACCGTGGCAGCAGGAAAGGTCATCAGCCAGTCTCCCCAGGCGGGAAGCAGTCAGATTATGGGCAGTACCATTACCCTGTGTGTCAGCAAGGGAAAGCAGGCTGTACAAGTGACGCTGGATGCCAATGGGGGCTCTGTCAGCAGTTCGTCTTTGACAGTTTACAACGGTGCGGCTTATGGCACGCTGCCAACTCCAACCAGAACGGGTTACACCTTTAATGGCTGGTTTACGGCGAAGAGCGGCGGTACTGCGGTGACTGCTTCTACGGTTGTAAGCAACGCCAGTGCGCATACACTTTATGCCCAGTGGACTGCCAATAAATATACCGTAACCTTTAATGCCAACGGTGGCAGCGCATCTGCAACCAACAAGACGGTTACCTACGGTTCTCCCTACGGTGCCCTGCCTACGGCGACCAGAGACTATTATAATTTCACTGGTTGGTATACGGCATCCAGCGGTGGCACAAAAGTTAGCGCTGCCAGCTCTGTAAGTACCACCTCTGCGCAAACGCTATATGCACATTGGGAATTGAAACCTTTGTCCAACTGGGTGCTGGCATCTTCCGCGCCGAGTGATGCCCAAATCGTCAACAAGAAGTGGACCTATACGAAGACGGAAACGCAGGAGTCGACCAGTTCCTCGATCAGTGGATGGACGCAGACCGGAAGCTACTGGAATCAGACCGGTACGGGGTCGGTAAATTATGCGTCTTTCCCGAGCGGGTTCGACACGTCTCATTGGATTTATACGTCTTTTGCAAAGTCGGCGTATACTGCTTCCGATAACGGCAGCACGAAGCGTGTGGTTAGTAATAAATGGGCTGGCTATGTTTACTGGCACTGGATGTACAGCTGCAGCAACGCCAATGGTACATCTCAGAGAGCGATTTATAACAAGTATGGCTACGGCCCGGATAATAGCTTCCTGTACAAGTATTTTGGCGCGTTTACGTCCACGAACGGTAATTATAGTTCGGATAAATACTATTGCAACAGTTTGAGCATTACAAACTACATTATTCCGGAGAGAACCGCATATGCAGACTGTCAGGGCTCTACCCGGTGGTTCCGGTTTGACTATTACACCAGCACCTATACCGATTACCAGAAGATTTATCAGTACCAAAAAGTTACAACAGGGCTGGAGTCCACAACTGAGGTAACTGCTTCCAGTACAATCAGTGACGTAAAAGCATACGTGCAATATCGTGAGAAGTAAGAAATCGTTTTATCAAGAAAAGGAGGTCTGCTGCGAATCGCAGCAGACCTCGGCCTTTATCTGCAAGGTGTGTTTTGAATAGGGGAGTACATCTTGCAGATGATTATGATTTCTTTTTTCGAAAAATTATATAAACAATGCTAATGACGGAAACCGGCAGGAGATATAAAAGCATATAGAGCAGGAGTGCGCTGGCTGCCATACGATCTGCTTCGGCTAACTGCGCAGTAGTGAAGGTGCGAATAGGAACCATTTCATCGGTTTCACTGAGCTCGTAATGGACGACCGATAAATTTAAATGCCTGAACTCGTATCCGTACTTGGCGGTGAAGCGATCGTACGATGTGCCCTCCTCAGGATCTTCGGTGGGAATGAGCTGCTTGGTAATCTGGGACTCGTCAAGAATATATTCCTTGCCGCTGAAAAAGCTGAGGAGAAAAAACCAGCCCATAAACCGAAAATTACTCTCGGAAAGCGAGAATGGAAGTGCATTTATGGATTGACGACGTTAACAGGGGTGCCGGTCAGGAAACCGTTAATGCTCTGAATGGTTGTATCCAGGATCCTCTGCCGGGTCTCAACAGGAGCCCATGCCATGTGGGGTGTAAGAATACAGTTTGGCGCGGTAAGCAGGGGGTTGTTTGGGTTAATGGGCTCCTCTGAAACCACATCCATGGCGGCTCCCCGGAGCTTGCCGGTGTGCAGTGCATTTGCGACGGCAGTTTCATCAATTACAGGGCCGCGGGAGGTGTTCAGAAGGATTGCGCCGTTTTTCATCTTTTCAATGGCTTCCGCGTTAATGAGACCTTCCGTTTCAGGAAACAGAGGACAGTGGAGGGACACAATATCAGATTGGCGAAGCAGGGTGTCCAGATCCACGTAAGTACCGATTTCTTTACCCTCGGGCGAGATGCTGCGGCTGTATGCCAGCACCTCCATGCCCATGGCGCGGGCAATTCGGCCTACGGCCCGGCCGATCCGGCCAAAGCCGATAATTCCAATGGTTTTTCCAGCCAGTTCCATCTGCGGGGTATCCCAGAAACAGAAGTCGGGGCAGGCGGCCCATCTGCCTCCGTGAACAGCTTCGTCATGGTGTCCAATCCGATGGCATAACTCCAACAGTAGGGCGAAGGTAAACTGTGACACGGCGGCGGTGCTGTAAGCGGGCACGTTGCACACCGGAATGCCGCGCTTTTTGGCAGCATGGATATCCACAACGTTGTATCCTGTGGACAGGCAGCAGATCAGCTTCACGGAGGGGCAGGCATCCAGCACGGCAGCATCAATGGGGACTTTGTTGGTTGTTATGATGTCCGCTTGACCGATCCGCGAAATGATCATGCTCTGTTCGGGGGTGCGATCATAGACGGTTACTTCTCCGAATTGTTTCAGGCAGTCCCAGCTCAGGTCGCCGGGGTTCAGGGCGTTACCATCCAAAACAACGATCTTCATGTAAAGTCCTCCTTGCAAAATGGCTGCGGGTTTGATAGGATAAGAAAAAAGTGTGAGGTTATCAAACTATGGAAATAGTATTTCAGGATGCGGATATCGTTGTATGCATCAAGCCACCGCGCGTGCTGTCCACCGATGAGCCCGGCGGCATGCCAAGTTTAGTGAGAGAGGCACTGGGAGATTCAAAAGCTGATGTCAGAACCGTGCATCGGCTGGATCGAGTGGTTTCCGGGCTGATGGTGCTGGCCAGAAACGCGCAGGCTGCGTCGGAACTATCCCGGCAGATTCGGGAAGGGGAATTTGACAAGGACTACTTAGCGGTTGTCCACGGTAAGCCTGCTGCCGAAGCGGGAACCTATGTGGATCTTCTGCTCCGTGATAAACAGGAGCGCAAGACTTATGTGGTGACGGAAAAGGCCAAAGGAGTCCAGGAGGCGGTTCTGGAATATCGGCTTCTGGGAGAAAACAGCGGATTGTCGAAAGTGTCGATTCATCTGATTACCGGCCGTACGCATCAAATTCGGGCTCAGTTCTCAAGCCGGGGACTGCCGCTGGTCGGAGACCGGAAATACAGCCTGAACGATGATGGATGTGAGATTGCGTTATGGTCGCATCGGCTTGTGTTCCGTCATCCGGCTACCGGGGAAAATCTGGAGTTTGCGGTGGAGCCGCCTGCGGAATACCCTTGGACTTTATTATAACACGTCCGCTGCGTTTTGGAAAGGCAGGATTCGACGGACTTTTTCGACGAATTGATGTAAAATCGACACTGCGGCTTATCCAATTGGCGCAGCCTTCGGGCTGCGCTGCTTTTTTGCTTGCAATCGAGTCGTGGAGGTAGTATGATAATGACGAGGTGAGTGCCAATGCCCTATGATTTTTTTCAGAACCGGGACTGTGAATATTTTCCCTGTCATGCCGGGGCAGATCCGGATAAATTCAGTTGCTTGTTCTGCTACTGTCCGCTTTATGCGTTGGGCGAAAACTGCGGAGGCAGTTTTCGCTACACCAAAGATGGATTAAAGGATTGTTCCGGCTGCCTGCGGCCCCATTGCCGGGAAAACTATAACGCGATTTGCGAAAAGCTGAAGATCGTGATGGAATTGACAAAAAAACAGCCTTGATTTTTTGTCAATTGACTGGTATAATGTGCCCATTGCGAATAGTTGGAGATGTACCCAAGTGGCTGAAGGGTGCGGATTCGAAATCCGCTAGGCGTCGCAAGACGTGCGGGGGTTCAAATCCCTCCATCTCCGCCAAAATAAAATGCCGCCTCCGGGCGGCGTTTTATTTTGGCAAAGTGAAAAGGGATTTGAACCTATCCAGTGCAGCAGTCCTGTGTACTGTTGCTCGCCGCCGGCTGGACGGCGGCAACACCATAAATTTCATTCCATAGGAATGAAATTGTAAATCAAATCCCTCCATCTCCGCCAAAAGAAAATCCTGTCGAATTTCGGCAGGATTTTCTTAATGAATAATGAATGATGAAGCCGCTTCGCTGATGAATAATTGGTGGTATCCCCTTCGGGGATGATTATAAAAAGCGAGAGGGTTCGAACCCCAAAACAAGACAGCTTTGACGTATGGTGTTTACAGAAAAAGTCCGAATGCAAAGCGTTCGGACTTTTTTATCCTAATTTGCGCATGAGGGGACGACTAGCCTCTCTGTAAAATTCCGGAGCTGTTTACACAGCTCCGGAACAATTATATCCGCTTGCATTTGCGAACCATGCGCTCGTGGGTTAGAGCCATAATGACCAGAATGATCAGAAGGTACAGTCCCAGCAGGGAAATGCTGATGTGATTCGCAATCAGGCCGAACAGAGGCGGCATCAGGGCGGTGCCAACATATGCGCTGGCCATCTGGATGCCAATGAGCGCCTGAGACTTGTCCGCACCGAAATGCTCCGGCGTGGAGTGAATGACACAGGGATAGATGGGGGCGCAGCCCAGTCCAACCAGAAGCAGACCGGCCATTGAGCCAAGCTGCCCCATAGGGAGGAGTAAGGTCAAAATGCCTACAGCAATGATGCCGGTACCAAGGCGAATCATCTGTGTGTCATTCAGTTTCATAGTCACAAAGCCGCTGGCGGCACGTCCAACGGTCATTCCGAGGAAGAAGAGACTTGCGAAGGAAGCTGCATCCTCCTCGGAGAGTCCAGCATGGAGTGTCAGGTAAGAACCAGACCATAAGGCTGCAGTCTGTTCCAGAGCGCAGTAGCAGAAAAAGGTGATCATGACTTCCTTTGCGCCGGGGATTTTCATGACCTGAGACGGAGAAAGAGGATGGGATTCTGGAACTGCGTCGGTTTTTTCGCTGCCCTTCCAAATCGGCAGGCTGATGAATAATGCAGCCGTCAGGATAACCTGGGCGATACCTACAAGCTGGTAACCAACACTCCAATGCAGTTCCCCGGAGAGAACAAAACCGATGATATATGGACCTGTTGAGGCACCGATGCCCCACATGCAGTGCAGCCAGCTCATATGTCGGCTGGCATAATGCAGAGCCACGTAGTTGTTCAGGGATGCGTCCACGCTGCCTGCGCCCAGACCGTAGGGGATGGCCCACAGGCACAGCATCCAGAAGGAATTACTGAATGAGAAACCGAACAGCGCGATGGCGGTCATGGCTACGCTGATGGCAGTGACTTTGCCCGGGCCGAGCTTATGTGTGAGCCAATCACTCATCAGGCTGGACAGAATGGTTCCGGCGCAGATGATCATGGAGATCACGCCGGCACAGGAAACAGGAACGCCCAGTTCACTGTACATGGTGGGCCATGCCGCGCCCAGCAGACCGTCGGGCAAGCCAAGGCTGATAAAGGATATGTATATGACAGCTAAGAGTAGATGAAACATGTTGCTTTCCTCCCAATATGCTGGTATGATTATAGTGCATTCGTGAAAAAAAGCAAGAAAAAACTTGTGCAACTCAAACGTTACATTAAGAAATCCACGGTTGGTGGCCTTTTTGAACGGTATGTGTTACGATTGAACCAGCCTAAAAAGTGAAGGAGAGATACGATGACATTGGGCGAAAAGCTGGCAAAGCTGAGAAGAGAACAGAACTACACACAGGAGCAGTTGGCACAGCTCTTGGGCGTATCCCGGCAGGCGGTGAGCCGTTGGGAGTCGGATCTGGCCTATCCTGAAACGGAGAAACTCTTGCGGTTGGGGAAACTCTATCACTGCTCCATGGATTATCTGTTGAACGAGGAAGTGGAGGCTCCACAGGCGCAGCAGCGCCGTATCGGATTGCGGGATCTGTATTTTGAGCGGAAAAGCAAGAGGATGATCGGAAATCTTCCGCTGTGGCATATCAACATTGGTTTAGGAAGAACGGCGAAGGGAGTTTTCGCCATTGGTCTTGCGGCAAAAGGAATCGTTTCCGTGGGCGTGCTTGCTCTTGGAATCATTTCGCTGGGTTCCGTTGCGGTTGGAGTGCTGAGCTGTGCTGCCATGGCGCTGGGAATCCTGGCGGCAGGCGCCGTTGCATTGGGCGTTATTGCGGTTGGAGCGATCAGTGTGGGGATTTTTGCTGTAGGAGCATTGGCTATTGGACAGTTTGCGGTAGGCGCGTTGGCTATTGGCAACTATGCAGCCTGCGGTGATGTTGCCCGGGGAGCTATCGCGATTGGGAACAGTGAGGCGGCAGGCAGTGTCTATCAATCGCTGAATGCTGACCGGGAGACGGTTTCTCTGCTGCTGGATAAGACCGTACCCGGGTGGCTGCAATGGGCCGCAACGTTGTTCCAGAAATTGTCTGCATAATACTGCTAATGCACAAGAATGGTTCAACCATGTTTTACATTTATCAAAAACGCGTACCGGTTTTGAAGCGGTACGCGTTATTTTGATCTCTATTGATTTTTCGGAACAAGGGTTCGCATGACATGGATGTGGATTGGAATGGCACACAGGAGTGTTAACAGATCGGAGACGGCCTGTGCCATCTGGATGCCCACCAAGCCAAAGGCAGCAAACAGGATCCATACAACCGGTATGAAGAAAACACCCTGCCGCGCTGCTGCAAGGAATGTAGCCGGTACCGTTCGTCCGATGGATTGTTCCATCATGTTGCTCATAACGATCCAGCTTTGGGCGGGGAAGCTGATGCACTGGAAGCGCAGCGCTGTAGCTCCGCATGCTACGACAGCTGGGTCATCCCGGAACAACCTGACCAGATCGGGGGCAAAGACGAACATGAGGGCACTGACTGCGATCAGGAAAACAAAAGAACTTTTGACGCAGAACCAGAAGCCCTCTTTGACACGGTGATACAGTTTTGCTCCAAAATTGAAGCCGCACACTGGCTGGAATCCCTGACCAAATCCAATCATGGCCGAGGCGCCAAACATCATGATTCGCTGAACGACACCCATGGCGGCGATGACGGCATCATCATTCAGCAGGGCTGCGGCGTGGTTGAGACTGATGGTAGCCACAGAAGCCAGGCATTGACGGGCCAGTGAGGGCAGGCCGCCCTGGATGATATGTTTGAAGTAGAACAGCTGAAACTTAACCTGTGAAATGTGGATATGGATATTGCTTCCTCGGCTGACACCAATGTAAAGCAGACAGAAGCTGACGAACTGACTAATGATCGTAGCCCATCCTGCGCCAGCAACACCCATATTGAACGTGAAGATCAGTAGGGGATCCAGACCGATGTTCAAAACAGCACCGCTGACAATTCCAACCATTGCGTACATGGCATTGCCCTGATAGCGAAGCTGGTTATTCAGAACCAGAGATGCGGTCATCCACGGAGCGCCCAGCAAAATCACCCGCAGGTAATCTTTGGTGTAGGGGAGAATGGTATCGGTGGAGCCAAGCAGATACGCCAGAGGCTCCAGAAAGATCTGTCCGAAAACGCAGATCAGCACACCGGCGGACAAAGCGGCGTAAAAGCCTGTGGCGGCCATGGTGCTGGCTTCATCATAGTTCTTCTTACCAAGCTCCCGCGAAATATAGTTTCCGCTGCCGTGACCGAAGAAAAATCCAACTGCCTGAATAATGGCCATCATGGAAAAAACCACGCCGACAGCACCGGTAGCAGCGTTGCTTTTCAGCATGCCGACGAAGAAGGTGTCTGCCATGTTGTAAAAGGAGGTTACCAGCATGCTGATGATGCAGGGAATGGCCAGCTTGCAGATGAGCCGATGCACCGGCGGCTCGGTCATTTGCCTGAATTTTTGTTCCTGTTCGTTCATTTTAATCTCTCCTGCGGTTCAGCTCAGTTTCTGCTTTCTAAATGTCATTATACCATTCATTTTGAAATCGTCAATCACAGACAAAAGAAACGACAATTTCCGACCGGAAGTTGTCGTTTCTTTTGGTACACCCGAGAAAATGCGAGCCTCCGGCCTGCCGCTTAGGAGAAAGAACTGGGCAAATCCAACCGGTGCGAATTATTCGAAATCGTGGTGAAAAACTGTATGAATATCCCGCAGATGCAAGGAAGGCTCAAGCGGAAGCTGGGAAGAATTGATGACTATATGGGAACAAAACATCAACCTGGGCTACTTGATCTCCTCCCGGAACTTTGCTATACTATAAGTAAAAGAAGCAAAGGAGAAAGGCGAATATCGGCTTTGGATGCCTTGAGTAAAATCGTGAACGCACAGATTAAAGCGGTTATCGGAGGTTTTGAATAAGAAAATGAACGAGATAATATATCAGCAAACAAAGGCTGTCGTTGAAGAACTTGGAGAAAAGGCACATCTGAAGCCCGGCAACATTCTGGTTGTTGGCTGCTCCACAAGCGAAGTGCTGGGTTCCAAGATCGGAACCAATTCCAGTCCGGAAACGGCAAAGCATATTTTTGATGCCCTGTATGACTATACAAAAGAGCATGGTCTGTTCCTTGCGATCCAGTGCTGTGAGCATCTGAACCGGGCGATCATTACGGAGCGTGCGGCAGTTACCAATGCGGAGATCGTCAATGTGGTGCCCCAACCCAAGGCAGGCGGCTCTCTGGCAACGCAGGCCTACGCAGGCTTTGCCGATCCCATTGCGGTGGAGGAGATCAAAGCGGATGCCGGTATCGACATTGGGTTTACTTTGATCGGTATGCACCTGAAAAAAGTGGCGGTGCCTGTTCGGCTGGAGAACAACCGAATCGGCGAAGCAATGATCGTTGCAGCCCGCACCCGTCCCAAATTTATCGGGGGGATCAGGGCAGTATACGATTCTGAGATACTGTAATTGCATAAGAATAAAACGCACAAGGCTGCTGTCCATTACAGACAGCAGCCTTGTTGCTTTTGGATGTAACGCCTCTCTCTGGGCATTGAAACGGTGGGTGGTGTCTGCACCCGACTGATCGAGCGCAACAGCTCCATCCCCATTACCCAAAGCCAGGTATTCTCTACAGCCCGCAACTTCCAGACCTCTGTGGAGATCAATGTCCTGCAGGGTGAGCGCCCCATGGCAAATCAGAATAAGAGTTTGGGCAAATTCAAGCTGGACGGCATCCGCCGTGCCATGGCCGGCGTTCCCCAAATCGAAGTAACCTTTGCCATCGATGCCAATGGTATTGTGAATGTGTCCGCCAAGGATCTGGGTACCGGTAAGCATCAGGAGATCACGATTCAGGGCTCCAGCAATATGAGCTGTGAAGAGATCGACCGGGCGGTGCGGGAGGCTCAGCAGTACGCAGAGGAGGACAAGCGCACCAAGGAAGAATCGACCGCAAAGGATTCCCTGGAGCGAATGCTTTATCAGGCTGAGGAAGCGAAGAAGCAGATGTCCAAGGAACAGAAAAAGGAAGTGGATGAAGCGATCAAGCGCGGCAAGAAGGCGCTGAAGTCCAAAAATCCGCAGGAAATGCTGGACTGTGCCAGCGAATTAGAGCGTCTGATCGGAAATCAGGCTTAATATATAAGGCTCTCCCCATCTTGGGGAGAGCTTTTTTGCTGATTGGGCAAGGCAAAGAAAAAAGTCATTTTAATAATTCCATAACACGACTCTAAAAAAAGCATAACGATAATCCATATAATTGGGAGAAGCTGAGCCCAACTGTCAGAATGAGAGAGGCAATACTTCGGAGGTGGAGAAGATGGAACGGTTGAAAGACCAATGGACGAGAAAAATGAAATATTCGCCTACACCTATAGCGCCAAGCAAAATGACGAGCAGATTTTACGGAAAATTCACAAAGCTTTCCAAGTTTGGAACGCAAAAGGAACTTGCATGGAACCGAAAAGGAACAGCAAATCGTGTATATTCTATGAAAACCAAGCGGGCTGTCCTGCTTGAAAAAATGGAGGATTTTATTATGTATTTTAATACGATTGCAAAGGTTATCTCTGACCGTACCGGTTGTGACATTTCCGCTGTGAAGCCGGAAAGCACCTTCGTAGAACTGGGCATCGACTCCCTGGATGTAGTGGAGCTGCTGATGAATCTGGAGGACGAGCTGGGCTTCGAAATCGAACTGGATCAGGCAGTCAACACTGTGGATGACCTGGATAAGTTTATCCAGAGCAAGCAGGGGTAATCCACATGATCAAGTCACCTATTTGCGAACTGCTGGGTATCCAGTACCCCGTATTTCAGGGAGGCATGGCTTGGATCGCTGACGGTAAACTGGCCGCTGCCGTGTCAAATGGCGGCGGCCTTGGTATTATCGCCGCTGGCAATGCTCCCGGAAGCTATGTCAGAGATCAAATCAAAATTGCCAAGTCCCTGACAGAGAAGCCCATCGGCGTCAACATCATGCTTATGAGTCCCTTCGCCGACGAGGTTGCACAGGTGGTCGTGGAAGAAAAGGTACAGGTGGTTACCACCGGCGCAGGTAATCCCTCCAAGTACATCAAGGAATGGATCGCCGCGGATATCAAGGTGATCCCTGTGGTGGCATCCGTCGCCATGGCGAAGCTGATGACCCGACTGGGCGCGTCTGCGTTGATCGCCGAGGGCGGCGAAAGCGGCGGCCATGTTGGAGAGCTGACCACTATGGTGCTGGTGCCCCAGGTCTGCGACGCGACGGATCTGCCTGTCATTGCCGCAGGCGGTATTGCCGATGGCCGGGGCGTGGCGGCAGCCTTTATGCTGGGTGCCTGCGGTGTTCAGATGGGCACCCGGTTCCTCAGCGCCTACGAATGCAACATCCATCCTAGCTATAAGGAGAAGATTCTGAAGGCTACCGACCTTTGCACTATGGTCACCGGCAAGCGGCTGGGTCATCCGGTCCGCAGCCTTCGGACGCCCTTTGCCCGGGAGTACGCCAAGGCCGAGTACGGCGGAATGCCGGACGACGAGCTGGAGGCGTTGGCTGTGGGAAAGCTGCGCATGGCTGTGCAGGAGGGTGACAGCGAACAGGGCTGCTTCCTCTCCGGCCAGATCGCCGCTATGGTAAAGAAAGAACAGCCGGCGGCTGAAATCATCAAGGAAGTGATGGAGGAGGCAGAGCCTATCCTCCTGGGAGCATCGAAATGGGTAAAGTAGCATTTGTATTTTCCGGGCAGGGTGACCAGCATCCCGGTATGGGCAAGGAATTGGCGCAAGGCTATCCCGCCGCAGCCGCAGTATTTGAAATGTGCGACCGGCTCCGTCCTGGCACTTCTCGCCAGTGCTTTTCCGGCACCGCGGAAGAATTGATGGAAACGAAAAATACCCAGCCCTGTCTGTTCGCTATGGAACTGGCAGCGGCAGCGGTCTTGCAGGAGAGGGGCGTAAAGCCGGATGCTGTGGCGGGTTTTTCTCTGGGCGAGGTCGTGGCGGCGACGGTGGCCGGTGTGTTCGATCACGAAACCGGGTTCCGCCTGGTGTGCAAGCGGGGAGCGCTGATGCAGCATGAGGCAGAAAAGTTTGACACCGCCATGGCGGCTGTGGTCAAGCTGGATACGCAGCAGGTGAAGGAAGTGTGCGCACAGTTTGCGGATATTTACCCTGTGAACTTCAACTGCCCCAGCAATATCACTGTTTCCGGTCTGGCTTCCCAAATGCCGGAATTCTCCACCACGGTGAAAGCTGCCGGCGGCCGGGCACTCCCGCTGAAGGTCAAGGGCGCGTTCCATTCTCCCTTTATGAAGGAAGCGGCAAAGGCCTTTGGAGAAGAGCTTGCCCAGGCAGAGATACGGAAAGCTGAGATCCAGATGTATTCTAACCTGACGGCGCAGCCCTATGGGGACAATGCGGTGAAGCTCCTGTCCAATCAGATCTGCAGCCCGGTGCAGTGGGAGAAGCTGATCCGAAATATGATCGCCGATGGCGTCGATACCTTTATCGAGATCGGCCCCGGCAGAACGCTTACCAATATGATCAAAAAAATCGACACCTCTGTTATTGCCAAGACAGTATGGTCGGTTCTGGAGGAGTTATCATGCTGAATGGAAAAACAGCCATTGTCACCGGCGGCAGCCGGGGCATCGGCGCAGCCATTGTGAAGAAGTTTGCGTCCATGGGTGCCAATGTTGCTGTGATTTACGCAGGCAATAAAGAAGCGGCAGATGCGGTCTGTGAAGCCTGCACCCACGAGTACGGCGTCAAGGCGGCGGCGTTTCAGTGCAATGTGGCATCCTTTGATGAAGTGAAGGCTACTGTCGCTGCCATTAAGGCAGAGCTCGGCACCGCCCATATCCTTGTGAACAATGCGGGCATTACCAGAGATGGCCTGATTCCCATGATGAGCGAGGCGGCTTTTGATGCGGTGCTGGATACCAACCTCAAGGGTTCGTTCAATATGATCCGCCACTGTACCGGTCTATTCCTGCGGGCAAAAGAGGGCTGCATCATCAATATCAGCTCTGTTTCCGGCCTGATGGGCAACGCAGGACAGTGCAATTATTCCGCTTCCAAGGCAGGCCTGATCGGTCTGACCAAGTCTGTTGCCAAGGAACTGGCTCCCAAGGGAATCCGCTGCAATGCGATTGCCCCCGGCTTTATTCGTACCGATATGACAGGTAGCCAGGAGAACAATCCGCTGCTCACCATGATCCCTCTGGGAAGAATGGGTGAAGCCGAGGAAGTGGCAGAAGCTGCCGCGTATCTGGCAACTGCAAACTATGTAACCGGCGAAGTGCTCCGTGTTGACGGCGGCATCGCCATGTAAGGAGATAACTATGAGTGAATATAGACGCGTTGTGGTAACAGGTATGGGCGTTGTCAGCCCTGTTGGCAGCGATATGCAGACCGCATGGGATAATCTGACCGCCGGTTACAACGGCATCGGCCCCATTACCTGTTTTGATACCACCAATTATAAAGCCAAGCTGGGCGCGGAGGTCAAGGGCTTTGATCCCTTGCAGTACATGGACAGAAGCGAAACGCTACGCAGCGATAAGTTCGCCCAGTATGCCATGGGCGCAGCGGTGCAGGCTGTGGAAGAAAGCGGTGTTATTGGCACTCTGGATCCGGAGCGAGTGGCTGTGTACTTTGGCTCCGGCATCGGCGGTCTGAACACCGTTTCCACGGAGATCGGGAAGCTGGAAAGCCGGGGCCCCCACCGGGTATCTCCGCTGTGCGTGCCCATGATGATCGCCAACATGGCGGCGGGCATGATCGCCATTCGCTACAACTGTAAGGGTGCGGCACTGCCCGCTGTGACCGCCTGTGCTTCCGGCTCCAACGCCATCGGCGAAGCGCTCCGGGTCATCCGGCATGGCTATGCCGACGCAGTGATCACCGGCGGTGCGGAGGCATCCATTGTCCCTGTGGGTGTGGCGGGCTTCATTAATATGAAGGCTCTGTCCACCGCTGAAGATCCCAATATGGCGTCCCTGCCCTTCGATGCCCGCCGGGGCGGCTTCGTTATTGGCGAGGGCGCGGCAGCACTGGTGCTGGAGGAGTATGAGCACGCCAAGGCACGAGGCGCGAAGATCTACGGCGAGATTTGCGGCTACGGCTCCACCTGTGACGCCTACCACATCACCGCCCCGGATCCGGAGGCCGACGGCGGCGCCCGGGCTATGAAGCAGGCATTGGATGAGGCGGGCTATAACGGCACCGAAGCGGTCTATGTCAACGCTCACGGCACCGGAACGCCTCTGAATGACGTGGGCGAGACCAAGGCCATCAAAAAGGCGCTGGGGGAGGAACAGGCTTACAAAGCCCTGGTCAGCTCCACCAAGTCCATGACCGGCCATATGCTGGGTGCCGCAGGCGCCATCGAGGCAATCGTGTGCCTGAAGGTGCTGGAAACCGGCATCGTACCGCCTACCATCAACCTGCTGGAACCGGATCCCCAGTGCGACCTGAACTATGTTCCCAATCAGGCAGTGCGGGCCAATATCGACCTGTGCGTATCTAACTCCCTGGGCTTTGGCGGCCATAACGCCTGTCTTGCATTCAGAAAGGTGTAATTCTATGAAAGAATCCGATATTCGCAAATACGCGCAGCTCATGCAGGAGCTGGGCTTGACCGGGCTGGAAATCACCGAGAACGATCAGGTGGTTCGGCTGGAGCGGTCTGCCCCTTCGGCAAAGCAGGCTGTGGCCGTGGAATCTGCCCCGCTGGTAAAAGCGGAAAAGGAAGATACCGATTACATCAGCGTCAAATCCCCGGTGGTGGGTCTGTTCTATGCCGCCCCGGCGGAAAATGCCGACCCTTATGTGTCCCTGGGTGACCGGGTGAAACAGGGTCAGACCCTGTGCATCGTGGAAGCCATGAAGCTGATGAATGAGCTGAGTGCCGAGTGTGACGGCGTCATCGAAAAGATCTGCGTCACCAACGGTCAGATGGTGGAATACGGCACCGAGCTGTTCCGCATCAGGAGGGCATGATGGAAAGAGAAGAAATCATGCAGATCCTGCCCCACCGGGACAACATGCTTCTGGTGGATGATGTGACCGAGATCGACGGCACCGCTGTGGGTCATTATCATGTCCGGGGTGACGAGTTCTTCCTGCAGGGACATTTCCCGGAGAACCCCATCGTTCCCGGTGTGATCCTCTGCGAGATTCTGGCCCAGTCCGCCTGTGTCCTTTTGAAAGACCAGATGACGGAAGGAAAGCTGCCGGTCTATACGGGCCTGAACAATGTGAAGTTCCGCAGCCCGGTTCGTCCCGGTGACACCGTGGAGACCCGCTGCCATATCAAACGGGCAAAGCACCCCTTTTATTTTGCAGAGGGTACGGTGACGGTGGATGGCCGATTTTGCGTCAGCGCCGAATTTTCCTTTGCAATCACAGGAGCATAAACTATGTTTTCAAAAATTCTCATTGCCAACCGGGGCGAGATTGCAGTCCGGATCATCCGGGCCTGCAAGGAAATGGGTGTTGCCACGGTGGCGGTCTATTCTGAAGCGGATAGGAACGCCCTGCATGTGGCACTGGCAGACCAGGCTTATTGTATCGGCGGCTCTGAGGCATCGGAAAGCTATTTGAATGAAAAGCAGATCATCAGTACCGCCTTACTCGCCGGTGCTCAGGCAATCCATCCGGGATACGGTTTCCTGTCGGAAAACGCCCACTTTGCCCGGCTGTGCCGGAAGAATGGGCTGGTATTCATCGGCCCCGACCCCAAGGATATGGAACGGCTCAGCGACAAGGCGGTACTGAAGGAGCTGATCCAAAACACCGGATTGACGGTCATTCCCGGAACCAAGGCTCTGGCGGATCTGCGTGATGCCGCAAAGGAAGCCCATCGGATCGGCTACCCGGTCATGCTGAAAGCTTGTGCCGGTGGCGGCGGCCGGGGCATCCGGCTTGTGCGCTCTGAGGATGAACTGGAGGAAAACTGGTATCAGGCCACCTCCGAAGCCCTCAGTGCGTTCGGCGATGGGAGCGTTTATCTGGAGAAGTATGTGTATCCTGCCCGGCATGTGGAGCTGCAGATTCTGGCAGACGAGCATGGAAATGTGGTTTGTCTGGGAGAACGGGATTGTTCCTTGCAGCTTCGTAATCAGAAGCTCATCGAGGAAACACCGTCCCCTGCGGTGAATGATGCCCAGCGGGGGAAAATCATCGCTTTGTCAGTGGATGCCATCCGGCGAATCGGCTATGTGGGTGCCGGAACGCTGGAATTTTTGCTGGACAAATACGGCAACTTCTGGTTCATGGAGATGAATGTGCGGCTGCAGGTGGAGCATTGTGTCACAGAAATGCTGACCGGCATTGATCTGGTGAAATGGCAGATCCGCATTGCGGCGGGAATCCCGCTGGATTTCACGCAAGCGGATATTCCCATGACTGGCTCCGCCATCGAATGCCGCGTCAACGCCAAAAGCTGCGGAGAGCTGCAAATGCTCCATGTGCCCGGCGGGCCTGCGGTACGGTTTGACACCTGTTTGATCGAGGGCACCCAGGTAACGCCCTATTATGACGCACTGCTTGGAAAACTGATCGTCTATGCCAAGCACCGGGAGGAGACTCTGCGCAAACTCCGGGCAGCGCTTTGCGAGCTGGTCATCGAGGGGATCCCTACCAATATCGAGGATCAGCTTGCCATCGTGGATGATGACCGCTTTGTTTCCGGCGACTATGACCTGACATTTATGGGGAGTAGGTAAACTATGGCCTTTATCAATTTTATTAAACCGAAGAACAAACTGGAAGAAGGCGGCCGCACTGCTGCCCCTGTGCAGCAGGACGCGGGCGAACCGGAAAAGAAATGCCCCAACTGCCGCAAGGATATTCCCCTGAGCCGCCTCTGGGCAAACAATTTGGTCTGCTCCTGCGGATACCATTTCCGAATGAAGGCTCGCCAGCGGATCCAGATGATCGTGGAGAAAGACAGCTTTCAGGAACTCTACGCTGATGTGAAGGCCGGGAATCCTTTGAATTTCCCCGGCTATCAGGAAAAAGCGGAGACCGTCCGCCAGATCAGCGGTGAGGAAGAGGCGGTCATCTGCGGTACCGCACAGATCGGCAAAGAGAAGTGCTGCCTGTTTGTGATGGAGTCCTACTTTATGATGGGTTCCATGGGCAGCGCCGTTGGCGAGAAGATCACAAGGCTTTTTGAGCATGCTACCAAGCATCGGCTGCCGGTGATCGGTTTTACCGTGTCCGGCGGTGCCCGGATGCAGGAAGGTTTGCTCTCCCTGATGCAGATGGCGAAAACCAGCGCCGCCGTAAAACGGCACTCTGACGCGGGACTTCTTTACATTGCGGTACTGACCGATCCCACCACCGGCGGTGTTACCGCCAGCTTTGCCATGGAGGCGGACATCATTCTGGCAGAGCCGGGAGCCACGGTAGGCTTTGCCGGGGCTCGTGTCATTGAGCAGACTACCCGAAAGCCCCTGCCCGCTGGGTTCCAGACTTCGGAGTTTGTTCTGGATCATGGCTTTATCGACCGCATCGTTATTCGCAGCGAGCAGAAGAAAATGCTCGCCGAGCTGCTGGAGATGCATAGAGGAGGGAACGCATGAGTGTAGCACCTTATGAACGGGTCAAACTTGCCCGGGATAACAGCCGGCCTACGGGTCTCGACTATATCAAGAACATCTTTCAGGGCTTCATTGAGTTTCACGGTGACCGGTGTTACGCCGATGACCATGCCATTGTTGGCGGTATCGCCAAGCTGAATGGCCAGCCGGTTACGGTGATCGCCATTGAGAAAGGCCACACCGCCAAGGAGCGGACTTACCGCAACTTTGGCGCACCCAACCCGGAAGGCTACCGCAAAGCGCTGCGGCTGATGAAGCAGGCAGATAAATTTGGCCGTCCCATCATCTGCTTTATTGATACCTCCGGTGCCTATTGCGGTATCGGTGCGGAAGAACGGGGCCAGGGTCAGGCCATTGCGGAGAACCTGATGGAAATGTCCACTCTCTGCGTGCCGGTCATCTCCATCCTCATCGGAGAGGGCGGCAGCGGCGGCGCGCTGGCTCTGGCAGTGGCAGATCGGGTATGGATGCTGCAGAATTCTGTGTATTCTGTGATCTCCCCCGAAGGCTGCGCCAGTATTCTCTGGAAGGACGCTGCCCAGGCGGAAACCGCTGCCGCAAGCCTGAAGCTGACGGCAGAGGATGCCAAGAGCCTGGGCGTGATCGAGCGCATTCTTTCCGAGAAAGATATGGGCAAAAAGGAATTTTACGAGCGAATTCGGACGCTTCTAACGGAAGAATTACAGGAGTTGTCCGACGATGTAGATTTGATCAGCAAACGATATGACCGCTTCCGCCGGATCGGTGAAGGTGCGGCGAAGGAGCAAGTATGAGCATCTATCAGAAATACTGTACAGAAGTAATCGATGAACAGGGCAGCTTAAAGGAATTTTCTCTGCGTTATCCCGAGGATTTCAATTTCGGCTACGATGTTGTAGATGTGATCGCCCGGGAAACACCGGATAAGAAGGCTCTTGTCTGGTGCAACACAGAAAACGAGGAACACATCTTCACCTTTGATGATATCCGGGAAAAGAGCAACCGGATGGCAAATGTGTTTCGCAATGCCGGCATTGGCCGGGGTGACCGGGTTATGCTGGTGCTGAAACGCCACTATGAATACTGGTTTGCGGCGGTGGCTCTGCATAAGCTGGGAGCAGTGATGATCCCGGCTACCCACATGCTGACGGTCAACGATTTTGTGTATCGGATTCAAGCGTCCAAGGTGAAGGCCATTGTTTGCACCTCCCAGAATGATGTTCCCGGGAAGATCCGGGCTGCACTTCTGGAAACAGGCGCAGACCCGAAGCTCTGGTGCGTACAGGCAGATGCGGAAGGATTCGAGAATCTGACCGCTGCCATGGAAACTGCCGGCACCGAGCTGGAGCGTATCCCCACACTGGCAACAGATCCCATGCTCATGTACTTTACCTCCGGCACTACCGGCTACCCCAAGGGTGTCATCCACGACTTTACCTATCCTCTTGCCCATATCGTCACAGCGAAATACTGGCAGCAGGCAGAAGAGGACGGCCTCCACTTCACGGTGGCGGAAACCGGCTGGGCAAAGGCCTCCTGGGGAAAACTCTACGGCCAGTGGCTGGTTGGCAGCGCGGTGATGGTATTTGACTTCGATAACTTCGAGCCGAAGCAGCTTTGCGCGGTGATCAACCGCTATGGTGTTACCTCCTTCTGCGCGCCGCCTACGGTGTACCGCTATCTGGTACGCAAGGGCATCCCGGATATGCCCACCCTGCGTCATGCTTCCACTGCTGGCGAAATGCTGGCACCGGATGTATTCCGCAAGTTCACCGAAAAGACCGGCCTGCTTCTTTGCGAGGGCTACGGCCAGACAGAAACCACCCTGCTGATGGCAAATTTCAAAGGCGCAAAACCGGAGGCGGGTTCCATGGGAAACGTTTCTCCTTTCTACCACATCGAGCTTCGCAATAAGCGGGGGGAGAACGTGGAAGTGGGGGAGATCGGTGAGGTGGTCATCATCCCGCCGGAAAGCGGAAAGCAGCCCGGCGTGTTTACCGGGTACCTGGACAATGAAGCCCAATATAACTATGTTTGGCGCGGCGGTGTGTATCACACCGGCGATGCGGCGTATATGGATGAGAATGGGCGCTATTGGTTCCACGGCCGATTTGACGACATCATCAAGACTGGCGGCTACCGGGTGGGCCCCTATGAAGTGGAAAATGTGCTGATGGAACATCCGGCTGTGGTGGAGTGCAGCGTAGTCGGTGTTCCGGATACACTCCGGGGACAGGCAATCAAGGCGGTCATCATTCTGAGCCAGGGCTATGCCCCCTCCCGCGAGCTGGAGCTTGAAATCAAGGATTTTTGTAACCAGCGGTTGGCAGAATACAAGTGGGTTCGTATCATCGAATTTGTTACGGAGATGCCCAAGACCATCAGCGGTAAGATCCAGAAGACCGTTCTGCGTGACCGGAGCTGACCCCATAGGATTGCGCGCCGTGAAAAAATATGCTATGATAGGCTCCCAATACCCATGTGACGGTTCAGCGCTGCTGCCAGTAAGGAGCTTTTATGGATAATACTTTAAATCATGCAGAGGATGTTCTAAACCAGGGAATCAGCGGGTTTCACCAGTACGTCTTGAGTGGGAATGTCCATCTGAGCTATGTGAGCAATAACTTCTGTGAGATGGTTGGCATCCCTGCCCAAGATCTGCTCAGTGAAACCGATGACCTGTATGCAAATCTGGTACATCCTGCAGATAAGGGGTGTTATGCCCAATTTATTCGGGCACTGTGTGCCGGAGCAAAGGTGAAAACGGAAGAATACCGCCTGATCAAACACGATGGCGCGCCTATTTTTGTGCGGGATACCGTTACCACGAAGCTATTGGCAGACGGCACCCTTGTTGGTTACAGTGTGCTGACGGATCTGACCGATTTGAAAAATGAATACGGCAATCTGCAGTTTCTGAATGAAACAATGCCCTGCGGCTTTCTGAAATACACCTGCGAAAAACAGCCCAGAGTGACTTATATCAATCAGCAAATGCTGTCCTTTCTGCGGATCCCCGAAAGCCGGGATGGGGAAATGGATTATTTGGAGCTGTATAAAAGCAACATTTTCCTGATGATCCCCATGGAGGAACGGCGCAGGTTCGCCCTGTATTTGAACCGGGTTTATTCGGCAGGCGCTCCCATTGCCGGTGAAATGGCGGTACAGCGCAGCGACGGTACAAGGGGCTATCTCTTTGGCTGGGTCACAAAATGTGTGAATGCAAACGGTGAGGAAGAATTCCAGAGTGTCTGCATGGACATCACCGAGCGGCATCAGGCCAAGCGGGACAGGGAAACAAGGCGCTACCTGAAAGCACTGATGGATGTTTATGACAAGATCTTTGAGTATGATCTGAGCGCCAATACCGTCAAATGCCTTTACAGCAACAATTCGCCGATGTTCCGATGGCTGGAGAATGTCCCCATGCAGATGGAGGATGCCACAGAGAAATGGGTCAGCGGCACAGTGGCCCCGGAGGACTGTGAGAAGGTGCGCGCATTTTTCCATGCTTTCAGTCAGAAACAGCTTTACACGCCAGACGCAAAACCGCCGTTGATTACCTATCATGCCAAGTCTTCCAGCGGCGAAATGAAGCTGTACAGCGGCATCTTCCTGAAGATGGATGCTTCCGTCAGCCTCTACTGCTGCCGCCAGGTCCCGGATGGACAGGAAACGGATCAGCTCCGGATGGAGAATATCCACCTGAAGGAGAATATGCAGGAACTGGTTCTGCGGTTTACGGATGGCATCGCGGCCTTTGAGGTGACTGCGGACAATATGGTAATTCCGCTGTACGCCAGCGATAATGTCTGTGAGTTCTTCGGTTATACCAAAGAGGAATGGCTGCCGCTGATGTCAAAGAGCACGCCACTCAGCAGCTTCGTGGCCAAAAGCGAAACGGCCTATGAAGAATTTGTCCGGCTGCTCCAAAATGGCGAGGCGGAATTTACTTACTACGACATTAAGACGGAAACAGAAAAGCGGATCAAGGCGATCTGCTCCCAAAAAGATCCCAGCAAGTTGGCTCCCCGGTTTGTTATGCTGTATAAGGTAGAGGATCCCGCCTCTTCGGAGAACGCCAAACTGTCGGAAGACCGAACGGTGTCTATCCGTACCTTCGGTTACTTTGATGTGTTCATTGGCGGCAAGCCCATCGCCTTCCGCAATAAGAAATCCAAGGAGCTGTTTGCGCTGCTGGTAGACCGCCGGGGCGGATATATCACCTCCGAAGAGGCGATCAGCTTTCTGTGGGAGGACGAACCGGCCAACACCATTACCTTGGCCCGATACCGCAAGGTAGCCCTGCGGCTGAAGAACGCTCTGGAGGAATACGGTGTGCCGGATATCATGGAATCGGTAGACGGCAAGCGCCGGATCATCCCGGAAAAAGTACAGTGTGACCTCTATGACTATTTGACCGGAAAGGAAGAATACGCCCAGCTTTTCAAGGGCAGCTACCTGACGAATTACAGTTGGGCGGAGACCACACTGGGCGAACTTAGCAACAATCTGGAGTGAAAACGATACTATGAGTAAATATATTCATAAGGTGCATTACTACGAGACCGACAAGATGGGCATTACCCACCATTCCAATTACATTCGGTTTATGGAGGAAGCCCGCACCAATTACCTCTGCGAGCTTGGCTATCCTATGACCAGACTGGAAGGGGAGGGGATCTTGTCCCCGGTGGTTTCGGTGAGCTGTGAGTATAAGCATCCGTCTACCTATGCCGATGAAATCGAAATTGAAGTCGTTGCAGAAAAGTACAGCGGCGTCAAACTGATTCTGTCCTACACCATGCGGAATGTGAAAACGGGAGAGCTGGTAGCGAAGGCTAGCTCGACCCACTGTTTTGTGGATAAAAATATGAAGCCTGTTGCCGTAAAAAAGGTCAGTCCGGAATTTGACCGTATTCTTGCAGACCAGTTGATAAAGTAAATGATAAGAAGCACCTGCCTCACTGGCAGGTGCTTCTTCGCTTGATTGACAAGATGCTAACACAATTTGAGTAAAACGATAATACACCAGATGTTGAATCAAGAAAACCGGAGGAAATGGTAAAAGACTAGGAAGAATACGAAATTTTCATTTTGGCAAATTGCAATAGCAAGTTGCAATAGTTTTGACAAGTGACGATCCTTGCAGGGGCGGTTTGTTCTTTCGGAGGGA
>CANBCW010000010.1 GCA_947367115.1 uncultured Clostridia bacterium | reverse complement strand
ATGCTTGCCGGAGCTGTTTTCCTTGACCTCCAGCCCGGCCAGCTTCTGGATCTGCTTCGGTGAGTCAAAGCGTCGTACATCGCCCACCTCTGCCAAAAATCCAGCTACTGTGATAAGGCCTACCCCCTTGATGGCCAGCAGCTTATCTGCATAAGGCACACTCAGGGTTTCTTCTTCCAATACTTCTGTAATCATTTCCAGTTGGCTCTGCTTTGTTCTGAAGTCCTCCAGTAGAAGCTGGATTTCCATTCTGGCGCAGTTTCCTCCCGGCAGACCGATACTGTTATGCGCGGCTTCAACCAGGGTCAGTGCCCTCTTCATACCAACCGCGCGCAGTTTCTTGTCTCGCCAGAGCTGATTTACACCCTCCGGTCCCAGCTGAACAATGTCCTGCGGCAACGGCACCATTTCCAGCACCGTCAGGCCGCTTTCTGCGGAGAAATTCTTATAGACAACCAGATACTCCGGAAAATATATCTTAAGCCAGCGCTTGATCCGGTTCGTGATAGCATTCAGTTCCTTCACGATCCGTTCCCGGCTTGAGACCGCTTCCCGCAAATCTGCGTAGATTCCCTCAGGGAGATACGGATAGCTGTATCGGCCATCCACTACCAGCTTTGCGATGGTTTTCGGATCTTTCAGATCCGTTTTCTTTGGGCTGTTGTCATCCAGTTCCTTGATCTGCTTAACATGATACGGATTGACAAGAGCCAGCTTGACGTTGTTTTCTTCCAGATAACGGGCAAGATTAAACCAATAGTGCCCGGTGGGCTCACAGCCTACGATGACCTGCTTGGCGGATGCAATGGTCATATAGGTGTTGAGGTACCCAAGAAAGCTCTGGAAGCCTTCCAGGCTGTTACTGAAGCGAAATACCTTCTTGGACAGCTCCTGACCGCGCCAGTTGAACGCACGGGAAAAATTTGTTTCGCTGCCGATATCTACACCGACAATTAAAGTTGCTTCTGTGACTTGCGAAATCTTTTGGTTTTGTGTATAATTCATATGGAACCTCCGGTTTGATTTGGGTTGTCGCATCCGCCAAGACGCTTCTCAAATTGTACCGCGAGGTTCTTCTTTTTTCAATTGGCGCTGTTTACGGATTACAGGAATGCTCCTACAATAAAGTTCAGTTTTTTGGCACTGCAGCTTGTCGTATCTATTTCCATCTCCGCGCCGAAATGGTTAGAATGGGAGAGTAAATAAAGGATCTTAAAACCGCTCTCGTCTTATGAACTTATTTTTAACGTTACTAAGAGTACAATACAAACAAATGATTGCTGGACATTTTTGCTTTAATAAACATAAAAATATCCCCGAAGTTACTTTGTCCATTCCGCCGTAGCAGACTGCAGCTTCATATTCTTCACTAATCACTATTTCTGTTAATTTTCTATATCTTTTAGCAAAAGAGATTTCTTTAGAGTTGATCAAATTTGTTATTACGCCCGAAAGTGCCAACGCCGCTTTTTCAGAATAAAACTCAATATACTCCTCTTTCTCGACTCCAAACAGTTTAAAAACTGCAAGCGTTTGATCCAGTACTGTTTTCTCAATTTCCCAATAATTCTCCACATGTTTTTTGCTCAGACTATCATC
This sequence comes from uncultured Clostridia bacterium, assembly GCA_947367115.1. GTDB lineage: Bacteria > Bacillota > Clostridia > Oscillospirales > Oscillospiraceae > Faecousia. Next base: position 40,876 of record CANBCW010000010.1, on the reverse strand, counting down.
GGAACCCATATTATAATGGTATAGCGCTGGAGAACCGTAACAAAAGCAACCATCATTGTCGATTAATTGTAAGTACATTAATACAAATAATGCATCCTCACATCTTGAAATTCGTTCATCAAACCTAAGATTATTCTTGCGAACAGTTTCTGCTAGAAATATTTTGTTCCACAGCTCAAATAGATTGATACGCGACGCCATCTCTACAAACTGTACTTTTGCAATATATTCTTGTGAACCTATTCCTCTAAATTTTTTGTTGCCATGATAATCAAACGATTCCACACCGCACACTGCCATGTGAACATTTCCACTCTCGATTGCCCTGCAGAGCCACTCACACCACTCAGGTGAAACATAGTCATCACTATCGCAAAACATCAGATATTTGCCTTTCGCAATTTCCAGTCCTGCATTTCTGGCAGACGAAACACCACCGTTTTCCTTATGAATAACGGTAATTCTCTCATCTTTTTGCGCCAGTGTGTCGCAAATGCTACCGCATATATCCGGTGAACCATCATCCACTAGAATCAATTCAAAATCCGTAAATGTTTGAGCCAAAATGGAATTTACACATTTTTCTATCGTTTTTTCTGCCTTATAAACTGGAACAATAATACTGATCCGAGGCAAGCACATTCATCTCACATCCTATTTGTTTTTTGATGCCCCAACTTTTTGCCGATGAACGCCTGGAGCAGTTCGCGTATGCTTTGTACCGAGCGAGGGTTCGTCAAGAAAGCAACGCCAAAAAACAGCACCAGTGTCCCCATAGTATAAGGAACACACCATAGTAATATGGCAGTATAAGAAGATAAATCCACGTTAATATATTGATTGGCCAATAACATGCCAACAAAAACTGCCATGTTCACAATCCATCGTTTATAGGTCGTTCCCACAGTAGTATGCAGCACATTCCGATGTGCATATATAATCATATCATTGGAGCGATAAAGTAACGCAATAATCGTACCGATAAGTACGCCATAGATACCCAGGTAACGTACCGCAATTAGAGAGATAATAATGTTAATCGCTGATTCAAAAATAGAACGCACCTGAGTTTTTTGGAAATGTCCCGCTATGTTGATTGCCTGACCGGGTGCACTTCTTCCACAAGAAAGCAAATATGTGACAACCATAAGCAGAGGCAGATACTTATCCACATATTCAATGTCGGTAACACCCGCAGTGTAGCATCTGATGAAGGGCACTATGAAGAAGTTCGCCACAGAATACAGTGCAAACACCAAGGTCATATAACACAACTCAAATGCATCATATAATCGCATAAATTTCTGTTTGTCTGTGTGAAACGCCTGTCCCATAGTAAATACAATGCTGTTGACCACAACACTTAGTGCCGTACCAATCATTCCAAACAGCATGTTGTATAGTGAATATACACTAACTACTTTGAGCCCACAAAAAACAGACAAAATGATAGAATCCGTATTATTGAATATCAGCGTACTCAACTGATGAACCATAACATTCTTACTTTGGGCAATTGCCGCATTATCCGGCTTCACCTTCAGATCAATCCACTTATAATTTCTCCGGATATAAACTGTGATAATAACCATTTGGACTATACTGACCACCAGGCCGATTGCCTGAACCGTAATAACGTCCATACCGCAAGCCATCAGGACAATCTTCGCTACGTTCTTAAAAACGTTGATCAGCATCGTCAAAGCGGATTCAATATAATTTTTCCCTTCCGCCTGCAATAACAGCAGATATTTTCTTTGGAAGAAAAAACTAATCACACTACCGGCACCGTTAAAAACGATAATGAAAGTAATGGTAACAGTAGGGATTGCTGTTTCCACCACAAAAGGGTAGACCACAGAAAATACCAGAATTGCTAGAACATATAATATTCCCGTTTTATGATAATAGCGGTTAGTGGCTGCCAACACCGCATTCGTTGCTTGACGATCGTTCTTGCCTATCGTTTTATACAGTGCTTGCACTGTTGCTGTGCCGATCCCCGCTTCCAACAGCCCTATATAAGTATAAATTTGCGTGATAGAATTAATTAAGCCATTTATCTCTGAGCCATAATTTGTTAGTACAAGCCGGGGTAACACCACACCCAACACAATCGTAAGTACTTGACTTGCAATCCCGATTATTAAATTGTATTTAATCTTTTTCCCATCTTGCATGCCATTATCCTATATTGAGTATGTCATCCAGTCCAACCCGCTCAAACGCTTCCAGCTTGCCGCCGCGGGTTGCGTTATAAACTGTGAAGTTCTTCTGCTTATCCGCAAATTTTCTTGCGGTCATATAGGCTACCGTGCTTTCCACGATGCGAGGTAAATTTAATCCCTTGTTGCTGGCGGCTGAGCCCTTGAAATAGTCCTGTACACCATCGTTCATAACCGGAATGCCCTTCGCGTCAAGACTAATAGAATAATTGTGGTCAATCCCCAACAGGTACACCTCGGAAAAGCCCATATAATATGCCATCTGGATGGCACCGTAGGTCACGGTAAACCCCTGTCCCAGATAGTGATGGATGTTCTTGCTGAAATCCGCATCCTTAGGATAGAAATCCCGGTGGCGCAACACAAAGTGGCAAACGCCTTTCTTCCCGGCAAACCGTTCCCGGAACTCAACAGGCAAAAAGATACCCATGGCATCCAATTTTTCGATCTCATCAGCATATTTTTCAATAAGCTGAAAATCCTGATTCATATAATAGGTTGGCCGCCAGTCAGTCCGAGAGTAAATTTCAAAAATGCGGTTGGAGCCAAAGGTGATCTCATCTTTCAGAAGCTCCAGATCATCAGTCGTCAAGCTAGGGCCTGTGCCAATGATAAAGCACCGTTGCCCCTGATGGATATTCTTATATTTCTTCAGTTCGTCACAAACAGCCTTATTTTGAAAGTATTGTTTGATAGAGTACAAATAATGTCTCAAATTCATGGTATCAGCCTCTTCCGATTCTCAGTGCGGCAGACATCACTACCAGCATGAGACGATATTGCCTGCGTTTCAGGCACCACTTCACAAATCGCAGCCGGGCGTTCTGCTCTGTAGATGCATTCTTTGTGATGACAGTGAATAAATCAGTTTCCTGCCAGCAGCGGAACGCTTTCACAGATTGTCCAATAGTATAATTTCTGCTTTTCACCATATTCAACGCCAGAGAATATACAAATTCGAGTGTCTGATTACACATCGCTTCCATGTGGATCGGGCACTGCACCCGGGCAAATTTTTCAGTATACAAAGCAGAAATCCTCTGCCATTCTCTCTCCGCATCAAAATTTGTCATCATCTGAGCAGTGATGGAATCCGGGTTCACAATATAGTTGTAAATAATGTGGTCATCGATACAGACGCAACTGCAAGCCTTGAGCATATCAATATTAAAAATCTGATCCTCATAAGGTTTGAGTGCTTCAATAAAGGTTAGCCCGATCCCCAAAACAATGCTCCGCCGGTAGATATGCTTCCATGCGAAGCCATGGAGCATCCCTTTCCCCCCGATAGGGCCGAACGCTTGTGGCAATATGTCCTGCCCCATGTAAATACCCGCAGGGAAGGGCAGCCAATTATCAGTGCTGGTTGAAGATATGGTTCTCCACGCAGTCGCATAAAAGTCGCATTGGGTCTGCCGAATTCGTTCCACTGCCCGGTCATAACCGCCGGGTTCTAAGTAGTCGTCTGAATCACAGAAGCCGATATAGTCGCCGGAACATTTCTGGATACCCAAATTCCGAGCTCGAATATAGCCGATATTCTCTTGAAGCGTGAACACAGTAAACCGGGCATCCCTTTTGGCATATTCCAGACATATTTCACCACAGCGATCCGGAGAACCGTTGTCAATGAGAAAAAACTCCAGTTCCTCACTTTTCTGCGCCATCATGGAATCCAGAAGCCTTGGCAGATCCTTTTCTGCCTTATAGACCGTGGTAATAATGCTGATCTTCATGATAATCCTCATTTCAGACAAATTGGTTCTACAGTAGCTGCGATGCCCATTTCCATCGTTGATATTGCCCTTCCGCTAAAGCTTCACAAAGCTCATCAAAAAAGAAGTCACCAGTTTTATGGGATGGTAGCAGGTGGTTACGACGAGCAACGTCAGATGCGACCGCAAAAAGCGCCTGAAGACTGTCTTCATTTAGCCAGCTCGTTCGGTGTACTAAATATGGGCCTAACTGCAACACAAGTTGTTTCTTTCTAGAATCTGTCAAGGGCAGCTGAAGAATTTCATAGGTGTTTAATATATCCTCTGTTACGTAAAGTGTATCAATGGATTTTGGATTTCCTGTACCGGAAGCGGTCTGCCCCTTGGGGTTGATACGATAATATGCCACTAAATCTGGGATGGTTACCGTAGTGCACGCGTTCGGATAAATTAATGTGGCCATAATTGTATCCTCATACCAAAATCCCTTTGGAAAACACACTTCTCGAAACAAATCCTTTCTCAGAACCTTGCCCCAAGGATACCCAAACAGTCCCTCTCCCCCAGATGATACTTTTGCTGTTTTTAGATAAATTTTCTGACGTTTTCCGTCCACTGTTATGGTCTGATGGGATCCCTCCACAATATCGGCTTTATAGATCCGGGCTGTAGCCATCAACACCTGAATAGCTCCTTCGGCAATCATATCATCCGAGTCTACAAACATCAAATATTCACCGTGAGCAACTGCTATTCCTGCGTTTCTGGCAGCTGCAACCCCACCATTTTCTCTGTGGAGTACTACGACATTTTCTAAATTGGTATAACTATTCAGAATGTTGCAGCAACCATCAGGTGAACCATCATTGATTAAAATTACTTCCACCCTATAGTCACAAGTCTGAGACAAAACTGAATCAATGCATTCTTTAGCATATTGCTCCGTCTTATAAAATGGGATAATCACCGACAAATCATATGTATTCTCACACTGCTGTAATTTCCAGCACGAACTGCCCTTCGGGCGAGGAGATATTGCACATACCTTCTCAGTCGCAGTCTTAATAGAGTATTTTAAAACACCCCGCGAAATAGCACACTTATAAATTGATTTTACCATTGGACGCAACAACGGAATACTTCTGCATCTCCGCAAAATTCTCATCATTATGTGCCTGCGGTGCAAAATGTCACATCGTTTCATTGGTGCATCCTCCTGATCTTTAGACTTCTAACTTAATTCTCCGCGTATATTCCTTAAAGCTCATAAGGCCCAGATCTTTTTCGCTGATGATCAGGTTTTCCTTTCCGCCGATCAGCTCCATGGGCCACTGGATACCGATATCCGGGTCGTCATACATGATACCGGAGTCCCCTTCGCCGAAGAATACCTCTGCGCACTTGTAGCTGACCACGCTATCCTCAACAACCAGATAACCGTGACCAAAGCCGGCTGGAACCAGCAGGCTCAAGGTATTCTCTCCGGTCAGATGGAAGCCCCGCCACTGGCCATAGGTCTGGGATTCAGGACGCAGATCAACGATCACATCGTACACATGGCCGCTGATGCAGCGAACCAGCTTAGGCTGCTGTTTCACCAGTTGAAAGTGCGTCGCCCGGATAACGCCGCGCTTGGAGATCGTGTAAAACACTTCCTTCAGGTCGTGGTCAATCCCCTGAGCGTGGAACACATCAATATTGTAATCCTTGATCAGACCGCCCCGGTGATCCGTAGCGTAAAACGGCTTGATCAGATATGCTCCCTTCAGATCAAGCTCCTGAAATTCGAATTTCTGTACCATATCTCTGCCCCTCACTCAGCGGTCTTGAGCCATTCCATCGTCAGCGCAGTGCCTTCCGCAAAGCTGACCTGCGCCTTGAAGCCACAGTCAGCCTCCGTCGCCGACGTATCAAAGACACACAGAGGCATATTGGTTCCGGTGAAGGGAATGTCGCCGAACAGCGGTGTCTGGTCTGGCGCAAGGGACTGCACCATCTCCAGAATAAACTCCTTCAACGGACGCGCCGCAGAGCTGCCGATCATGTACTCGCAGAAGGGCTTTCCATTCTTGGCAATCAGGTAGAATGCTTTTGCCACATCCGTTACGTACACAAAATCGTAATTTTGGGTAGCAGCAGTAAACTGCAACGGTTCACCCTTGATGATCTTGCGGATCGTAGTGTTGACAAACCGCGGAGACAGTTCACCGACACCATAGGCATTGGTGATCATAGGCCAAACCAGTTCAATGCCAATATCCACAGCAATGGACTTGCACATACAATGCGCAATATGCTTACCCATGCCATAGATATAGCCCATACCGGGGTGGCTGCCTTGACTGTGGATGGCCGCTTCTACTTCATATTCCATAATGCTGCCGGCACAAACGAACCGTTTGCAGCCCAATTCCTTGGCCGCTTTCAGGCACGCCACCGTATTCAGGGCGTTCTGCATCTGCAGCTGATAGTCCACTCTGGCAGCACCGGCAGAACCAGCCCACGCAAAGTGGATAAACGTATCGTATTCTCCAGCAGGAATCATCTCCAGCATTCCTGCGATATCCGTAATGTCGCAGCATTTGTAGGTCAACAGAGGGTGTTCTGCCAGCCGTCTGGGCGTTTCGCCCATATCCAGAGCCAGAACAGTCACGCCCTGCTCCAGAAAATATTGAACCGTATAACTGCCGACAAAGCCATCGGCGCCGGTAATAATTACTTTATCCATTGTGCATCTCACATTCCTTTAAAAAATCCCGGATCTGCTGATCCATGCAGGCATTGATATCGCCACCGTCACGCCAGCACTTGCTCCAGGCAACCACTTGCTCGACCGCTTTGTCCAGATCCCACCGGGGTGCCCAGCCAAATGTGTTTTTCAGCTTGGAACAATCCAGCTTCAGGAAATTTGCCTCATGGGGGCCATCATAGGGAATGGTCTCCCAAGTCATCCCCTCGCCCCAGTGACGGATAAACAGATTCACCAGTGCGCCGGTCTGAAAACAATCCCGGTCATCCGGGCCAACATTAAAGTAGCCGCTGTATTTCGCGGGATCCTCCCACTGTTTTGCCGCAATCATCATGTAGGCATACAGCGGTTCCAAAACATGCTGATAAGGGCGGGTGGAATACGGATTTCGGACAACGACTGCCTCACGCTTCAGCGCGGAGCGGACACAGTCAGGAATGATCCGGTGACTGGCAAAATCACCGCCGCCAATTACATTACCGGCCCGGGCGGTGGAAACCGCTACCCGATCATCACTGAAAAAGCTCTTTTTATAACTGTGCGTCACCAGTTCCGAACAGGATTTTGAGTTTGAATAGGGGTCATAGCCGTCCAGCTCATCCTCTTCCCGATATCCCCAGGCCCATTCCCGGTTCAGATATACCTTATCGGTCGTAACATTCAGGAAGGAACGCGTACAATTACTCTGACGCACGCATTCCAGGATATTTACGGTGCCCATCACGTTGGTTTCATATGTATAGGCAGGATTGTCATAGCTGTCCCGCACGATGGGCTGAGCAGCCAGATGGAACACAATCTCCGGCTGTGCCTGATCGAATGCCGCTTTCAGGGAACGCAGATCCCGGATATCTCCAATCACAGAACGTACTTTCTTTTCGATCCCAGCGATTTGGAACAAGGAAGGTTCCGTGGGCGGTTCCAGAGAATAGCCAGTCACCTCAGCGCCGGCAAGCACCAGCATCTTACAGAGCCAAGAGCCCTTAAATCCGGTGTGTCCGGTAACCAATACACGCTTTCCGGCGTAGAAACTGAAATCAAATTCTTTCATGATCTACCTCATTATTCTGTCCAGATCTTCCAAGGTGCATTGCCGCTTTCCCACAGGGCGTCCAGCTTCTGCTTATCGCGGAGCGTATCCATGCACTGCCAGAAACCTTCGTGGCAATAACTCATCAGCTGTCCGTCCTGCGCGATCTTCTCCATCGGTTCCCGCTCGAACATCGTATTATCTCCGTCAATATAATCCAGCACCTTGGGATCCAGTACCATAAAACCGCCATTGATCCAGCCCACATCGCTTTGGCTTTTTTCCCGGAAGGACAGCACCTGATGATCCTGCATATCGATCATGCCATAACGGCTTTCCGGACGGATGGCCGTCATGGTAGCCAGCTTGCCATGAGACTGATGAAACGCCAGCGCCGCAGGAATGTCCACGTTTGCCACGCCATCGCCATAGGTCATAAAGAAGGGCTCATCGTCCAAATATTTTTTTATCCGCTTCAGGCGGCCGCCGGTCATGGTGTGCAGACCGGTGTCCACAACGGTCACCTTCCAGTTTTCGGAGTGGGCATCATGAACGATCATTTTATTCCCCGCCGAAAAATCAAAGGTAATGTCGCTGGTATGTAAAAAATAGTCAGCAAACCATTGCTTGATCACATGCTGCTTATATCCAGCGCAAATGATAAATTCGTTGAAGCCGTAGTGGGAGTACATCTTCATGATGTGCCACAAGATCGGCATATCGCCAATCTCGATCATAGGCTTGGGCTTATATTGGGATTCCTCTGAAATTCTGGTTCCGAAGCCACCGGCTAACAATACAACCTTCATTTGAACCTCCTAAAACTGTAAAGCTTACAAACTGTCAAGCATTTTTTCCACCGCACGGACAGAGGCTTCCTTGGAGAAGAAAGGCCCTCGCTCTCTGGCTTTTTCCCGGTAGTGTTCCAGCATTCCCGGTTCCGTCAGCATCCGCTGAAGCCCCCATGTAACGCCTTCCTCGCTGTTTTCAGTAACAATTCCGTATTCATCATTTTCCCCCAGCAGTTCTCGAGCTCCACTGCACAGGGTGCTCACCACAGGAACGCCCAGAATCAGTGCCTCAGTAACCGCCGTGCTGAAGCCCTCCCGCCGGGAAGAACAAACGAACAAATCCGCTTTTGCTACATACTTATATGGGTTTTCCCGGAAGCCCAGCAGATGGAAGGTATCCTCTACCTTATTTTCCGCTATCAACTGGAGGAACTTCTCTTTTTCGTCCCCTTCGCCCAGAATATAAATGTGATGCTTGAGTCCCCGATCCAGCAAAATACGGTGCGCCCGGATCAGTCGATCGTATCCCTTTTCATGCCGTAAACGACCAACAGAAAAGATGTTCACTTCATCCGACAGCACAAGATCTGTCACCTGTTCGGCTCCACGTTCCAAAATCTGATCTGTTTCGTTGGTGTTATACAGCACCCTTACAGGTTTAGGCAGATCAAAAATGGCTTCAAAATCTTTTTTGACTGACTCCGCCACACAAACAATTTCATGATAACAGGCATAACATTCATGGGCTTCTTCAAAGGATCGAAAACTGTAGGATGCTATTTCCTTGGTGTGCTGTTCTACATGAATCCAGCAAATTAATTTGGTATCAGGATACGGACAGCCCGCCACAATTCGCGCGGTCGGCCCTTCCAAATAAGAAATCACCACATCGTATTGCTTTTTAATCAGCTGCTGATAGAGTGCTTTCGGACTCCGCAGCTTCAAAAGCTTTGTGTTGCCCGGAACCTGCCAAGGAAAACCGGGTATATAGGTAATGTGCTCTTGCAGATGCTGCCGGTTGATTCCAACATCAAACAAGGTCTGAACGGTAATATCGTACTTCTCCCGATCCAGATTGTTGACCAGATTCGCCAGCACCCGTTCCGCACCACCGCCACCCAAACTTGGGATCAGAAATAACAGTTTTTTCATAGAATCAACCATCCCATTCAGTATGGCACCCATATGGGTACTCGTTATTTCTTCCAGTGAAATTTTCGTTTATGAATTGCTTCATACATAGAAATAGGAATGACACACTTAAAAAACTCTCGTACTACATTGCGCAAAATATAAACATACTGATACCACGGCATATTGACCATTTTGAACCCTACCAACATCACATAGCAGCCATTGAGCCGGGCTTTAAAACTGCGGCGGTTTGTAGCATTGCGGTCATCCCGCATCTTGTACAGCGGTTCTGGGATATTCGCGCCGCGATGCCCTTTCGCATAGATTTTAAACCACAGATGGCAGTCCTCTACACGCAGTAACCTAGGATCCACTGTGTAGCCCTCGACCTCCAAAAACACTTCTTTACGAATCATCACTGCCGCGTGGCAGAAAAAGGGCGTATGAGTGCAGAAGTCATTGACTTGAGGGCGTTCGATCACTGTTGTCTTGCCCCAGTCGCCCTCCTCGTCAAACATTACCATTTCTGTGCTGACCAGAGCAAATTCCGGATGACTGTCCAGAAAATCTACTTCCTTCTGAAAACGAGTTGGGTCGCAGACATCATCGCCATCCATCCGGGCAATGTACTCCCCCTTTGCTTCATACAAGCACTTATTAAGGGTATAATTCAGCCCCATATTCTTTTCGTTTTGCAAGAGCCTAAGCTTGTCCGGATATCGGCGCACATAGCCCTCCGCCACCGCATATGTATCATCTTTTGAGCCATCATCACACATAATGACTTCAAAATGCTGATAAGTCTGGTTGAGTAGGGAGTCTAACGCCTCGTCCAAAGTATCAGCGCAGTTATAAATCCCCATAATTACGGATATCTTAGGGTTCATTGATTATTCCTCATATAGCGCATCCAGTTGTCTAATCGTATAACTGGTATCATATTTCTCAAGTCTCTTCGGGTCTATGGCGTAGCTAAACTTTCCGTCCAGCATGTCACACAGTGCCTGTGCCCAGTCAGAAGCTGGCTCATCCAGGGAAAGGAAAACACATCCACCACAATCAGCAGTCCGCGGAACTTTATCGGAAGTCAAGCATGGTAGACCTGCTGCCTGAGCCTCGATAAATACGATTCCAAACCCTTCAAATAGAGAAGGTAAGAAAAAGATATCACATTGCGGAAGAATTTTCTCCACATCACTTCTGGCACCAAGTAAGTGGATACAATCTTGCAGTCCTTTTTCAATAATGGCACTTTGGATATCTTTATCGAGCTCTCCACTGCCAACCCAAATATATTCAAAATCCGTACGCATCTGGAACAATTGCTCAATAACATCAAGCGCAAAAAACGGATTTTTGGATTCCGCGAGCCTACCAACAGTTACAATTTTATGCTTACACGAACGGAAACTCTTGTGGCATGCAGAAAACTTATGCGTATCAACTCCGTTATTGACTATACACGCATTTCTCATTTTCATCCAATTGGGTCCAAATAAATAGTCCATCGCAGCAGCAGAGCAACCACACCGCCGATTCGAAAAAACCTTGCAGAGCCACCTCATAATAAAACGATAGACTCCGACAGCTATATGTCTTCCTTTTTTTAGTTCATACTGGCTAGCTGAAACATGAGAATGGCATACCCGAACCGGAACACCTGCACACCACGCCGCCAACATATTTAGTCCATTCAGAAGATCCATGTTTGCATGGAAAATATCCGGTTTATTTTCTTTTAAGATACGATATAACTTTCTGGTATGGATTAGTATTCGTTTGGTACTGCCGAGATCGCAAGTTCGGTATACTTTCGCGCCAGTTTCCAACACTTCTGCTTCACGCAGTTGAGATGCCGCTTCATCCAGCGCAAGAATCACTGAAACATCGTACTTGTTTTTGTCGAAACCTTTGACAATATTCGTTACAAAGGAATCGATACCGTTACCAGATAATCCATGGCTCATGATAAACAACTTCTTCATCTTGAATACGCTCCTTGTTAACTTGCCAGTATGCTTCTGAGTCCATTGATTGCATAAAGCATAAGCAGTAGTAATTCTGTTTGCTTATGCTTACACAGATAAAAAAAAGCCTTCCATTTTAACGGAAAATACTTCATACAAAGATCTCGATAAGCAGTTTCCCATCGAGGTAACCGCAAAACATTACGAAGATTTTTGGATTTTGTAAAGAAGCCAGCCGGATTGCTCAACTCATTCAGACCTATACCGATCATACTCAGACACACCCTATTATTCAGTGCTGAATAAAACTCAGGTTCCGCAGAAATATCATTGAGATAATCCTCTATCATTTGATACAGTGTTTCCCATCTATATGCAAGCTCTGCTTTAAACCCGCTGGTCAGCGATGTCTCATTGGTTTTGCGATAATGAGAAAATGTTTCCGGCAAATAACCTACTCGATGTCCATTTTTTAAAGCATAAATATTAAATAGCGCATCTTCCGTGCCGATACGCTTCGTATCTACAAAACGGACATTCTCCACAACGCCACGCCTATACAGCTTACCCCATGCCGTTACACACGCGTCTGCCTTATGCGGCTCAGATAACTCGCTTCCTATTAACCCTACAATCCGTCGATGGATTGTTCGGCCGTCCTCCCATATGACTGGCTCTTCCCCAAACAGAGGACGAAGAATCGTCTTATCATGGTATTCACTGGCATAGGACCATAATACCACATCCAGATCATTTTCCTCTGAAAAACGCAAAGCCGTATCGATCGTTTCTAGGTCTATCCAGTCATCTGAGTCTACAAACATAACATAGCTGCCCGTAACAGCCTCCATACCTGAATTTCTAGCCCCAGACAGCCCCTTATTTTCCTGATGAATAACACGAACCCGCGCATCCTGAAGTGCATATTGATTGCAGATATCCGGACATTCATCGTCTCCGCCGTCATCCACGAGAATTAACTGTATATTCTGATATGTCTGTCCCAAAATACTGTCTACACATTGACGGATATAGGCACCCACATGATATACGGGCACAACAATACTAACCAGCGGCATTTGCTCTTTTTCCATATCTGCTCCTGAATTATGTTAATTAATTTGTGGCCACACTGCGGTATATTTTCTCCATTTCCGTATTCACAGTACGTATATCAAACTTTTCCATTAATTCCATATTTACCATGCCCATTGAAGAGAGTTCATTGTGGACAAGTTTTTTCATTCCCTCAGCAAATCCATCCACATCCATGGGAGTATAGAGATATCCTCCTTGCCCATCTTCAACCAAATCTACATTACCCCGGATGCGGCTACAGACAACAGGAAGCCCTACAGCCATCGCTTCCATTAGCGCCACTGGAAGTCCTTCCTGAATAGATGGGAATACAAATGCGTTGGAGGCATGCAATAACTCTTTAATATCACTTCTATACCCTGCGAAGATGACCCGCTCTTTTAAACCCAATTTATCTACTAGCTGTTTCAACTGGCTGTCCAGTGGGCCAGTCCCCGCAATCAAGTACTTACACGTGGAGTCCTCGATTTTTGCCAGAGCGCGAATTGCTGTTTCATGGTTCTTTCTGTGCGACAATTCGCCAACGCTGATAAACAGGAAATCCCCCTCCGCAATTCCCAATTGGGCACGTTTCTTCGCAGTGTTAATTTCTATTTTTCGGAATTCTTCTGTGTTTACTCCCACACCCGGAATGTACACGTTTCGTTTCGCATGCAGTCCAGCAGCACGTTGATGATCCTCCTGATTGATTGTGATCAGTACATCCGTAAAGTAAGAACACATTTTCTCAATTGGATAATAAACCAGCCAAGCAGTTTTCGAAGCACCTTTAAAAAAATGGAAACCGTGAGCTGTATAAAGAACCTTCGTCCCATTTTTTCTTGCTTTACGGCACGCCAGTCTTGCAACCACACCCCCCACAGGTGAATGACAGTGTACAATATCGTATTGATGCTCTTCCACTAGTTTTTTTACCATTTTATATGAGGTAATAATTCTTCCAAATTTATACGGATTCCTCGGCATTGGGATATGAAATGAGTTCACCCCTTGCTGTTCCAACTCTTGTCGAAATTTCTCCATTCTCGATATAGAAGGATTTCCTTCCACAAAATTCGCCGCAACGTGCACTTCATAGCCTAATCCAGAAAGCAAGCGAATATTGTCTCGATTGAAAGAATCGATCATAGTACCGACAGAAGCAATCATCAGCGCAGTCCGTTTTCCAGAATGTGTCATTTAAAAAGCTCCTTTTCTCATCCTCTCAGTTTGTTTTTTAATTCTTTGCTCGTTCCTCAAAACAATGATAATACGTATTCCACCACTGAGATGCTATCATAATCTGCATTGAAACTCATTGTTATTGCGTTTGCAAAGATAAAGTAACCACAATAACAAACTACTGCAATACAAACTAACAAATGTCTGCTTTTCTTTTCAAAAAACTGGAACAACCAAGGGATCGACAATGCCTGAAAAATCAGAAAATAGTTGGCCAGTCGTGCAAAATAGTTTGCTGTGCCAAACAGCGCAATAAACATAATTTCCGCATTTAGAATTGAAAGATTTGTAAACAAGTAGTAAGTTTTTTCCTGCTTCTTGTCCATCCGCGCTATATGATGTCGAGCCATGAAGGAAAGGATCAATGGAACCGCACAAACCGCCAGCCGGAATGGGTTAACACCTTCGCCGCTAAACTCCTCAATATTATAGCCTTCACCGAACATAGTGGTAATATCAATAATAGACCCAAGTAATGTCTCCATCAATACACCCGCCAAACCAAATACCACCAGTGACAGATATGTCCATCCGCTCCACGGCCGAAACATCATCAGCGGAACAACCAGATACATCAGCGAATACGGATGTATCAGCATCGCCAGAAGCACCCAAAACACAAATCGTATATAGTGTTTTTTTAGTATCTGATCCACCGCCAGCAAACACAACGCAACTGCTGCGCACTGCTTAATCGCTGCTAGTGTAAATGTAAAGCACCCCATTACAATAAAGAGAAATACCGACATCCATATATTATTGGTATATTTCCGAAGGAACCAGAGGTAAATACCATTCGTTATCACCGAAAAGAACATCAGAAAACTTTGTGCGGACCACCCAAGACTTTTCATAAGTCCGATAATATAGACAAACCCCGGGTTGGATCCAATAGACCAATCTGTCACTGCATCTGCTACGTTACCTGTTATCATCATTCCCTCATAACCGCCAACATACGTACGTGTATCATTGTAGCGGGTACGCAAACCAACAAACAGGATCATTATGACCGACATTATAGCAAAAAAGAGCACATCCTTATTCTGATATCGCTCCAGAGTGTTGTCATAAACTGACTTGCAATGTGAAATAACGGCCAGAATCATGCTGACAATGACTACCGGTATTAATTCTGTCATATTAGCCATTCATGATCCCATCCATTTTTTAGAATAACTCATTTCGCTAGAGCAATGAGCGAAGATACTCCAGCAATGATACGCTGGCATAATCCGCATCAAAGAGTTTATTGATCGCGTTTTCATATATAAAATAAAAGCAATAGCAAATCACCGCTGTGACCGTCAGCAGCTTTCTGCTTCTCTTTTCAAAAAACTGGAAAAGCCACGGAATAGACAGCGCCTGAAAAATCAGGAAGTAATTAGCCAGTCGCGCAAAGTAATTCGCCGTACCAAACAGGGCAACAAACATAATCTCTGCATTAAGAATAGATAAATTGGTAAACAGAAAATACATCCGTTCTCGCTTTTCGTCCATTTGTGCGATATGCTTTCGAGCCACAAAGGACAACAGCATTGGAACCGCACAGACTGCCAGACGGAACGGATTGACTCCTTCACCGCTGAACGATTCCACGCTGTATTCTTCGCCCATTATCGTGGTTACATCCACGATCGTTCCAAAAAGGAACTGCAGCAACAGTCCGATAATACCAAATACAACCAGCGTCTGATACGTCTCTTTGCTCCATGGGCGAAACATCAAATACGGCATCAGCAGGAACATCAGTGCGTAAGGATGGAACAGACTTGCAATCACGATCCACAGGACAAAGTAAAAATATGGATTATCCGTCCGCTTATCCAGCAGTTGATCTATTCCCAGAAGACAAAATGCCACCGCTACGCACTGCTTGATCGCTGCCAGTGTAAAGGTAAAGCATCCTGTCACAATAAAAAGAAACAGTGTCAGCCAAATATTATTGGTATACTTCCGCAAAAACCACAGATAGATACCATTGGTCACAGCAGCATAAATTAACAGAAAACTTTGAGTTGATACTCCCAAAAGTTTCATGACGGCGTTGACTAGATTGAAACCAGGATTGGAACCCAAAGACCAGTCTGTTATGGTATCTACAATTTCCCCAGCAACATCCATTCCCTCATAGCCACCAACATAGGTCATCGTGTCATTATAGCGTGTCCGCAAACCTGCAAACAGAATCATAAAAATCGCCATTACCACATAACAACAGCTCTCTTTTGTTCGATACCGTTCCCGTGAGAAGCTGTAATCTGATCTTTTGTGCGAAATAACGGCCAGAATCATACTAATGACAACGACCGGTATTAATTTTGTCATACAAATGCCATCCGTTAGTAAAGATTCTTTATCGTCTTCAAAACGATTTTTCGTAATTTTTATACGAGCAATGCCCTTCAGCTTTTTATCTCTGCTACTAATCTTCTATCATTTTCAGAGCCGTGCAAATAGATGTTACTTTTTTACATTCAGCCCCTGTCGCACAGCTGTACAGTCCATCTTGATTCTCAAAATATATCCACTGCATCCCCAATGTTCTCGGCGCATGGAAGTCCTTTGCTGGATTATCACCCACATACACCATCGATTCATAAGGCACGTTGAAGCGAGTCTGCATAATGCGGAAGGGAATATCACAAGGTTTTCTGAATTGTATTCCCCCTAACTCGTCCGTTATCAGGATACTATCTACCAAGTCATACAGCCCCAACGCCTCCAGTTTTTTTTGCTGCCCTTCAGGCCGGCCATCTGTAATAATACCGGTCTTCACACCGCATTCACGCAAGTGCGTCAGCATCTGTTTGACGCCATTATATAAGTGGATATCCGGTTTCTGCTGGCGATATACCTCCAGGCATCTCGCTTTCAATTCCTCATCCCATAATCCGGCTTCCTGCAAAACGGCATCAATAGCAGGCTTTCCCTGCTCAAATGCGCTCCACAGTTTTTCCTCAGCATTCTCAATTTGAGGAAGCAACTTTGCTACTTTCCGATAACCGCTTCTAACATACTCTTTCTCGGAATATAACGTATCATCCAAATCAAAAATCACGGCTCGAACAGGTCTCCGTTTTCCGACACTCAGACATACACTCTGATCGAAACGGCTGTACACTGCATCTTCTGCAGCTGCGTTCGGACAATAGCTCAGGACTTCTCCTGAAAGCAGTCGGAGCATCGCCTCTGCCGCATCTGCTCCTGCCTTCATCGACAGGGGCGCGCCTCCACCAAAACGCGGATTGATTTCGATATATTGATTCACGCCGCGCGCTTCATTCCGTATCAACTGTACCGTAATTGGTCCGCAAGGCTTAAAATTTCGAATGAGTGTGTGCATTTCAGAGATGATGCTGTCTTCGTGATGAATCTGTGTTTTTAAGACTTCACCGCCTCTGACCGCTAACCGCACCCGAGGGGTAATATAGATCGGCTCACCATGGATATCGCAAAAGATATCCACGGTATACTCTGTGCCGGACGCAAAGGGTTGGATAACATAGGTGTCTAACTGCTTTGCGTACATCTGCAGGTCTTCGTAAGTATCTGCCCGGTTTGCTCCAATACTGGAGCTGCCATCAATCGGCTTGATAAACGCCGGAAAGCCACCACTGTATTCGGAAATATCTGATACAGCAACCGGTGCATGAAGGCCAATGGAAGCAAAATACTCCGATGTCACTCGCTTATCCCGGCAGATTGCGATCTTATCCGCAGCGCTGACAAAAACCGTTGTGCCAATATCCGCGAATTGCTGCTTTTCTTTCGCAAGGAGCAACAGATCCGTGTCAATGGTAGGAACCAGCGCGCGAATCTTCTTCTCCCGGCATATGCTCACAAGCGCAGGTATATACTCCGGCGAAGAGATTCTGGGTACGATCACGGTTTCGTCGCAATAGGCCAATGCCGGAGCGGTATCAGAAATATCCGCCCCTATGATTGTCAGCTTAATTCCCAAACGTTTTGCAGCGCTTCGAAATGCTTGTACCAGCTCCACCCGGCGGCCAATGCTTGTAAATAAGAGATTGACTATACTATTCCTTTTCACTCTCAATTCCCCTTTGCCGCACCTACAAACTCCTCCATCGTTGCGGAGGTTTCCGAAGAGATCCCCTCCCGCTTGAAGATCTTTCCCACTGTTTGCAGAACGATCTTCACATCCATGGCAAAGGAGATCCGATTAACATACTCCACATCCATGCGGAACTTTTCTTCCCAACTGATCGCATTGCGGCCGTTTACCTGTGCCCAGCCGGTCAGACCCGGGCGCACATCGTGGCGGTGACGCTGTTCCTCATTGTAGAGTGGCAAATACTTGACCAGCAGCGGTCTGGGGCCAACAATGGACATATCGCCCTTGAGAATATTGATCAGCTCCGGCAGCTCATCCAGTGAAGTCGAACGCAGCAGCTTGCCATACTTCGTCAGCCGCTGGGCATCCGGCAGCAGGTTTCCGTCCTGATCCTTCTCGCATGTCATCGTGCGCAGCTTGATCAGCCGGAAGATCTTCTCGTCTTTCCCGGGTCGGAGCTGCGTAAAGAAAGGGTTGCCCTTCATCTTCACTGCCGTCACCACGATCAGCACCAGCAGCACCGGGTTGAGCACCAGCAGGGCGCACAGCGACAGGAGAAAATCCAACATTCGCTTTATGTATTTGGCGTACATAGCCACATCCTCCGTCAAAATGCGGATTTGATAATATCGATCACGTAATCCTGCTCCTGCTCTGTCATCTTGATATCCGACGGCAGGCACAGGCCGCGCTTGAAAATATCCTCATCCACCGCAGTTTCGCCGGCGGTGATGAAGTCATGACCCGCGAACACCGGCTGCATATGCATAGGCTTCCAGATGGGGCGGGCTTCCACATTATGCTGACCCAGAAGTGCGATCAGCTCCATGGCATCCACGCCGCAGTTCTCATCCAGCAGCATGCACGACAGCCAGAAATTCGGCTTCGTATCCGGCAGATAGGGGTTCATGATCATCGGCAGATCCCGGAAAGCTTTCTCATACCGCCGGTAGATGGCAGTCTTGCGCTCCCGGTGTTCCTCCAGATGCAGCAGCTGACCCCGGCCAATCCCCGCCACCACGTTGGACATGCGGTAATTGTATCCGATCTCCTCATGCTGGTACCAGGGGAAGGGCTCTCTCGCCTGTGTTGCCCAGAAGAAGGCCTTATTCCGATCCTCAGGACGCACCGTCAGCAGCATACCGCCGCCGGAGGTGGTGATAATCTTGTTGCCATTGAAGCTGACCACATTGTATGATCCAAACGTGCCGCAGGCACGGCCGTGGTAGGCAGCCGACAGCGCCTCCGCCGCGTCCTCAATCAGCACCGCGCCGTGGCGGCGGCAGATCTCCAGAATTTCATCCATTTTCGCGGGCGTTCCGTACAGATGCGCCAGCACCACGACCTTTGCCTGGGGGTACTTCTCAAAGGCTTTTTCCAGCGCTGCCGGATCCATGTTCCAGGTCTGGCGCTCCGAGTCGATAAACACCTGAACGCCGCCCTCGTAGGATACCGGGTTCACCGTAGCGGCAAACGTCATATCGGAACACAGCACCACATCGCCCCGCTTGACACCAGCCAGCTTGACAGCAAGATGCAGTGCCGCGGTGCCGGAGCAGAGCGACAGGCCATGCTGGCCTTCGCCCAGATAATCGCACAATTCTTTTTCAAAATTATCGCAGTTGAAGCCCAGGGGGGCGATCCAGTTCTTGTCAAAGGCCTCCTGAATGAAGCTCATTTCCTCCGCGTGCATGGTCGGAGTGGCCAAAGGGATCCGTTTTTCCATTTCAAGCATCTTCTTTCAGAACCGATAGTTCGACAGTCTATAAGATATCATCTTACTTTAACACAATATTATAAAAAATTCAACCCTTAAAACCTCTTCCGCGATACAAGCGAACCCCCTCCAAACGGAGGGGGTTCGCAGACTGTCGATCAGCTGATAACTTATTGTCTATAACGCATTGCGTGCCCTACGAAAACTACCTTAAACAACAATTTACCGGTTTTGCAGCAGTTTATTCTGTCAGCAAAATATTGCGGATGGCTTCAATCTCGCTTTCCGTTACCCCCGCTTCTGTGATCAGGAAGGTAACGATCTTTTCCTGAAGTGTTTCGCCGGCGTAAGGCTTCAGTCCCTCAATGATTACATTCATTTGCTCCGACTCGGCATATCCGGACGTGGTAAACCCGGTCATCTGATACTCCCGGATCATATCCTCCTCGGACATATTCAGGATGCCCTGCAGCAGAAAGATAATGGTGCCGGTTCGATCCGCGCCATAGGTACAATGCATGTACATGGGGTACTTCGCCGGATCAGCCAGGTCAGAGAAGATATCGCCCAGCGAAGGAAGATATTCCGCGCTGAATATCTGGCCGTACTGGGGCGCTCCGTAGAACCAATGCCCTACTTGCTCACCCAGACGTGACTGATATTCTCCGGTATAGATCCCCCCGCCGCGCAGGTCAAAATCGTAGGCAAAAGAAAACGTGTTCTGCACCGTTTCCAATTCACCGGTGGGAACAAAGTACTCTCCCACCACCAGACCGTCGATTTCTGTGCCGCGAATCAGCAGACCCTGCTTGACAGTCTTGCCGTCCAGCGTCTTGTATCCACCGATATCTCTGGCGTTCTGCGCGCCGGAGATGCTGATAAAGCGGGTGGAAGCTGCGGTTTGGAAGGAACCGGGGTACTCCGTTCCCGCCACGGTTACCTTATAGTAATACGTCGTTCCGGTTTTCAGATTGTCGATGAGCAGCTGGTTCTCACTTTCCCGCAGCACATATTCGGTTCCTCCCGACAGATCCGCCTTCTCACTGAGCAGCAGAATGCCGGACGCGCCCTTCAATGTATAGTCGAATGAAAACGCGTCGTAAGGATACCCATACGCGGCGGCCTGTTCAGCGGTGATCTCATGGTCGTACAGCTGCTTGGCTGCCGGGGAGCAGAGCAGAACCTCCTCGGTAAACGTGGGTAAGATCACTTCCACAGCCCCCGCCGTCACACCTGTTGAGTCGGACGGCTCCGGCAGAGTATGCATCCCGCCCTCTGCGAGCAGCACGACCAAAAACAGACCGAAGGCCAGCACGGCCGGTATGATAAACCATGTCCAACGCTTCTTGTCCTTCGTATTCTTTTTCTTTTTTTCCTTTTTTCGTTTTCTCGGAGCAATATAGGATCCCCGAATCAGCTTATAGTCCTCTCCGAAGGTATAGGTGCCCCGCTTCAGCAGTCCATTGGACATTTCCCCATGCACAACATGCTGACCCTTAATTGCCCGGCCCCTGGAGCTGATATAATAGAAATCCCCATCCACCTTGATCACGCCGGCGTGGTACGGACAGCCATCTTTATAATAAACCAGTTCGCCGTTTTCGGATATCAGGCCTTCCTTCATGTGCCACTCCCTTCCGATCCGCGCGAAAACCGCGCGGTTATCCTTCAAAAAATACCTGTTCCATGTGTTTATACCATAATTCCCCCTTGATTTCAACTGTTAAATACAGTATCACCCGCAGATCTCCATACCCGCCGGGAAACGCCGGATACCGTCGTCGATGATTTGCCGATTTGGCAAGATACACATGGAACCCGGCCAGTTTCGACGATAAATTGTCTTTTCGCCAGATTGACGAACGCAAACGCGTCTGATATAATGAAACCGTATTTTGAGGCACTTGGTCTACTGACGGTTTTGAGTGGAGCACCACACGGAGCCAAGTGTAATACGCCGACCGTCTGGGCACACTTTACCTTGTACGGTCGAAGTGTGCCTTTTTACATTTTGGAGGGAAACGCATGAAAAAAGTCGCCATCATTATGGGCTCGGACTCCGACCTGCCCGTGGTTCGCAAGGCTGCAGACACCCTGCAGAGCTTTGGCGTACCCTACGAGATGCATGTCTACTCCGCCCACCGCACCCCTGTAGAAGCCCGCGATTTTGCTCTGAACGCCCGCAGTGCAGGCTTTGGCGCAATTATTGCAGCCGCAGGCATGGCCGCCCATCTGGCCGGTGCCATTGCCGCCAACACTACCCTGCCGGTTATCGGCATCCCCATGAAATCCACCACATTTACCAACGGTATTGATGCCCTCCTTTCTACGGTGCAAATGCCTTCCGGCATTCCTGTTGCCACCGTGGCTGTGGACGGTGCAGTCAATGCCGCTTTGCTTTCTATTGAGATCCTCGCCGTCACCGACGACGAGCTGGCCGCAAAGCTGGAGGCCAAGCGCAAGGCCGACGCAGAAAAGGTACTCCAGAAAGACGCCGCGCTGCAGTAATGTAAAGCCCGTAGGGGCCGATGTGGTCATCGTCCCCTACGATCATATTTGTAAAAACTACTTTTTTGAAATGAGGTATTTTATTATGGAAAACCTGAAGCTCGTTTACACCGGAAAGACCAAGAACGTTTACGCCCTGGACAACGGCAATTACCTGCTGAAGTTCAAGGACGACTGCACCGGCAAGGACGGCGTGTTCGATCCCGGTGAGAACTCCGTCGGCCTGACCATCGAGGGCGTGGGCGACGTGAACCTGCGGATGTCCATTTATTTCTTCGAGAAGATCAACGCTGCCGGCATCCTGACCCATTATGTCAACGCCGATCTGGACAACACCACCATGGAGGTTCTGCCTGCCAAGGTCTTCGGCAAGGGTCTGGAGGTTATCTGCCGCTATAAGGCTGTCGGCTCCTTCTACCGCCGCTACAACCAGTACTGTGAGCTGGGTCAGGATCTGCCCGCCTATGTTGAGACCACCTTCAAGAACGACGCTCTGGGCGATCCTCTGGTCACCAAGGACGGCCTGGTGGATCTGGGCGTTATGACCGCTGAGCAGTACGACTCCCTGAAGTCCATGACCCAGGCCATCACCAAGATCGTCGCTGACGATCTGAAGGCAAAGGGTCTGGATCTGTACGACATCAAGTTCGAGTTCGGTTACGATGCCAACGGCAACGTCATGCTGATCGACGAGATCGCTTCCGGCAACATGCGTGTTTATAAGGACGGCGAGTATATCGATCCCATGACCCTGAACGGCCTGTTCTTCGCCTAATCCAGCCCACTGTCATTGCGAACCAGCCCGCAGGCTGGTGTGGCAATCCCCCGGATTTTTCGGAAACCTCAGGAGATTGCCACGTCGCCTTCGGCTCCTCGCAATGACAGCATCTTTCTTTCCAAGGAGGCTACTACATGGGTGGCTTTTTCGGGACGGTCTCCCGCAAAGACTGCAAATATGACGTGTTTTTCGGCACGGACTATCACTCCCACCTCGGCACCCGCCGGGGCGGCATGGCGTTTTACGATGAGAAAAAAGGATTTCAGCGCCAGATCCACAATATTGAAAATACGCCTTTCCGAACCAAATTTGAAAGCGATCTGACCAAGTTCTGCGGACACGCGGGCATTGGCTGCATCTCCGACACGGATCCCCAGCCTCTGCTGGTGCGCTCCCATCTGGGGATGTTCGCCATCGCCACGGTCGGCCTGATCAACAACGCCGAAACGCTGGTCGCGGACACCTTCTCCGGCCCCGGCCATCAGTTCATGGCCATGTCCTCCGGCAAGGTCAACACCACGGAGCTGACCGCCGCCCTGATCAACCAGAAGGATGATCTGGTGGAAGGCATCCGCCACGCGCAGGAGGTCATTGACGGCTCCTGTACCATTTTACTGCTGACGAAGGACGGCCTGATCGCCGCCCGTGACCGGCTGGGTCGTCTGCCCATGCTGGTGGGTCAGAACCTGGAGGGCTGCTGTGTTTCCTTTGAGTCCTTCGCTTATCATAAGCTGGGCTATCAGGACTGCTACGAGCTGGGCCCCGGCGAGATTGTGAAGATCACCCCCGACGGTGTGGAGCGTCTGTCTGCCCCCGGCGACAAGATGAAGATCTGCGCCTTCCTGTGGACCTACTACGGTTACCCCAACTCCAACTACGAAGGCCGCAACGTGGAGGTCATGCGTGTCCGCAACGGCGAGGTCATGGCTCGGAACGAGCTGGCCAACGGCACCATGCCTGATGTGGATTACGTGGCGGGCGTGCCCGATTCCGGCATTCCCCACGCCATTGGCTACGCCAACCAGAGCCACAAGCCCTTTGCCCGGCCCTTCGTCAAGTATACCCCCACCTGGCCCCGGAGCTTTATGCCGGAGGATCAGAACGTCCGCAACCAGGTGGCAAAGATGAAGCAGATTCCCGTACCGGAGCTGATTCAGGACAAGAAGCTGCTGTTTGTGGACGACTCTATCGTCCGCGGCACCCAGCTGCGTGAGACGGTGGAATTCCTGTACGAAAGCGGCGCCAAGGAAGTGCATATGCGCTCCGCCTGCCCGCCCATCATGTACGGCTGCAAATACCTGAACTTCTCCAGCAGTAACTCCGATCTGGAGCTGCTGGCCCGCAGAACCATCCAAAAGCTGGAGGGCATGGAAGGCCAGAAGCATGTAGCGGAGTATTCCGACAGCTCCACGGAGCGGGGCAAGTGCCTGCTCAAGACCATCTGCGAGGATATGGGCTTCGACTCTTTGGGTTATCAAAGTCTGGACGGACTGCTGGAAGCCATCGGTCTGGATCGGGATAAGGTCTGCACCTACTGCTGGTCCGGAGAGGAATAAAAAGAAAATATGCTGTCATTGCGAGCCAGTGCGCACACTGGCGTGGCAATCTCCCGGACATACCGGAAACCTTAGGGGATTGCCGCGTCGCTTCGCTCCTCGCAATGACACGGAACAATTGTAAGGAGATTTGACAATGGACCATAAAAACTCCCAGTCTGCCAGCTACGCTGCCGCCGGTGTGGATATTACCGCCGGTTACCGCGCGGTGGAGCTGATGAAGAAGCACGTGGCCCGTACCCGCAACGAAGGCTGCCTGGACGATGTGGGCGGCTTTGGCGGCTGCTTCGGCCTGCCTATCGCCGGGATGGAGGAGCCTGTTCTGGTCTCCGGCACCGACGGCTGCGGTACCAAGGTCAAAATGGCTATCCTCATGGACAAGCATGACACCATCGGCATCGATGCCGTGGCCATGTGCGTCAACGACATCATCTGTGTCGGTGCCAAGCCCCTGTTTTTCCTTGATTACATCGCCTGCGGCAAGAATATCCCCGAGAAGATCGCCGCCATCGTGTCCGGCGTGGCTGAGGGCTGTGTCCAGTCCGGCGCTGCCCTCATTGGCGGCGAAACTGCCGAGCATCCCGGCATGATGCCTGTGGAGGACTATGATCTGGCAGGCTTCGCCGTCGGCATCGTGGATAAGAAGAAGATTCTGGACAATACCAGGATGCGCGCCGGTGACGTGGTCATCGCCCTGGCTTCCACCGGTATCCATTCCAACGGCTTCAGCCTGTGCCGTAAGGTCTTCAACATCGACAATAACGACCCCAAGCTGTACATCCCCAGAGAGGAGCTGGGCGGCAAGACCGTCGCCGAAACGCTCCTGACCCCCACCAAGATCTATGTTGAGAGCATCCTGGCTCTGCTGGAAAAGGTGGATGTAAAGGGCATCAGCCACATCACCGGCGGCGGCTTCTACGAGAACATCCCCCGCTCCATCCCCGACGGCCTGTGCGCCAAGATTGACAAGAGCGCCGTCCGCGTGCTGCCCATCTTCGACCTGATCGCCAAGGAGGGCAACATCCCCGAGCGCGACATGTACAATACTTATAATATGGGTGTTGGCATGAGCGTGGTGGTTCCTGCCGAGCAGGTGCAGGAGGCTCTGGATATCCTGACCGCCCACGGCGAGACTGCCTACGTCATTGGCTCCATCATTGAAAATGAGGAAAAGGTGATTCTGGAGTGAAACGGATCGCTGTTTTAGTTTCCGGCGGCGGAACCAACCTGCAGGCTCTGATCGACGCGCAAGGCAGTGTGCTGAAAAGCGGAAAGATTACGCTGGTGGTTGCCAACAACGCCAATGCCTACGCGCTGGAGCGTGCCAAAAAGGCAGGCATTGAAACTTCCGTGGTGCTGAAAAAGGAATGTGGCTCTCAGGCGGCCTTTGAGGAACGTCTGAAAGAGGTTCTGACCGAGCATCAGATCGATATCATCGTGCTGGCAGGCTTTATGACCATCCTGACGGAGAATTTCACAAACTGCTATCCCAAGCGGATCCTGAATGTGCACCCCAGCCTGATCCCCAGCTTCTGCGGCGAGGGCTTCTACGGCCTGCGGGTTCATCAGGCGGCGCTGGACTATGGCGTAAAGGTCACCGGTGCCACCGTGCATTTCGTCAACGAGATCCCCGACGGCGGTGAGATCATCGCCCAGAAAGCCGTTTGCATTGAGGACGGCGACACCCCCGAAACGCTGCAGCGCCGGGTCATGGAACAGGCCGAATGGGTTCTGCTTCCCCAGGCTGCCGAAAAGGTCTGCAAAGAATTGCTGTGATAAATTGTTGTTTACGAGATTATTAGCGTACCAAAAAAGAAGTATGTCATTGCGAGCCAGTCCGCAGACTGGCGTGGCAATCCCCCGGTTCTTCCGGCATTTTAGTCGGTAATCGTTACATTTTTCCATTCAACGGGGAGATTGCCACGTCGGGCTTCGCCCTCCTCGCAATGACAGCATAAATTGGAGGATAGACCAATGAACGTCTACGAGATCAAGTCCATGGCGGAGCGCCTGGACGGCAATACCTACCCCGGCCGGGGCATTGTCCTGGGCGTAACCCCTGACGGCACCAAAGCTGTCGCCGCCTATTTCATCATGGGCCGCAGCGTCAACAGCCGCAACCGTGTGTTTATTGAAGAGCCGGACGGCATCCGCACCGAAGCCCATGATCCCGCGCTGATGAAGGATCCTCACCTGATCATCTACCATCCTGTCCGGGAAGCCGGCCAGGGTCTGATCGTCACCAACGGTGACCAGACCGATACCATCTGGACGTATCTGGCTCATGGCGAGAGCTGGGAAGCTGCCCTCCGCACCCGCCAGTTTGAGGACGACGGCCCCAACTGGACGCCCCGCATCTCCGGCATCCAGGCCGGCGACGGCAGCTACAAGATGTCCATTCTGAAGGCCGCCGATCCCGAAGGCGCTGCCTGTGCGAGATTCTTCTGGGAATACCCCGCCACCGCGGGTCTGGGTCACTTCCTGCACACCTATGTCTGCGACGGCAATCCCGTGATCCCCACCTTCCAGGGTGAGCCGGAGCGGGTCAGCATTCCCGCGGATATCGACAGCTTCACCAAGGAACTGTGGGAAAACCTGAACGAGAACAATAAGATCTCCCTGTTCGTCCGCTATACCGATCTTGCCACCGGCAAATACGAGCAGAAGATCATCAATAAGCACCAGTAATCAATTCACAATTACAAATTAAAAATGTAAATATCCCCTCATTTGTAATTTGTAATTATTAATTCGTAATTTCGGAGGTCATTCCCATGAAAACTTTTGAGCTGAAATACGGCTGCAACCCCAATCAGAAGCCCGCTTCCATCTACATGAAGGACGGCAGTGATCTGCCCATCACCATTCTCAACGGCCGTCCCGGCTACATCAACTTTCTGGACGCGCTGAACTCCTGGCAGCTGGTCAAGGAGCTGAAGGAGGCTACCGGCATGGCCTGCGCCACCTCCTTTAAGCATGTTTCCCCCACCTCCGCCGCTGTGGGCAAGCCCCTGAACGAAAATCTGAAAAAGGCCTGCTTCGTGGACGATGTGGAAGGTCTGGACGAGAATCCTCTGGCCTGCGCCTACGCGCGTGCCCGCGGTACCGACCGGATGTGCTCCTTCGGTGACTGGGTCGCCCTTTCCGATACTTGCGACGCTATGACCGCTTCTCTCATCGCCCGGGAGGTCTCCGACGGTGTCATTGCCCCCGGCTATACCGATGAAGCGCTGGCGATTCTGAAAACCAAGCGCAAGGGCAGCTACAACGTGGTTGCCATCGACCCGGACTATGTTCCCGAGGTGCAGGAGACCAAGCAGGTATTCGGCATCACCTTTGAGCAGGGCCGCAACAATTTCAAGATCAACAATGAGCTGCTGAGCAATATTGTCACCAAAAATACCGATCTGCCCGAGAGCGCCAAGATCGACCTGATCGTTGCCCTGATCACTCTGAAATACACCCAGTCCAACTCCGTGTGCTTCGCTGTGGACGGCCAGGCCATCGGTGTCGGTGCCGGCCAGCAGTCCCGCATCCACTGCACGCGTCTTGCCGGTGGCAAGGCCGATACCTGGTTCCTGCGTCAGCATCCCAAGACGCTGAGCCTGCCCTTCCGCGCCGACCTGGGCCGACCCAACCGTGACAACGTCATCGACGGCTACATCAACGGCAACGAGGAGGATGTCTGCGCCGACGGCATCTGGCAGAACTACTTCACCGAACAGCCCGCCCGCCTGACCGACGAGGACAAGAAGGATTTCCTGTCCAGCATCACCGGCGTTGCTCTGGGCTCCGACGCATTCTTCCCCTTCGCTGACAACATCAAGCGTGCCTACGCCTCCGGCGTTAAGTACATCGCCGAGCCCGGCGGCTCCATCCGTGACGATCTGGTCATCGCCGAAGCCGACAAGGACGATATGGTCATGGCCTTCACCGGCATGCGCCTGTTCCACCACTAATTATAGATATGAGATATAAGATACAAGATACAAGATACGAGATATTTTGTATCTTATACTCATATATGGAGGATTTATGTCCAACGACAGTATTGCGAAGCAAAAAAAGCATGACATTCGCCCGGAGAGTCGTTCGGCTTTATCAGTTCTTAGTATCGGAACAGCGGGAATATGTCATGTCCAAGCAAATTCTGCGCAGTGGTACCAGTATCGGTGCAAACATTGCGGAAGCTGTCTATGGAAGCAGCCGAAAGGATTTCGCTGCAAAGCTGCAAATTGCGCAAAAAGAAGCTGCGGAAACGATGTATTGGCTGGAGCTGCTCAATAGCTGTGACTATATTCCCAACAACTTGTACGAATCTTTGTGCAGCGATTGCCGCGAATTGTTATCCATTCTCTGCGCAACTATCAAATCCATCGAAACCACTGCATAAAAAACATCTTCTATCTTGTATCTCGTATCTTGTATCT
This sequence comes from uncultured Clostridia bacterium, assembly GCA_947367115.1. Classification (GTDB taxonomy): domain Bacteria; phylum Bacillota; class Clostridia; order Oscillospirales; family Oscillospiraceae; genus Faecousia. The sequence goes on along the minus strand of CANBCW010000010.1, from coordinate 11,879 downwards.
TGTATCTCACAATGAAAGGTGTCCTGTCTATGAACATCCTCGTCGTGGGCGGCGGCGGCCGTGAGCACGCCATCATCCGCTCCTTAAAGAAAAATCCCGACGTTACAACCATTTACGCACTCCCCGGCAACGGCGGCATTGCCGCTGACGCCACCTGCGTTCCCATCGCCGCCACCGATATCGACGGCATTGTGAATTTTGCCAAGGAAAACACCATCGATTACGCCGTCGTCGCCCCCGATGATCCGCTGGTTCTGGGCTGCGTCGACCGGCTGAACGAGATCGGCATTCCCTGCTTTGGCCCGAAAGCCAACGCCGCCATCATCGAGGGCAGCAAGGCCTTCGCCAAGAATCTGATGAAGAAATACGGCATTCCCACCGCCGCCTATGAGATCTTCTCTGATCTGGACGCGGCGCTGAAATATCTGGAGACCGCCCCCATCCCCACGGTCATCAAGGCCGACGGCCTGGCCTTGGGCAAGGGCGTGATCATTGCCACCACCCGGGAAGAGGCTGTTCAGGCCGTCACCGACATGATGGCAAATGCCAAGTTCGGCAAATCCGGCTCCACCGTGGTCATTGAGGAATTCCTGGAAGGCCCTGAGGTCTCCGTCCTGGCCTTTACCGACGGCAAGGTGGTTCGCCCCATGGTATCCAGTATGGATCACAAGCGGGCAGGGGACAACGACACCGGCCTGAACACCGGCGGCATGGGCACCATCGCCCCTAACCCCTGCTACACCGATGAGATCGCCAAGATCTGCATGGAAACCATCTTCAAGCCCACCATCCGAGCCATGAAGAAGGAGAAGCGCACCTTCCAGGGCTGCCTGTACTTCGGCCTGATGCTCACCAAGGATGGCCCCAAGGTCATCGAGTACAACTGCCGCTTCGGCGATCCTGAGACGCAGGTCGTCCTGCCCCTGCTGAAAAGCGACCTGCTGACCGTGATGATGGCCTGCACCAACGGCACTTTGGCAAAGACTCCTGTCCGCTTCTCCAAAAAACATGCCTGCTGCGTGGTCAAGGCCTCCAAGGGCTACCCGGAAAGCTACAAGAAGGGCTACAAGCTGACCATGTCCGACCGGGCAGCCGCCGCCACTTATGTTGCCGGAGCCAAGCTGGAGGATGGAAAGCTCATCACCTCCGGTGGCCGTGTCACCGGCACCACCGCCGTGCGCTCCACGCTGGAGGAAGCCATTGCCGCCGCCTACCGGCTGTCCGCCGGTGTCAAGTTCGCCAACGCCTACTGCAGAAGCGATATCGGCCAGAGAGCGCTGCGGGAGAGTAAGTAATTGGGAAGATAAATTGGCGTTTAGGGTAGTTTTCGTAGGGCACGCATTGTATGCGTGCCGATGAAAAAATCGACCTCGATGGGCGATTTTTTCATATTATCGCTAAGTATTCTTACGTATTTGTTGTCGTTACATTGTGGCACGCATACAATGCGTGCCCTACGATGGTGTGCGTTTTCTTCCCCTAAACAACAATTTCCCCCACCTTCAAAATACACAGAATATCAATAAACTAGGAGGAACACCCCATGGTTTATCGCATTTACGTTGAAAAGAAAGAGGGCCTGGAAAACGAGGCCAAGGGTCTGCTGAGCGAGGCGCAGAACCTGCTGGGCATTACCAATCTGGAAGATGTGCGCATCTTCAACCGCTACGATGCCGAGAATATCACCGAGGAACTGTTTGACTACGCCGTCAAGACCGTGTTCTCCGAGCCTCAGCTGGACGTTGCCGCTCCCGAAGTGGATCTGCCCGGTGCCATCGTGTTCGCCGTGGAGGCACTGCCCGGCCAGTTTGACCAGCGTGCCGACTCCGCCGCCCAGTGCATCCAGATCATTTCCCAGGGCGAGCGTCCTCTGATCCGCACCGCCAAGGTTTATGCCCTGTACGGCAAGCTGACCGACAAGGACATTGCCGATTTCAAGAAGTATGTCATCAACCCGGTGGAATGCCGGGAAGCCGCGCTGGAAGTGCCGGAAACCCTCGCCATCCAGTATGACATCCCCACCGAGGTTGCGACCCTGACCGGTTTTACCAAGCTGGACAAGGAGGGGCTGGCTGATTTCATCAAGCAGTACGGCCTTGCCATGGATCTGGACGACATCACCTTCTGCCAGGCCTACTTCGTGCAGGAGGATCGGGATCCCACCATCACCGAGATCCGCATGATCGACACCTACTGGTCCGATCACTGCCGCCACACCACCTTCGGTACCATCATCGATGACGTGAAGTTCGAGGACGCACTGCTGCAGCGTACATATGAGGAGTACATTGCTACCCGGAATGCCCTCGGCCGGGAGAACAAGCCTATCTGCCTGATGGATCTGGCCACCGTAGCCGTCAAGCACCTGAAGGCCAACGGTCAGCTTCCTAAGCTGGACGAAAGCGAGGAGATCAACGCCTGCACCGTCAAGATCGACGTGACGGTGGACGGCGTGGTGGAGCCCTGGCTGCTGCTGTTCAAAAACGAGACTCACAACCATCCCACGGAGATCGAGCCCTTCGGCGGCGCGGCTACCTGCATCGGCGGTGCCATCCGTGACCCCCTGTCCGGCCGCAGCTATGTTTACGGTGCCATGCGCGTCACCGGCGCGGCAGATCCCCTGAAGCCGGTTTCCGAAACCATCCCCGGCAAGCTGCCCCAGCGCAAGATCGTCACCACTGCCGCTGCCGGCTATTCCAGCTACGGCAACCAGATCGGTCTGGCTACCGGCATTGTCGATGAAATTTATCACCCCGGCTACGCTGCCAAGCGCATGGAGATCGGCGCAGTCATCGCCGCGGCTCCCGCTGAAAACGTCCGCCGTGAACGTCCCGCCCCCGGGGACATCGTAATCCTGCTGGGCGGCAACACCGGCCGCGACGGCATCGGCGGCGCCACCGGTTCTTCCAAGGCTCACAATACCCAGTCCGTTGAAACCTGCGGCAGTGAGGTACAGAAGGGCAACGCTCCCGAGGAGCGGAAGCTCCAGCGTCTGTTCCGGAATGCCGAGGCTTCCAAGCTGATCAAGCGCTGCAACGACTTTGGTGCTGGCGGCGTGTCCGTTGCCATCGGCGAGCTGGCTGACGGTCTGACCATCGACCTGAACGCCGTACCCAAGAAGTACGATGGGTTAGACGGCACCGAGATCGCCATCTCCGAATCTCAGGAGCGTATGGCAGTCGTGGTCGAAGCCAAGGACGTTGCCCGGTTCCTGGAGCTGGCTGGCACCGAGAACCTGAACGCCGTGCCTGTGGCCACCGTCACCGAAGAAGCTCGGCTGGTCATGCACTGGAACGGAAAGACCATCTGCGATATCAGCCGTGATTTCCTGAATTCCAACGGCGCGGACAAGCACATCACCGCCGCTCCCGCCGCTCCCAAGGCCTTTGATAAGGCCGTCACCGGCAGCTTCGCCGAGAATTTCAAAGCCGTGGCCTCCGATCTGAATACCTGCTCCAAGCGGGGTCTTTCCGAGCGGTTCGACTCCACCATCGGCGCAGGCACCGTGCTGATGCCCTTCGGCGGCAAAAATCAGCTGACCCCCATTCAGGCCATGGTGCAGAAAATCAGCGTGGAGAAGAAACACACCGACGACTGCTCCTTCATGTCCTTCGGCTACAACCCCTTCATCACTGAGTGCAGCCCCTACCACGGCGCGTATCTGGCCGTTGTGGAGTCTGTTTCCAAACTGATCGCCAGCGGCGCGTCCTTTGAGGATGTGTACCTGACCTTCCAGGAGTATTTCGAGCGGCTGAACAAGGACGAAAAGCGCTGGGGCAAGCCTCTGGCAGCGCTGCTGGGTGCATTCAAGGCTCAGATGAACCTGGGCATCGGCTCCATCGGCGGCAAGGACTCCATGTCCGGCTCCTTTGAGAATCTGGACGTGCCCCCCACGCTGGTGTCCTTCGCCGTCACCACCGGTAAGACCTCCGATGTCGTCTCTCCGGAATTTAAGGCCGCAGGTCACACCGTCTGCCTGCTGACACCTGATTATGACGAGAACGGCTTGCCTGTGACCGCTTCTTTGATCAAAAACTTCAACACCGTCACCGAACTGCTGCGCAGCGGCAAAGCCGCAGCCGCCTACACCCCCGGCATGGGCGGCGTGGCAGAAGCCGTCATGAAGATGGGCTTCGGCAACGGCTGCGGTATCGCCATCGATGAAGCGGTGACCATGGACGAGCTGTTCGGCTATGCCTACGGCAGCTTCGTGCTGGAGATGGCCGAAGGAACTGTGGGTAAGGTCATCGGCGTGACCACCGAGGGCAGCTTCTCCTACAAGGGCGAAGTCCTGACCCAGAACGAAGTCCTGAACGCTTACGAGGACAAGCTGGAGTCTGTTTACGCCTGCAACATCGCCGCCCCCGAAGGCTCTATGGAGACGTTCTCCTATGAGGCAGCCAGCCGTGTGGCTCCCGCCATCAAGGTGGCAAAGCCCAAGGTGTTGATCCCTGCCTTCCCCGGCACCAACTGCGAATATGACTCCGCCAAGGCCGTCCGGGATGCCGGTGCTGAGCCGGAGATCATGGTCATCAATAACCTGTCCGCCGACGGCATCGCAAGAAGTGTTGAAAACTTTGCCAATGCCCTGAAGGACGCGCAGGTGGTGTTCATCCCCGGCGGCTTCTCCGGCGGCGACGAGCCCGACGGCTCCGGCAAGTTCATCACCGCGTTCTTCCGCAACGCCGCCATCAAGGAAGGCGTCACCGAGCTGCTGGAGAACCGGGACGGCCTGATGCTGGGCATCTGCAACGGCTTCCAGGCGCTGATCAAGCTGGGTCTGGTGCCCTATGGCAAGATCATCGATACCGATGAAACCTGCCCCACCCTGACCTTCAACAACATCAGCCGCCACCAGAGCCGCATCGTCCGCACCCGGGTTGCCTCCAACAAGAGCCCCTGGCTGAGCCTGACCAATGTGGGCGATGTGTACAATGTCCCCATTTCCCACGGCGAGGGCAAGTTCCTGGCATCCGAGGAGCTGATCCGCCAGCTGGCTGCTAATGGTCAGATCGCTACCCAGTACGTTGACCTGAACGGTGATGCTACTGCTGACATTCACTTCAACCCCAACGGCTCCCTGTACGCCATCGAGGGCATCACCAGCCCCGACGGTCGTGTTCTGGGTAAGATGGGCCACAGCGAGCGTATCGGCAGCGGCCTGTACAAGAACGTCCCCGGCGAGTACGAGATCCAGCTGTTCAAGGCTGCTGTGAAGTACTTCAAATAAGCTCTTTATATTATGTAAACCAAATCACTCGCAATGGCGCTGCTCGACTGAGCAGCGCCATTTTTTATTGCACTTTTTTCGTTGATTTATCGCCAGTTTTAATAAGTTTTTGTGAATATACCGAACTTTTGCACCCCTCTTCGGTCACCGCAGAGGGGTGCAAAAATTCTTTGCAGGCAAAAAATCATAATAGAATATAGGAGATTTATTCATGACGATTTGGAGTTTTTTATATGCGTCACATCCTATCCCTAAACATCTCCTCCGGCTTTTTTGTTGCGAATCGTGCTCATTTATCATGATTCTATATGAAGGATATTTCATCAAGATTGGAGTTTGCAAAAAAGCATGGTCACAGAAGGGAACAGGGCAAGTCGGATACCGGTGGGCTCCGGTATTGCGCAGAGCCTGCGGATGTGACAATGACCGAGGCATTTTATGTGGTATACGCAGCCAGCGTATATCGGGTAACTGTCTGCCGGTCAAAGAACCAGGGGCATGGTAGTGCGATCGTTGGATCGTGTGCCTAGCCCCGCACGCCGCTGCACAAGAATATGCAGCGAGGAAAGGGAACGGAAACCCATGTTAAAAATTTCGTCTCGCTTAACAAAAATCCCTACCCGGCGGGGGAATTTACGCCGGGACACCCATATTTTTCTATGCAAAAGGAGGATCATTTTATGGGCTACAGACCCAGTATGACCAGGCAGGCTCTGGACTGCCTGCAAGAGATGCAGGCTTTTGTCGCATCCAAGCACAATGAACGAATCGCTAACAACGGACAAACGCGCAAAGACCGAATTTACAGCAAGTCAACCTTTAACACTTATCTCGATATTGGGACGCATTTTGCCAACTGGGCAAAAGACAACTTTGGTTGCAAAACATTGGACGATGCCCGCCCTCACGTGGGCGCATATTTGGAACAGCGGATGCTGGATGGTATCAGCGCATGGACGCTGCACCGGGATGCCAGCGCCCTTGCCAAGCTGTATCAATGCAACTCTGCCGATTTTGGCGTGAAACTGCCGCCCCGTTACCGCTCTGAGATCAGTCGATATCATAATATCACCGAAAAAATGGCCGAGTTTGAAGCGGAGCACCCCCTTCTGGCGAGAGCCTGCAAGAGCTGCGGCCTGCGCCGCCACGAACTACGGGCGCTGCGCGTGGAGGATGTGTATGTGGATGCGAGTGGCAACATCCGCGTATTGGTGCGTCAGGGCAAGGGTGGCCGCCGCCGGGAAGTCTATGCGCTGGACGACAGCATTCTGCAGCTGGCTCAAATGGCTCAGGAACAAGGGCGCACGTATATCTGCCGCACGATCCCTCCCCGGGCACCCCTCCATGGGTATCGCCGCATTTTTGCTCAAGCTACATACGCTAAGTTTGCGCGGCCAATTAATCAGATTCCCGCAAAAGACCGCTATGTCTGCCGTGGGGATATGCAGGGTATTGTGCTGGACAAGCGTGCCATGTACTCCGTCAGCAAAGCGCTCGGCCACAACCGCCTTGGCATTGTGACGCACTACCTGTTCACACCCAAGTGATCCTACAGAAAAAGCGACCGCTGCATTCACGCAGCGGCTGCTTTGCAATTTTAATTTTTCTCACATGAGCGCCATGACGGCGACCCAGTTTTCATCCGAAGGGTCAGCAGCATAGGCGATCAGTGCTTCATCCAGCCCTTCTGGAATCTGCGACACTTTTTTGCAGATCATCAGCTCCTTGCCGGCAGACAGGTCAAGGCGGAAGGCAATCTCCAATATGTTGGAAGCCGCACTAGCCTGACGGTAGGGAGCCAGCAGCCCTAAATCGTCCACCGGGACATTGCCATTCTCTCTGGGCTGTACCAGATAATCCAAAAAGTCCAGCGTAGCCTGAATATCCAGCTCTGGAGCATCGCTGCGGACACACCAATAACCGGTGCCCACAGCGCACAGGCTCTGGCGTTCCTCGGCACCACCGCCCAGATACACCGGCAGCACCCCCATATGTTCTGTGCCAAGGGCCGCCAGAGTCTCATACTCAGACGATCTTGCCAGAAAGAATACAGCCTTTCCGCTCAGGAAATCCTGCAGGGCATCCTCCTCGGTGCAGCTTCCCAGCTCCACCGGATCACAGGTGGCGTTATTTAGAAAAAGATCCACAAAATCTCTGGTATCTCCGGTCAGAGACGCGAGCTGAATGGCAAAACTGTCGGACGGATCCACCCGTGCAAAGGCGGAGAAGCCCAGCTCCCCACTTTTTTCAGTAATGGAGGCCACTACATTCGTCAGATCCGCAAAACTACGAATATCTTTCCAAGAGTTACCGGTCAGGCCCAGCAGTGTACTGTTGTAGACCAGACCAAAAACCTCCACCTGATTGGCAATGCCGAAAACCTTATCCTCGGCAGTCAGCGCCAGATCCCAGGATGCAAGCTGGGCATAAGCCGCCGTACCGGAAAGATCCACACACTGATCCTGCACGGCCGCCAACTCTTCCTCCCCGCTGACGGTGAACAGCGTAGGCTGGGCTTCATCCGCGGCAGTCAGCACCGTTACGAGTACACCGGTTCGGCTGGTGTAATCGGCAGCCACGCTCTCCCACGCCGTCTGCAGATCCGGATCCTTATTCAAAATGCGCACCTCACCTGTCAGGGGCTCAGTCGGCGTTATGGGCTCGGTGACGGTTGGTTCCGTTTCGCCGTTTTCCGGCTTCGGCAGGGTAAAATTGTACACCAGCAGCCCCACGCACAGCCCCAGCAGCAGGAGCAGCGTGATCACTTTTTTCATGGCCGTATCCTCATCATTGATTAGTTTACATAACTATTCATTGCAAGTACTCAATATTATGGTATGATTATATCCTAAATTCGACATAAAAGCAACAATTTGTAACCTTATTTGGTATTTTCCATAAATCGTATACAGTATATTTGTATGAAGTATACAACCAAAGACACGAACAGGGCGCGGCCAGATGGCCGCGCCCCTTGAATATTATCCGTTTCTTGCCTTGTTCAGCTTATCTGCCTTGCAGAACAGGAAGTAGCCGATGGCGAACAGTACCACCAGCGTGCCAACCGCCATGCTCTCATTCTGCAGCTCATAGCCAAAAACATTCCAGGTCATGCCCGCGGTAGCGGAACTGACCACCCCCACCAGTGTCGAGCCCACGAAAGAAGCGCCCTTGCCGCAGATATCCATGAGTCCGTAATACTCACCGCTGCGTTCCGCCGGAATGATTTTCCCCAGGTATGAGCGGCTCAGAGCCTGAATGCCGCCCTGGAACATGCCCACCAGCACCGCCAGCATCCAGAACTGCCACTGGAATTTCAGGAACACGGCGAACAATGTAATGAAGGTATAGCAGCCGATGCTGACCTTGATCAGCAGACCGGTATCGTACTTTGTGGAGAGCCGACCGAAAATGATGGAGCAGGGGAACGCCACGATCTGCGTCAGCAGCAGTGCCAGCAGCAGACCTGTGGTCTCCAACCCCAGCGACTTACCGTAGGCGGTAGCCAGATCAATAATGGTATAAACGCCGTCGATAAAGAAGAAAAACGCCACCAGATATAGGAAAATGTGCTTGTGCTGCTTGGCCTCCATGAAGGTGCGCCCCAACTGCTTGAAGGTGGCTCCGATGGCATTTCCCTCGGTTTTAACCCCGGCGGTCTGCTTGTAGCGCTTTGCCAGCGGTAAGGAGCAGACGATCCACCAAACCGCGGTGATCAGGAACGCCACCACCATAGCCGTACCCTGGGTCATGCCGAAGCTGCCGCTGAACAGCACGATGACCAGACACGCGAGGAAGGGGATCACCGAGCCAATATAGCCGTAAGCATAGCCCATGGAAGAGATCTTATCCATCCGGTCAGGGGTCGTGATTTCCGTAAGCATGGAGTCATAAAACACGATGCTGGAAGAGAAGCCGACCTTCGCGGCGACAAAGATGAGCAGAAAGGCCAGCCAGCCCCAACCGCCGCCCAGCGCGGCACAGCCCACCGCGCCCAAGAGCATACATCCCAGAAATAAGGGCTTTTTGAAGCCGTTCTGGTCAGCCAGCGTACCGCAGATGGGTGCCACGATGGCAACGATGAGTGTCGAAACAGAACCTGCGAAGCTCCAATAGGACAGGTAATGCTCCTGCACGCCACCGGCTTTCGCCAGAGATTCAAAGTAGATCGGAACCAACGTCGCCACCAGCAGGATAAAGGCCGAGTTGCCGATATCATACAGGATCCAGCTGCGCTCCAGCGCCGTGAGTTTGAATCTGCTCTTCATGTTTGCCTCTTCCACTCTTTTATCCAAAAATAACGGAAAAATCCGTGCCGAGGGGCGCTTTGCGGCGCAGGTGCGCCTGAATCTGCTCCAATAATACAGGATAGCGATCCATCGCCATCTCATACAGCCGCAGCAGGGAGGGATCCAGCTCGCTGCAATTGCGGTTGGGATGCAGCGTCATCAGATGGCCCGCGGCTTTCGGTGCCACGACCTTAACGGCCTTTTCAAAAATATTCCGGCGGGTTCCCTTTGGCATCACCAGGAACCGTGTGCTGGCGGCCATGTTTTCCACACATTTGCGAACCACTCCGGCGCTGACATTGGGGTAAAACCCCGCAACCGTCTGGCACTGGCCGGGAGTCAGCTGCATATGTCCGCTCAGATCCTGCAGATATGGCGGCTTCTTATCGTCCATGTCCAGTAAGTAGCGGTCAAATTCCGTTTCGATTTCCGTATGGGTTGCCTTGCCCTGCTCCTCCATCCGCTTGATGAAGGGATGGCTCAGAGAGTCCAGCGCGTAATGCGCCAGCACACCATAGAGGTATGCCATCGCGCCCTCGGAAGGGCTTAGGCGAACATAACGGCAGACTCGTTCAAAAAACACCGCTCCGGTCTGGGCATGGAATTTACTCCCCAGCTTGCTGACAGAGTTATGCAGCAACGGATTGTGGTAGAAAAACAGATCCGGGCCGTGGAGTCCCATGTCATAGAGCTGGCGGAACCGCCCCACCGTTCGCTGCACATCCGGCGGCAATGTAGGCAAAAGCTGCGCGCCAAAGCGGTAATGGGCATAATGTGAAGGCATGATATCCCCCCTAAGGCCATAATAATGTTATTTTACACGATTTTTCCCCATTGTTCAAGTAAAAGGGTGCATATTTTTGAAAAGTATGTTAGAATAGGAAAAATAAGTTCGTAAGGGGAATTGTTGTTTATGGGATTATTGGCGCACGAAAAAAAGAAGATGTCATTGCGAGCCAGTCCGCAGACTGGCGTGGCAATCCCCCGGTTCTTCCGGCATTTTCGGTGGTTATCGTGACATTTGCGCATCGCCGTGGGGGATTGCCACGGCCCTACGGGCCTCGCAATGACAGCATATCTTAGTGCGCCAAACACCAATTTATCTTACCAAAGGAGCAACCATGGAAACACAGAAATTATATTATAGCGACAGCCATCTGTACCGCTTCACCGCCACGGTCACCCGCTGTGAGAAAGTAACCAACGGCTACGCCGTCACGCTGGATGCCACCGCCTTCTACCCCGAAGGCGGCGGTCAGGCCTGCGACCTGGGCACCCTGGGCAGCGCGAAGGTTCTGGACGTACAGGAGCGGGGCGAGGAAGTGATCCACCTGTGCGACACGCCTCTGACCGTGGGCAAGCCTGTGGAGGGAATCATCGATGCGGAACGCCGTTTTGACCTGATGCAGCAGCACACCGGCGAGCACATCGTGTCCGGCATCATCTGCGCCCGGTTCGGCTATCACAATGTGGGCTTCCATGTGGGCACGGATATGATCACCATTGATTTTGACGGCCCTATCCCTGCCGATGCCCTGCCGGAGATTGAAGCGGCAGCCAACCGGGCTGTGTGGCAGAATCTACCCATCCGGTGCTGGTATCCCACTCCGGAAGAGCTTCCCAACGTCAGCTACCGCACCAAGCGGGTACTGCCGTGGCCTGTGCGGATCGTGGAGATCCCCGGCGTGGACAAATGTGCCTGCTGCGGTGTCCATGTGGCGTACACCGGTGAAATCGGGCTGGTGAAGCTGTTCTCCTGCGTCAAATTCCATCAGGGCGTGCGCATTGAAATGGCCTGCGGCGGCAGAGCGCTGGCGCTTTTGAACGCCGCCTTCGACCAGAACCGGCAGGTTTCTCAGGCTTTTTCCGCCAAATGGATGCAGACCGGCAAAGCCGCCCGGAAAATGAACGAACGGCTGGCGGCAGCGGAATACCGCTGCGCCGGGATGGAGCGCCGCATTTGGGACGCGATCGCCGCGGATTACCAAGGGCAGGGGAATGTACTCCATTTTGAGCCTGAGCTGTCTGCCTTGGCTGTCCGGGAACTTGCAGACCGAATTGCAGAAAAATGCGTCGGCACCGCTGCGGTATTCAGCGGCACCGACGGAAATTTCAACGTATGTCTGGTAAACAAAAACGGAGATGTCAAAGAGCTGGGCAGCGCCCTGAAATCTGCCCTGAACGCCCGGGGCGGCGGCAACCCCGGCATCTTCCAGGGAACGATCCCCGCCACCCGGGAGCAGATCGATCAATTCTTTCAGGAATGGTTTAGAAGATAAATTGTTGTTTGCGGGTTTAATAAACAAACGCGCCCGTAGGGGCCGATGACCACATCGGCCCTCGCCGAAGGCGCTTTTTGC
>CANBCW010000009.1 GCA_947367115.1 uncultured Clostridia bacterium | reverse complement strand
TCCCTCCGAAAGAACAAACCGCCCCTGCAAGGATCGTCACTTGTCAAAACTATTGCAACTTGCTATTGCAATTTGCCGTAATAATTTTTTAATCCGGGGTGGAAATTTTCATCGGAATGTGGTATGATTAATTGAAATAGTTTTGAAGGGAGGGGACACCGTGCCTCATGATCTGCTGCATAAGCTGATATACGCGCTGATTTCCGGTTTTACGGAGTTTCTGGGTGTCTCAGCCCCTCCGCACCAGATGGTCTATGAGCTGATGACCGGCTTTGAGCAGACAGATGTCATGCTGACGCTGTCCATTCGTGTTGGCGCTCTGACGGCGGTATTCTTGAGCTGCCGAGCGCGTATCAAGCGTCTGATGCATGAGCAGCGCCTTGCCGGACTGTCACGCCGGCGGCGTAATCGGCAGCCGGATCCAGCGGCGTTGCTGGATATACGGCTTTTAAAAACGGTTACGATCCCTCTGTTGATTAGTGTGCTGTTTTATAAGCGGGCAGGGGAGTGGATCAATGGTGTTTTGCCGCTTTCCCTGACGCTGGTGCTGAACGGTGTGCTTTTGTTTATCCCCCGGCTCATGAGTCAGGGGAATAAAGATGGCCGTTCTGTCAGCCGTCTGGACGGTGTCCTGATGGGACTCAGCGGTGCATTGGCCGCCGTGCCCGGTTTTTCACGCACTGGTGGGATGATCAGCGCCGGAACTACGCGAGGCTTCGATCGGAATTATGCGCTGGACACGGCGCTGATTCTGTCTATTCCGACGCTGCTGGGGTTACTGATACTCGATATTTACGGCGTGTTTACAGCGAAGCTGACCCTTGGTTTTGTGGCGCTCCTGATTTATCTGCTGCTGGCTGCTGTCAGTTTTGGCGGTGCCTGGCTGGGGATTATGCTGATGCGTTATCTGTCCGTAAAGGCTGGCTTCACCGGTTTCAGCTATTATAGCTGGGGTCTGGCGTTGTTTTCATTTATTCTTTACCTGATGATATAGGAGGACCTTATGGCACAGACAAATCGCCCCTCTCAGGCTGAAAAGGCCGCCGCGGAAGCAAAGCGTAAGTCTTCTTCGGCCAATAAGTCCAGCACCAGGAAATCCGCACCTAAGGCAAGTGAGAAGAAAGCGGCTGATAGCATTCAGGTTCCGTTTCGGTTGATCACCTCTGCTGTTTGCATTGCGCTTTTTGTCCTGTTTTTGGTGATGCTATTTAATCCCGATGGTGCATTGGTGAAACTGTTTTATGGGTTCGTGCTGGGATTGATCGGACGAGCCAGCTTCTATATTGCGATCCCTGCACTGCTGTACTTATTCATTATCCATGCATTCAGTGCAAAACGGCCCATTCTCATGCGCAGTGTGTGCCTGATCAGCTTTGTTCTGATCTGTGGATGCATCTACCATCTGGGTCTGCACACCGGAGATCTCGGCAAGGGCTTTCAATTTTTGGCTGCGTTGTATTCCGGCGGTGTTACCGGAAAAACCGGTGGCCTGATCTGCGGCATCGTGGCCATACTGCTTCGCTGGCTGTGCGGTGAGGTCATTTCCTACATTATCTTGTTTGTTGCCGCTGTGTTTACACTTCTTGGCTCCATGCAGATTACGATTCCCAGTCTTGTACGTGCTGTTGAAAACCGCCCCAGAGCCGACTGGGAAAGTGACGAGGCAAAGGAAGCGCAGCTGGAGCCTGCCGCCATTGTTGTCAATCATTTGGCTTCCAAGCGAATTGAATATGTGGAGAATCACCGCCGAAAAAAAGAAGAAAAGAGTAAAAATATCGATATCCCTCTGGATGGTGAGCCGAAGCGCAAACACAAGACTGTGCTCAGCCCCAAAGCAAAGGATATGCTCCGGCAGATCGATGATATCGAGACACCGGTAGCCGCGGCGGAAACACCGGTTCCCGGTGAACCTGAAACGCTGCCTGCATCCACGATCTTCTCAGTGCCGCCCGCACCCACAAAAACGATCCCTGAGGAGACTGTGGATAAGAACTCCGGTATGCCTATGCTGGATCCGGATGATTTTCAGGATGCGCCTCCGGCTCCTGCGGAGTCTGCCCCTCCCAAGGTTACGGCTAAGGAAGCTGCCGCATCTGCCGCGCAGGTTGCCGCGGAGATCGCGCAGAATGAGGCTGCAGAGAAGCCTATCTACTGCTTCCCGCCCATTGATCTGCTGAACCGCGCCAAAAGCGGTTCTATGGACGGAACTGCTGAAATGCGTGAAAATACCCGCCGCTTGAACGAGACGCTGGCAAGCTTTAAAATCGAAGCGCATATTATCAATGTTACCCGCGGCCCCAGCGTGACACGTTATGAGGTGGAGCTGGAGAAGGGAGTCCGTCTGAACAAGCTGACCACCGTTGCGGATGATATCGCCCTGAGTCTTGGCGCGTCCGGTGTTCGAATCGCGGCTGTTCCCGGCAAGATCAGCGTGGTGGGCATTGAGGTTCCAAACCGTGCGGTGACCACCGTTTCGCTGCGTGAGGTTATCGATTCCAGTGACTTCGCTAAGGCAAAGTCCAAATCCAGCTTTGCGGTTGGTAAGGATATTGCTGGCAACTGTATCGTTGGCAATATCGCAAAGCTGCCGCATATGCTGATCGCCGGTACGACTGGTTCCGGTAAATCGGTGTGCATGAACTCGATTATCATCAGCCTGCTGTATAAAGCCAGCCCCGATGATGTGAAGCTGATCATGGTCGATCCTAAGATGGTCGAGCTGGGAATTTACAACGGTATTCCGCACCTTCTGATTCCTGTTGTTACCGATCCGAAAAAGGCCGCAGGCAGCCTGCAGTGGGCTGTTACAGAAATGATGCGCCGGTATAAGGCGATGTCTGATGCCGGTGTCCGTGATTTGGAGACCTATAATTCCATCGTTGAGAATGAGGAAGAGGGTACAAAGCTGCCTCAAGTGGTGGTTATCATTGATGAGCTGGCGGATTTGATGCTGGTTGCTGCCAAGGAAGTGGAAGAGTCCATCTGCCGAATTGCTCAGATGGGTCGTGCTGCCGGTATCCACTTGATCATTGCCACCCAGCGGCCCTCCGCGGATGTGATCACCGGTCTGATGAAAGCGAATATTCCTTCCAGAATTGCTTTCGCTGTGGCATCTGCCATGGAGTCCCGGATCATTTTGGATACGCAGGGTGCTGAGAAATTGGTAGGCCGCGGTGATATGCTGTTCGCACCGATCGGAAGCGGAAAGCCCTTGCGCGTTCAGGGCTGTTTCGTCAGCGATCCGGAAGTGGAAGCCGTTGCAAGCTACGTCAAGCAGCATTACATAAACAGCTATGATCAGACCGTTATGGAAGAGATTGAGCGTAAAGCGGTGCAGACCGGCAGCGGTAAATCGACTGTATCCGATCCCGAGCCCAACGCGGATGAAATGAGTGGCGATGAGATGCTGCCTGCTGCTGTGGATGTGATTTTGGAGACCGGTCAGGCATCCGTTTCCATGCTCCAGCGGCGTCTGAAGCTGGGATATGCCCGCGCGGCGCGAATTGTGGATGAGATGGAGGAAAAGGGGATCGTAGGCCCCTTCCAGGGCAGCAAACCCCGCTCCATCCTGATCACCAAAGCACAATGGGAGGCCATGAAGGGCGGTCAGGCAAGTCAAATGGATTTCGACGATCTGCCCTTTAACGACACGGAGTCCGAAGAATCGGAGTGATATGATAATGCCGCATCATCCGTATGGATGGTGCGGCATTTACGTTACAAATCTACCGCCGCGCCGGATATGATCCAGCCCAGCAGCGCCTCGGCTTTATTGGTCAGCTCGGTCAGGGTGATGGGTAGCTTACCGGCAAACCAGTCGTGGTACAGGCTGCTCAGACCGCCAGCACAAAAGCGGACGATGAGGATAAATTGTTCGTGGTCACCCCGGAAGTAGTCCGTTTCGTGCTGGATCAAGTAGTCCAGCACCACATTTATGAGTTGATCCTGCATCAGAGCGGCGGCGCTGGAATTCATGATCTTCTTGTAAAAATCCAGATCTTCCTCCAAAATGGACTGGATACACTGAACGAGGGCTCGGGAGATGTTTGTGAATGGGCCGGACTGCTGGGCCAGAACCTCCCGAATATTTGAAAATGTATTCTGGATCAGATGATTAATCACATCCGGAATATCAGCATAATGGGCGTAAAAGGTTCCGCGGTTGATCTGAGCCCGGTTGACCACATCCGTAACGGTGATCTTGTCCAATGGTTTTTCCTGAAGCAGATCAGCCAGAGCGGCGTTGATCAGCTTGCGTGAACGGATGGCGCTGCGGTATTCTGCTTTTGCCATATTTACCTCCAAAATCAGACATATCTTGTCAACGTGTTCAAAAATGAATATATGACCGCAATTTGCCCATTGCGTGAACTTTGTAATTCTATTATAATGGAATATGTACAAAAATCAATATTTGTATGTTTTTCTTATGAAATCTTTTCCGGGAGGAGATGTATTATGGTAGGCCCAAAAAAGGGCAGTTTTATTGAAAAAATGGCCGAATTTATTGTAGACAAGCGGACGATGTTCTTTCTGCTTTACATTTTCGCCTTTATTTTCTGTATTTTCTCAATGAGCTGGGTAGAGGTCGAAAATGATGTGACAGTCTATCTGCCAGAGGATACGGAGACCCGTCAGGGATTGGTTGCCATGAATGAGAATTTTACGACCTTCGGTACCGCTCAGATCATGGTTTCCAATATCACATATGCCACCGCCGAGGAGCTGTCCAATTCTCTGGCCCAGATCGATGGGGTAGAGATGGTTACCTTTGACGAGACATCCGACCATTATACGGATGCCTCCGCTTTGTATGATATCAGCTTTGATGGTGGAAATTTTGACGAGAGCAGCCTGCGGGCAATGGACGAGATCAAGAAACTGCTGTCTGGATACGACACCTCCATCTATTCAATGGTAGGATACGATGAAAATGCACTCTTACAGCAGGAGATGACCATCATTCTGGTGGTAGCGGTGATCATCATTATCGTTGTGCTGACCTTGACCAGCCGTGCCTATCTCGAGGTTCCGGTGCTTTTGATCACCTTCGGTGCAGCGGCGCTGCTGAATATGGGCACAAATTTCATGGTTGGAAAGATCAGCTTCATTTCTGATTCCGTAGCAGTGGTGCTGCAGCTTGCGTTGGCTATTGATTACGCCATTATTTTGTGCCACCGCTTCTCCGACGAGCATGAGACCAGAAACGCACGGGACGCGGCAGTGATCGCGCTTAGCAAGTCGATCCCTGAGATCAGCGCATCTTCTCTTACAACCGTCAGCGGTCTGGCGGCGCTGGGCTTTATGGAATTCGGCATCGGTATGGATATGGCCGTCGTGCTGATCAAATCCATTCTGCTGAGCCTGCTGTCCGTCTTTACGCTGATGCCCGGTCTTCTTGTGCTGTTCAGCCCTCTGATCGATAAGACCAAACATAAAAAGCTCCTACCCAACATCACATTCGCCGGTAAATTTGCAGTCAAGACCCGGCGTGTGCTGCCGGTTCTGTTCGTGATCCTGCTTGTGGGTGCCTACTGGCTTTCCAGTCAGTGTCCCTTTACTTACAGCTATACCAATATGAAGACCTCCAAAATGTCTGAGCAGCAGACCGCCTATTTCAAGATTACAGATACCTTCGACACCAATAATATGGTGGCCGTGGTGCTGCCCAGCGGCGATTATGAGGCTGAGGCCGCCATTTTGAGCGAACTGAACCAGCGCAGCGAGGTAAAGAGCACCATGGGGCTTTCCGGCATTGAGGCAATGGATGGCTATAAGCTGACAGACGCGCTGACCCCCAGGGAGCTTTCGGAATTGGTTGGTATGGATTATGAGGTCGTCCAATTGCTGTATACTGCCTATGCGGCGGAATACGACCAATACGGCCAGATTCTGAGCGGTATCGATGAATACCAGATCCCGCTGTTCGATATTTTCATTTACATCAAAGAACAGCTCCAGAACCATAATATCAATTTTTCCGGCGAGGATATGCAGACCATTAATGAACTGTTTGATCAGTTGGAAATGGCTCAGGCTCAGCTTCAGAATGAGAAGTACAGCCGATTGGTGGTCTATCTGAATCTGTCTGAGGAAAGCGATGAGACCTTCGCCTTCCTGGATGAAATGCGTGCCATGATCGGAAACTATTATGAAGGCGACTACTATGTGGTAGGCAACTCTACCAGCTCCCGGGATCTTTCGTCCTCCTTTGTGAAAGATAACCTGCTGATCTCGATTCTGTCCGGGTTTTTCGTCATCGTGGTGCTGCTGTTTACCTTCAAATCTGTGGCTCTGCCCATGCTGCTGATCGTCGTTATCCAGGGCAGCATCTGGATCAATTTCTCGTTCCCGACATTGACCGATACGCCGCTGTATTTCCTGGGCTACTTGATCGTGCAGGCCATCCAGATGGGAGCCAATATCGACTATGCCATTGTTATTTCCAGCCATTATCAGGAGCTGAAGGCGCATATGCCGCATAAAGAGGCGATCATCCACGCCCTGAACGCCTCGTTCCCCACTGTCTTTACCTCCGGAACGATCCTGGCATCGGCCGGTATTCTGATCGGAAATATGTCTGCGCAGCCGGTCATTTCCATTCTGGGCAATTGCATTGGCCGGGGAACCATTATTTCTATTATTCTGGTTCTGTTCGTGCTGCCTTCTGTTCTAGTTTTGGGCGATTCGATCATCGAACGCACCAGCTTTAAATTTAAATCAGCTCAGCCTAAGACGAGGTCTGCCACCGGCACGGTTCGGGTTGAGGGTCATATCCGAGGCTATATTTCCGGTATCGTGGACGCGGATATCAATGGCGTCGTCCACGGTCAGTTGAATGCGTCAGTCTCTACCGGCGGTCAGGTCACGGAGGAAGGAGGTCAGGAAGATGCGTAAACTGCTCTGTGTGTTTCTTTGCGTTGTGCTGCTGCTCAGTGCCGCCGTGCCTGCGTTGGCGGAGGATGAGGTGGATCTCATCATTTCTGATCTGGAAGAGTTCCTTGCATTTGCGGAAAACTGCCGGCTGGACAGCTACAGTGTGGATCTGACGGTATCCCTTTCGGCAGATATCGACCTGACCGGCGCGGATTTTGCGGGGATCCCCATTTTCTGCGGTACGTTTTTGGGAAATGGACATACGATTTCCGGACTTGAGATTTCGGTCAGCGGTTCTGAGCAGGGACTGTTCCGCTATCTGACACACACTTCCGTTGTACGCGATCTTCATGTCGTGGGAGCTGTAACGCCCCAGGGCAGCCGCAGCACCGTGGGCGGTATCGCGGGCAGTAATGCCGGTGTTATTTCCGGGTGCAGTTTTACCGGGCAGGTTTCGGGAAGCGACCGTATCGGCGGAATTGCGGGCATCAATACCGTCAGTGGTGTCATCGAGGACTGCGATACGGAGGGCGAGATCTACGGCAACCATTTTATCGGCGGAATGGCCGGTGAAAATGCGGGTGTGATCCGTCAATGTGAAAATGCTGCTTCAGTCAATACCACACCCCAGCAAAACAGCGTGAATATTTCTGACATTACCATCGGCACCATCACCGGCACGGAGTCCGCCAATACCGTGACGGATATCGGTGGCATTGCAGGCTCCAGCAGCGGCACGATCCGCGGCTGTGTCAACCGCGGCACGGTGGGCTACAGGCATATGGGCTATAATGTCGGCGGTGTTGCTGGCAGTCATACCGGTTATCTGGTGGATTGTGAAAACTATGGTGCCATTTCCGGACGGAAGGAAGTCGGTGGTATCGTTGGGCATATGGAGCCTTCCATCCTGCTCCGCTACGAAACGGATACGCTTCAGATTCTGGAGGCGGAAACGGTCGTTTTGTCTGACTTGATCGACCGCGCGGCTATGAATTCCAAGAGCAATACAGCCGCTATCCGGGCATATATTACGGTGTTGGAAAACCATGTTTCCAATGCGGAAGGGGCACTGGATGTGCTTACGCTGGATCTGAAGGATCCGCAGATCTACGATCTGGATACCTATGCCGCGGCTGTCCAGACCCTGTCAAGCAGCATTTCCGGTATCGACAGTACCACACGAAAGCTGTACCAGGCTGTCAAGGAGACGTCTTCCGACCTGGAAAACGATATGCAGGCCATCGCGGATCAGATGGATGTGATCAGCGGAATTCTGGAGAGCGGCGAGGAGAACCTGGGCGGCTCCGTGCTGGATGTGTCCGATGCGGACACGGCTGAGGATCTGACCAGCAAAATCGAGGCATGTATCAATCACGGCGACATTCTGGGCGATTTGAATGTGGGCGGTATCGCGGGAGCTATGGCATTAGAAAATGATCTGGATCCCGAGGATGATGTGTCCATCAGTGGCGATACCACGCTTAACGCATTGGGGCAGGTTCGCAGTGTCGTGCTGAGCTGCATGAATTCCGGCACGGTCACTGCAAAAAAACAGAATGCGGGCGGCATAGTCGGTTGGCAGTCTATGGGACTGATCAAGGAGTGCGCCGCCTCCGCTTCTTTGACTGGCGGGGATTATACCGGTGGAATTTCCGGGCAAAGCCTGGGCTATATTCGCTCCTGTTATGCCAAATGCGCCATTTCCGGCGATATGTATGTGGGCGGTATCGCGGGCAGCGGCACCGTGGTTACGGATTGCGTAACAATGGTAGCCATTTCCGGCACGGAACGAGTGGGCGCGATCCTTGGCTTCGCGGAGGAGGACCATACCGACGTACAGCAGCCGATCCTTCGCAACCGCTATGTCAGAACAGGCGGGGATCCTGGAGCCATTGATGGCATCAGCTATGATGCCCAAGCGCAGTCAATGCCGCTGCAGGAAATGCTGGAGACGGACAGTATTCCGGAACTGTTTAAGACGGTAACGGTGACCTTCCTTTTTGATGATGGAAGCCGCAAGGATTTTGAATTAACCCCAGGGACAGCCATGGAGGCACATCTGATCCCGGAAGTGCCTGAACTGGCGGGATATATCGGCCAGTGGGATGGACTTGAGGATACGGATCTTGAATGCGTTTTGTTTGATCTGGCTTTTGAGCTGTCCTATATCAGTCATTCGTCTGCGATCACTTCCACGGAAGCCCGCAGCGGCAAGCCGCTATTGTTGGTGATCGGCGATTTCAAGCCTGACTCGTCCATTTCCCTGACCAGCTCCTGCTCAAAGCCTTCCGTATCAGGAAAGGAAGCGGTGCTGGAAAGCTGGACGTTTGAGATTTATGACTGCGTGCATACTACCGCGGCACGGTATTTGATCCCTGATGGCGTGGACGTAAAGAATCTGAACGTTTATGTCCACTCTCACAGCGGAAGCTGGGAGGAAACGGAATTCACAGTTGACGGCAGTTATGTTGTTGTGCCGCTGGAATGCGGCGATGATGGTATTGCCCTGGCACGCGTGGAAGGAATGGAGCTTCCCTGGATTCTGATCGCGGCAGTGGCAGTGATTATGATCTCGGCGGTGGGCGTATATGTCGTCTGGAGAAAAAAGACAAAGCCGGCTGCCAAAAAAGAATCGGAAGCCAGCGCGGAAGCATAAAGAATGCAGTCACGGCTCAGCCGTGACTGCATGTTGCTTATTTCAGAAGCAGCTTAACTGCCGCATCCAATATGGCGCTGGCGGTGGCTTCTTTGGACAAGAGAGGAAGCTGCGCCGTATTTTCTGCGGTGATCAGGGTAATGATATTGGTATCTACCCCAAATCCGGCACCATCCTGCTTGAGATTATTGGCGCAGATCATGTCCACACCCTTCTTTGCAAGCTTTACTCGGCTGTTTTCCACCATGTTTTGAGTTTCCATAGAGAAACCGCAAATAATCTGCCCTGGAACACGGTGCTCGCCCAAGTATTTCAGGATATCCTGTGTCCGGCTCAGAGGAATGGACATATCGCCGTCCTGCTTCTTAATTTTATCTTCGGAATACGCGGCAGGGGAGTAGTCCGCTACCGCAGCGGCTTTGAATATAAAATCTGCCTGCGGTGCGTGAGCGGCTACGCTTTCAAACATTTCCTGCGCTGACACCACATTTACCACATTTACAAAAGGCGGTGGCTGGATCGATGTCGGGCCGGAAATCAGAGTGACATCCGCGCCACGAAGCATGGCCATTTTCGCAATTGCATAGCCCATTTTTCCGGTGGAGTGGTTGGTCAGATACCGGACGGGATCCAGCGCTTCCCGCGTTGGACCGGCTGTAACCAGCACACGCTTCCCAGCCAGATCGTGTGGTAATGCGATATGCCTGAGAATGTGCTGGATCAGCTCCTCCGGCTCCGGCAGTTTGCCCTTGCCAACCGCACCACAGGCAAGCCGTCCGCTGGCGGGTTCAATCACTTCCCATCCGTAATGACGCAGTGTGTTCAAATTATCCTGTGTCATAGGATTTTCATACATATTCGTATTCATAGCCGGTGCGATCAGCTTTGGGCATTTGCACGCGAGTACTGTTGTAGTCAGCATATCATCTGCGATTCCATGAGCAAGCTTCGCGCATACATTGGCGGTAGCCGGAGCGATGATCACCAAATCCGTTCGTTGTGCAAGAGAGATATGCTCCACCTGATGCGTGAAGTTTCGGTCGAAGGTGTTCACCATAGTACGCCGCCCGGTGAGTTCCTCAAAGGTCAGGGGCGTAATGAATTGGGTGGCATTTTGGGTCATGACAACCTCTACCGCTGCGTGCTGCTTGACCAGGGCAGAGGCCAGCGCCGCTGCCTTATATGCTGCGATTCCTCCGGTGACACCAAGCAGAATAGTCTTTCCTTTCAGCATAGCGTTTCCTCCGATTTCTTAATGCAACTATTATAACCCCGATTTCCCTGCATGTAAAGTGTTCAAATTATCTTGTAATCTTTGATTTTTCTGCTATAATGTACCCTGCGGTTGTTTGACCGCTAATATTGCGCTGTATCCTCATAGGAGGAACGGCAGCAGGAGGTAATTGAATATGAAAAAGAAGTCCTTTGACACAAGTCAAATGGTCACACTGGCTATGCTCAGCGCGATTTTGCTGGTCATGTCGTTTACGCCTCTGGGGTATTTGAATATTGGCCCTCTGGCGATTTCCCTGAATATGATCCCTGTGGGTATCGCGGCGATCACCCTGGGGCCAAAGGGGGGAATGTTTCTTGGCGGCATGTTTGGAATCACCAGTTTTCTGCAGTGTATCGGTGTGGGCGGCACCAGTGCCATGGGCGTGATCCTGTTTGAAATCAGCCCGGTTCTGGCCTTTATTCAACGGTTTGTACCCAGACTGCTGGCAGGCCTTCTGTCCGGCTATATCTTCATTTGGGTTCGTAAGCTGACCAATACAACTGTCGCGAATTTCGTAACCGGGTTCTGCGCGGCGCTGTTGAATACGGCACTGTTTATGCTGGCATTGGTTTTGCTGTTTGGCAGCACCGAGTATATACAGCATTTGATCGGCGGACGGAATGTGATCGTATTTATCTGCGCCTTCGTGGGCATCAACGCAGTTGTGGAGATGTTTGCCGCCACTGCCGTGGTGGGTCTGGTGGGCAGAGTCTTGAGCAAATTTGTATCATTTGGGAGATGAAACGGATGCTTCTGGCTATAGATATTGGTAATACGAACATCGTCATCGGCGGTATTCGTGAGGATGAGATCCTTTTTAAAGCGCGCATTGCCACTGACCGTACCCGAACTTCGGATCAGTACGGTGTGGAGATCAAAAATATGATTGAAGCCTTTGGTGCAAAAATCACAGAGATATCCGACTGTATTATTTCTTCCGTTGTTCCTCCGGTATTCAACTCCGTTAAGACCGGTGTTATCAAGGTTATCGGAAAACAGCCTATGGTCGTCGGTCCCGGTCTGAAAACCGGGATCAACATCCATGTAGATGTTCCTTCTCAGGTGGGTAGTGACCGAATTGTCATTGCCGTTGCCGCACTGGCCGAGTATCAGGCACCCATGATCTTGATGGACATGGGGACAGCTACTACCATTGAAGTCGTGGAGCCTGATAACATTTATATGGGCGGTGTGATCTTCCCCGGCGTGAGGGTATCTTTGGATGCCTTGACCAGCCGCGCAGCTCAGCTCCCCGGCATTAGCCTGGATCAGCCCAAGCAGGTCATTGGAAAAAATACCGTTGATGCCATGCGCAGCGGCATGATGTTTGGCAGTGCAGCAATGATCGACGGACTTGTGGAACGCATGGAAGAAGAACTGGGTCATCAGTGTACGTTGATTGCTACCGGCGGTATGGCGCAGTTCATTACCCCTCTTTGCAAACGGAAGATCATCTTAGAGAAGGATTTGCTTCTGAAAGGCCTCAATATCATTTATAAAAAGAATAAACGTTAAACTTCTTGTCGAATCGGCAGCCATAATGGCTGCCGATTTTTTATACCTGTACTGTGGTATTACCGTGCGTTGCCGCATAGTCTTCCATAGGAGTTGATGCAAATGAGATGCGCATGGAAAGAGTTGCTTGCGATCCTACCTATATGGTGCCGGTCTGAGGTGG
Organism: uncultured Clostridia bacterium; assembly: GCA_947367115.1. Classification (GTDB taxonomy): domain Bacteria; phylum Bacillota; class Clostridia; order Oscillospirales; family Oscillospiraceae; genus Faecousia. The sequence goes on along the minus strand of CANBCW010000009.1, from coordinate 33,168 downwards.
ACGAGCTGGGTCAAGACACCCTTCAGGAGCTGCGGCTGCGCATGGGGCTGCCGCCGGAATTGGTTCGAAGCAATGGAACTATACGATTGAAACGGAGCGTCAGTGCGGAGGATCTGAATTACGTTGTGAATACCGCCTCCCGGTATTCACCGTGGTCTGCGGCCAGTGCGGCACAGGGGTACATAACCGCTCCCGGGGGTCACCGCATCGGCCTTTGCGGACAGGCTGTGGTGCAGCAGGGGGATATGACTGGAATGCGCCAGGTGACATCGCTTTGTATTCGGATCGCTCGTGATTTCGACGGAATCGCCCGGAAAATACAATACGGTTCGGGCTCTATTCTGATTATCGGAAGTCCCGGCAGTGGTAAGACTACACTCCTCCGCGATCTGATCCGCCAGCGTTCCGGCGCAGGAAACGGAAGCATTGCCGTGGTGGACGAGCGCGGCGAACTGTTTCCACCCGGTTTTCCATCCGGCAACAGGACGGATATTCTAGGCGGATGCGGAAAAGCGCAGGGAATTGAAATGCTGGTTCGCACCATGGGGCCTGCCACCATCGCGGTAGACGAGATCACTTCCGAACATGACTGTGAGGCACTGATCAAAGCAGGATGGTGTGGAGTAAACCTGTTAGCCACGGCTCACGCCGCTTCTAAGGAAGACCTGTACGCAAGGCCGGTGTACAGGCCGCTGGTTAAAAGTCATCTGTTTGATACGTTGATCGTTTTACAATCGGACAAGTCCTGGAAGGCAGAAAGGATGGAATTATGAGTTTGAAGCTGATCGGTGCGGTTCTGATCATAGCCGGGTGCGGCGGCGTGGGTTTTTCTATGGCTGCAGCCCATCGCCGGGAAGAAAACGCTTTACGGCAGCTGATTGGCGCGCTGGATTACATGGGCTGTGAGCTGCAGTACCACTTGACACCCCTTCCGGAGCTGTGCAGATGTGCCGCTGCGGAAAGCGGCGGCTGTATCAGCCGTGTCTTGCTGAATTTGTCATCGGAGCTGGAAAGCCAGATTGCCCCGGATGCTGCCAGCTGCATGAACGCTGCCATTGCCAAAACACCAAAGCTCCCCACACGCGCACGAAAAAACTTGACATTACTAGGCAGTTCCCTTGGACGATTTGACCTTCAGGGTCAGCTCAAGGGTCTTGAGGGTGCCCGGCAGCAGTGCCGCCGGGAGCTTGAAGAGCTTTCTACAGATCGTGATGTACGGCTGCGCAGCTATCAGACATTGGGCCTGTGTGCCGGATCGGCTCTGGCCATTCTATTTTTGTAAAGCCGATGGATATTGATTTGATCTTTAAGATTGCCGCAATTGGCATCATTATCTCGATTCTAAATCAGGTGTTATCCCGTTCCGGCCGGGAGGAGCAGGCCACTATGACCACACTTGCAGGATTGGTCGTCGTACTGATGATGGTAGCGCAGAAAATCTCAGAGCTCTTTGACTTGGTCAAGAGCCTGTTCGGCTTCTGATGACGGCCTACTGGCAGGGCGCTGCCGCTGTTTTGCTGACGGTGATTTTGGTTCTGGCACTGGGCAGGCAGGGGAAGGAAGCCGGACTATTGCTAACCCTGGCGGTGTGCTGCATGGTATGTGTGCTGGCACTGTCATATTTACGGCCTGTGGTGGAGTTTATCCACCAGCTCCAATCCATTGGACAGCTGGACAGCGCGATGCTGGAGATATTGCTGAAAGCGGCTGGAATTGGCCTCATTGGTGAAATTGCAAGCCTGATCTGTGCTGATGCAGGTAATGCGGCGCTGGGAAAGGCACTGCAGCTGCTCAGCGCAGCAGTGATCCTGTGGCTGGCTATTCCATTGTTGACACAGCTGATAGAGCTATTACAGCAGATACTGGGGGAAGTATGAAAAAACTGATCCTGATCACGATACTGATTTTCGCGATGGCAACACCGGTTCATGCTGTGGATTTAACAGCTCCCACAGCCCCGGATTCCGCTCAGGAACTGATGCCGGCAGACACAGAGAGCTTTGGAGAGGGACTATGGTATGTTTTCAAATCCGCATTGCAAACACTCCAACCGCAGATTTCCAAAGGATGTGGAATCTGCCTTGCGGTGATTGCGGCTATGATGCTGACATCCCTTTTAAACAGTTTTCCCGGTGTGACAAAGCATGTCACAGAGCTTGCCGGTACCATTGCAGTCGCATGCCTGCTGCTAAGCGGTGCCAATACAATGATTTCTGCGGCATCGGATACGGTTACGGAACTCAGCGAATACGGCAAGCTGCTGCTGCCGGTCATGACTGCCGCCATGGCATCTCAGGGGGGCATTACCAGCTCTGCCGCGATCTACACAGGAACAGCGCTCGTTGATGCTGTTTTGGCGTCTTTGATTGAAGCTGTGTTGGTGCCGATGATCTATGTATTTCTGGCATTGGCGGTCGCCAACAGCGCGTTGGGGGAAGATATTTTAAAAAAACTTCGAGATTTTATCAAATGGCTGGTGTCCTGGTGCCTGAAAACGATCCTATATGTGTTTACGGGCTATATTAGTATCACTGGTGTTGTCAGCGGCACGGCAGATCAGGCGGCTCTGAAAGCGACAAAGCTAACCATATCCGGTATGGTTCCTGTGGTTGGCGGCATATTGTCCGATGCATCTGAGGCGGTTCTGGTCAGCGCAGGTGTGGTAAAAAGTGCGGTAGGAGTATACGGTCTGCTGGCAATCTTCGCCATTGCGGTTGGCCCATTCCTGCGCATTGGCGTTCAGTATCTGCTGCTGAAGCTGACAGCGGCGGTCTGCGGTGTGTTTGGAAGCAAAAAGATCACGGAGATGATCCAGGACTTCTCTGCGGCTATGGGTTTACTGCTGGCTATGACAGGGACAGTCTGCTTGTTTCTGCTGATCAGTACCGTTTGTTTATTGAAAGGAGTGGGCTGATGGATGGCATCAAAACCTATCTGCTGGGCGTGATGGGAGCCGCCGTGATTTGCGGAATCGTCATTCGCATGATAGGGGAGAAGGGAACACAGGGCGCGATGACAAAGCTAATTGCAGGGCTTTTTCTTGCCTTTACCGTGATTCGGCCTGTGGCAAATATCAGGTTAGATGGCTTGTCGGATTTTACGGCAGCCTATTCTGCCGCTGGAGAGCAAGCTGCGGCAGCAGGGGAGAGCCTAACAAAAGATGCGCTGGCCGCAAGCATAAAGGCACAAACGGAAGCATATATCTTGGACAAAGCCGCCGCACTACAGGTGGAACTGGAGGTGGATGTTACACTGTCCGATGGTGATATTCCCACACCGAGCGCCGTCCTTCTTTCCGGTAAAGTATCACCATATGCCAAGGCGCGGCTGCAAAAAATGATTACTGATGATCTGGGGATTGATAAGGAGCGTCAGACATGGACATGACCGCCATTGGAGCAAAAATAGTGGAATTCATCAAAAAATACCGTTATGTCATTTTGGTGCTGGTGATCGGCATTGGCCTGATGGCACTACCGGATCGTGAAGAAACGCAGCAGGAACCGACCACAGCAACAGTGGTCAGCAATTCACAGACGGATCAAGCGGAGGCTCTGACACAGATCCTGTCCCAAATTCGGGGAGCCGGGAAAGTAAAGGTTCTTCTGACCGTCGCGGCCGGGGAGAGGACGGTGTATCAAACGGATCAGGATACATCCACCGGTTCCGGGTCGGTTCGGTGTGAAACGGTGATCGTCACCAATGCGGATCGTGCGCAGCAGGGATTAGTGCAGCAGATCGTAGCACCGGAGTATCGCGGTGCAATCGTTGTATGCCAGGGCGCGGATGATCCCAATGTCCGTCTGGCGATCGTGGAAGCGGTTGCTAATGCAACCGGCCTAGGAACGAACCGTATCTCAGTCTTGAAAATGAAATGAATGGAGGCATTCTTATGAAACTTAAAAATTGGAAGAAAAACATGGTGGCCGCGGGCGTTTTGATAACTGTCTGCGCCGGAATCTATTTGAACTGGCTCTATAGCGGAAGTGGCAACACCAAGGATCTGACGGATACATTGGACGCGCAGAAGGTCATGTCCGAGGATATGCTGGTTCTGGACGAGAGTCTGGTGGAAGTCGGCGGTGATGAAGTGACAACCGTAACCGACTATTTTGCCGCAGTGCGTCTTTCGCGGCAGCAGGCGCGGGACAATGCGGTCAGTTTACTGCAAGAGGCGATGGCCTACGGTGAATCAAATGAGGTGACCACATCTTCGGCTCAGCTTGAGGAAATCGTTCAGACGGCTTTGTGTGAGGCTCAGATCGAGAGCCTGGTCATTGCCAAGGGCTACGCGGACTGCGTGGCGTACATGGGCGAAAAAGGGATTTCAGTGGCAGTTGCATCTCCGGAGGGCGGCTTGCAGGATACCGACGTTGCCCTCATCGCGGATGTTGTCATGAGCCAGTCTGATCTTACCATGAGTGAGATCTATGTAGTTGAGGTTCCATAAAAGAAGTGCGAGGTGCGTTCCGGGACAGAACGCACCTCGTTGTCAATATAGCGGCTTTAATTGCTGGGATATGGTGCCGATGTGATTGATCAGCGTGTGCCGGTCGATGCTCTGGTTTTTCTGATAGGCATGATAGCCGCCCTGAATGGAAAAAGTCAGCAGAATCTGTTTCGCCGGATCAGTGCTGTAATGGGGATAGCGCCGGTAAAGCAGTTCTTTTAAGCTATCTTCGATTCGATCCGCAAGATATCCGCGCTCTTTACCGGAGAACAGAGTTTCGATCATAGTATAGTGGGTGCTCATGGCTTCAAATAAAGCAAGTGTCAACCGTTCCGGGTCGGCCCAGTAATCTTCCTGCGTGCTTGTGATGGTGCTGAGAATAAAATTGATCGTTTCTGTCTGCAGCTGTTCTGACAGGTCATAAATATCCTGATAATGGGAGTAAAATGTGGATTTGTTGATCTGCGCCAGGTTGCATAATTCCTTGACCGTGATCTTTTCGACAGCTTTTTTCGCCCGAAGAGACAGGAATGCCTTCCTGATAGCCGCTTGTGTAGACTGCTTCCGTATATCCATATCACTGTGTCCTTTCTCTGATTGTAGCATCATCATAATATAAAAGACGACAGTTGTCTATCGACGGATTTTTTGATTCGTTGGAAATCCAGATGATAGAAAAATCTGTTGTAATTTTTCATTCGCCGTGGTATAATGATTAAAAATATGCCATAAGGCTATATTACAGGAGGAATTTAACCATGGCTGAGAATAAGCAGTACATTACTCAGGTGCAGGACAATGGTCGCGTGATGATTTCTGAGGATGTGATTTCCACAATTGTCATGCAATCTTTGACAGATATTGAAGGTTATGTTGGTTTGAGCGCCAAGCCCGGTGCAGACATCGTCGAGCTCATCGGCAAAAAGAACTGGGGCAAGGGCATCAAGGTCACCATCAGTGAGAACGATGAACTGACCATCGACTGCAATGTTGTCATCTGCTACGGCCACAGCGTTGTTGCTGTTGCGCAGGCCATTCAGGAGGCTGTTTCCGGTGCGCTGCAGTCCATGACCGGTGTTAATGTGGTCAGCGTCAATGTCAACGTCTGCGGCATTGTCCGCCAGTAAGGTGCTGCTATGACCAGAGCCAACGCCAGAGAGCTGGCTGTTCATCTGATTTATGGCCGCGATTTTACCGGTGAGGAGCCGGAGCAGGTCGTATCCGTCCGTCTGGCGAAAGAGTATTACGCCAAGCTGTCGGAGGAAAATGATGTTTACGCTGAGCGCCCCAGCCGCGCACAGATGGCGTATTTGGATAGGGTTGTTTCCGGCGTTGCCAACCGGACTGAGGATCTGAACGCGGAAATTCAGAAGTACTCAATCGGCTGGGATATCAGCCGTATTTCCCGATTGACCCGCGCCATTATGCAGCTTGCCATTTTTGAGATCCTCTATGTGGAGGATGTGCCCACCGGTGTCGCTGTATCCGAGGCTGTCCGCCTTGCAAAGAAGTATGACGGCGATGATACCGGTTCCTTCGTCAACGGCATTCTGGGCGCCTTTGCCCGCAGCCTGCCTTCAGAGGAAGCATAATGAGCGTTATCGGGTTCGATACCAGTAATTACACCACTTCTATCGCTTTTTTTGATGGGAACGATGGTGTGAATGAATCCCGCCTCCTGCCTGTGAAGGAAGGGGAGCTGGGTCTGCGCCAGAGCGATGCGGTATTTGCCCATATCAAAAGCCTGCCGGAGCTTTCCGGCAGGCTGTTTTCCCATGTGCAGATGGAGCGTATCACAGCAGTGGGGGTCAGTACACGACCCAGAGCCGTGGAGGGCAGCTATATGCCCTGCTTTATGGTAGGTTATTCCCATGCCAAGCTGCTTGCCGATGCCCTTGACGTACCGCTGGTAGAGGTTTCTCACCAGCAAGGACATGTGGCCGCATCTTTATGGAGCGCCGGGCGGCTGGATCTGATGGATAGGGAACACCTTGCGTGGCATCTGTCCGGCGGAACAACGGAGCTGCTTCTGGTGCGGCCGGAGGGGAGAAATGTAACGTGTACACGCATCGGCGGTACATCCGATATTTCTGCCGGGCAGCTTATCGACCGCACCGGCCAGCTATTGAAACTTCCGTTCCCATCCGGCAAGCACCTGGATGCGCTCAGTCAGAATGCCCAGGGCAGGGAAGTGTTTAAGGTAAAATGCCCAGGGACGGAGTTCTCTCTGTCCGGTGTGCAGAATAAGGTTCAGCAATTCCATGGCAGGCAGGGTGATCCGGCGGAAACGGCCGCTTATGCCTTGCGCTGTGTGGCTGCTGCGGTCTATAAAGCCACCGAAAACGCCCTTAAGGAATATCCTGGGCTGCCGGTGGTATTCTCCGGCGGTGTCGCGTCCAATTCCATGCTGCGCAGTGTCCTTGCGCCCTTGGAGCCTGTGTTTGCCCAGCCGCAGTATTCAACGGACAATGCCATGGGGGTTGCCGTTTTGGCGCACCGGTCGCAGGAGGTTCAGTAATGGCACAGAATGTTTTATCGATCACACAGGTCAATGAATATATCCGTGTGCAGATGGATCGGGATGCGCTTTTAAATGCGGTGGCCGTCCGCGGTGAGATCAGCAACTATAAGATGTATCCTTCGGGGCACCATTATTTCACACTAAAGGACGAATCTTCTGCCCTGAAATGCGTCATGTTCAAGGGCAATGCCGTCCGGCTGCGGTTCCGTCCGGAAAATGGCATGAAGGTCATTGCCATGGGCAAGATCTCCGTATTCCCGCGGGATGGTGCGTATCAGCTTTACTGCACCGCCATGGCCATGGACGGTGTGGGTGACCTTTATGCAGCCTTTGAGCAGATGAAGGCCAAGCTGGCCGCTGCCGGCTTGTTTGATCCGGCTCATAAAAAGCCCATTCCCAAGTTTCCCGGAACCATTGGTATCGTAACCAGCTCTGCCGGTGCGGCGCTGCACGATATGCTGCGTATCCTCAAAAAACGGTATCCGCTCTCTCATGTTGTGCTGCTGCCTGTCCGGGTACAGGGCGTGGAAGCACCCGGTGAGATTGCCGCGGCGGTTCAATACGCGAACCGCTTCCGTTTGGCGGATCTTTTGATCGTTGGCCGGGGCGGTGGCTCTATTGAGGATCTGTGGGCCTTTAATGACGAGCGGGTGGCTTATGCCATCTATCGGTCTGATATTCCAGTGATCTCCGCAGTGGGTCATGAGCCGGATGTAACGATCTCTGATTTCGTAGCCGATCTGCGGGCGGCTACGCCCTCCAACGCGGCAGAGCTGGCCGTGCCGGATCAGGATGCCCTGCGGCAGCAATTGGATTCTATGTCCGCCGCCATGGCCGCGGCACTGAACCGCCAGCTGATATCCGCACGGCGGCACCTGAATGTGCTGTCTGCCAGCCCTGCGCTGCAAAGCCCTACCGGTTACCTGGAGCAGAAGCGACAAAATCTGGAACGGCTGCAGGAACGTCTGGTCGCGGCGCAGACCCGGTCGTTAGACCGCAGAAAACAGAGCTTCATCGGCCTGACCGCCAAGCTGGATGCCATGAGCCCCCTGAAGGTGTTGGCTCGCGGCTATGCCATGACGCAGGCGGAGGACGGAGCTGTGATCCGATCCGTCCGTCAGGTCAACACCGGCGATCAGATTCAGATATCCCTCAGCGACGGACGCATCGCCGCGTCTGTTACCGATGTAAAGGAGAATGCTTTATGAACCAGCAAAATGCCACTTTTGAAGCCAGTATGCAGCGCCTTGAGCAGATCGTCCGGGCAATGGAGCGGGGCGATGTACCGCTGGAGGAGTCCCTAAAGCTGTTCCAGGAGGGAACGGAGCTGGTGCGAAGCTGCGGAAAGCTCCTTGATGACGCACAGCTTCAGGTGCAGAAGGTCATGACCGCTGCTGACGGCAGCCCGGTTCTGGAGGAAATGCCCAATGAATGACCGAACACAGGAATATAAGGCATACATCGAGAGCTATCTGACAGACTGGTATTCCCGTTTCCATAAGGAACCTCAAGCCAAACTGTTTGAAGCCATGGAGTACAGTCTGCTTGCAGGCGGCAAGCGGCTGCGCCCGGTGTTCGCTTTTGAGTTTTGCCGGATGTGCGGCGCGGACTGGCACAAAGCCGCTCCCTTTGCCGCCGCCATTGAGATGATCCATACTTACAGCCTGATCCACGATGATCTTCCCAGTATGGATAATGACGACTTCCGCCGGGGCAGACCCACCAACCATAAGGTCTATGGCGAAGCGATGGCCATTCTGGCAGGCGATGCCCTGCTGACGGATGCCTTCTGTGTTGCGTCTACTGCCGGAAATGCGGAGGGGATCGCTGTCCTTGCGGAATGTGCCGGTTCCCTTGGAATGGTAGGCGGTCAGGTGCTGGATATCATGAGTGAGGAGCGTCTGCTGACCGAACAGGAGGTCATCGATATCCAGACCCGCAAGACCGGCGCGCTGATCAATGCCGCCTGTGTCACCGGTGTTATTGCCGGCGGCGGCTCTGAGGAACAGATCGCTGCTGCAGGCCGCTTTGCCGGAGCGCTGGGCATGGCATTCCAGATTCGGGATGACATGCTGGATGTGATCGGCACGCAGGAAGAAATGGGCAAGGGGGTCGGTACGGACGCAGGCAAGAACACCTTTGTCCGTTTGTACGGCCTGGAAAAATGTGAAGAACTGGTGCAGCGTTACACGCACGTTGCCATCGAAGCACTGTCCGCCTTTGAGGATACGGCATATATGAAGTCCCTTGCCGTTAGCCTGACTGACCGCACTGTATAACGTTACATCACGGAAAGATAGAAAGAGAGAAAAACGGAATGTTTGAAAAGCTTTTTAAATTATCAGCGAACAAAACGACTGTTAAAACTGAGATTATTGCAGGCATCACGACCTTTATGACCATGGCCTATATTATTGCGCTGAACCCCAATCTTCTGACTAATTTCGGCTTTGGTGCCAACGGTACTGAGGATCTCAGCGCTCTTTGGAACGGCGTGTTCATGGCCACCTGCATTGCCTCCGCCATCGGCATGTTCTGCATGGCGTTCATTGCCAATAAACCCTTTGCGTTGGCACCAGGTATGGGACTGAACAGCTTTTTCGCGGTGGTGGTTGCGAACATTGTTGGCCTGACTGGCATGACTTATGTGGCCTCCTTCCAGGCGGCTATGATCATCATTCTGCTGGAGGGCATCGTATTTGTTATCCTGTCCATCTTCAACATCCGCGAGAAGATCGTCGAATCCATTCCTCTGGGCATTCGTCTGGGCATTTCTCCGGCCATCGGCCTGATGCTGATGAACATTGGCCTGGGCTCCAATGCCTCCGTTTACAGTGCGGACGGTTTGACTTCCTTCAATGTGATGGGCGATTTCTTCGCGGCGCTGACGCCTTCTGTGCTGAAAGATGAAATGACCGCTGCCGGAGCCAGCTACGGCACCATGATCTTAACGGTAGTGACCATGTTCGTCGGCCTGTTTGTGATCATCGCCCTGTCAAAAAAGAACATCAAGGGTTCTGTGCTGATCGGTATGCTGGCCGCCTCGGTGATCTACTGGGCAGGGGAGTGGATCTTCCTCGGTGTCAATCCCTTCGCGTCGCTGGCAAGCGCATCCTTCCTGCCGCCCTTCGGTGATATGGTGGACACGACGCTGTTCAAATTCAATTTCCAGGGCTTTGTTGAAATCGGCTGGTTCACGGTCATTACTTTGGTCATCACCTTCTGTGTGATCGATATGTTCGATACCATCGGCACGCTGGTCGGAACTGCCTCCCGGGCCGGCATGGTGGATGAAAAGGGCAATATGCCGCAGATGAAGGAAGCGCTGCTTTCTGACGCCATCGGCACCATCGCCGGTGCCTGTACCGGCACATCCACCGTCACCACCTTTGTGGAATCTGCTTCCGGTGTGGAGGCAGGCGGCCGTACCGGCCTGACGGCGCTGACCACCGGCATCTTGTTCCTGGCCTGTATGTTCATTGCGCCCATTGCATCCATCATTCCCGCGGCGGCCACCTCTTCGGCGCTGATCTACGTAGGCGTTCTGATGCTGCAGGGTCTGAAAAATGTGGACTTTACGGATATGGATCAGATGGTCCCCGTCTGCCTGATGCTGATCGCCATGCCCATTTCCGGCTCCATCGGCCACGGCATTGGCCTGGGTCTCATCGCATACACCGTAATCAAGGTGTTCAGCGGTAAGGCGAAGGATGTTTCCATTCTGACCTATGCCATTTCCGCGCTGTTCCTTGTGAAATTCTTCCTGGCGGTGTGATCTACATAGAAATAACGGCGCGGTCCGATCGGACCGCGCCGTTTTGATCAAAGCATTAACCCAAAATCTCTAAGAAGATCGATATAAAACTTAAAACTACAACTATACACCCAAAGATACCTAAGACCTTACGCTTTTGAAGAAATAAGCTGACCGAGATGACAATCCAAAATACAGCAGAAATGCAATCGTTAGCCAGATCCGTGATGATTCCGCATATATGAAGGATGACTGCTGCCAAACCTAGCACGGCAACAATTACGATCATCACATCAGCAACGCGTTCCCGGGTGCTTCTAGGCATTTTTTCCTTGTCCATAGTCAGACCTCCTGCTGCAAAGCCAGCTTTTAGTGGATATCGCTCTCGTTGAACTTGTCACCGCATTCGGGGCAGAACTTGGGGGGATTCTTGGGATCTTCCGGCTCCCAGCCGCACTTGTCGCAGCGGTACAGGGGCGCTTCTGCGGGCTTTTTGGCACCGCACTGGGGGCAGAACTTTCCCTTGTTGACACTGCCGCAGGAACAGGTCCAGCCGGTCACCTGCGGTGCTCCGCACTCCGTGCAGAATTTGCCGGTGTTCTCTGCGCCGCAGCTGCACTTCCAGCCGTGGTTGGCAGGGGCAGGGGAGGGAGCCACGCTGCTGCGCTGCTGCCCCATTTGATATAAGGTGTTGGCATCCATGCCGCCAGCCATCTGTGCCATGTTCATGCCCATAAAGCCCATCATAGCACCCGCCTTATTGCCGGCCGCGGTCTTCATAGCCTCTGCCTGAGCACCGGTGATGGTCGCTGCGGCCATGCTGGGATCGCGCAGGGTGGCTGCATCCTGCAGCTCCTTGATCTTCTTCAGATCCTCGGGGGCAACGGAGGGGTTCACGCCTACGGATACTACGCTGATGCCGCGCAGGCCGCTCCAACGGTCGGAAAGGGTATCATTGATCGCATCGGAGATGTCCAGAGTATGACCCAACAGTTCATGAACCGCAACACCCTGACAGGATAGCTTAGCAAAGGCCGGGGTCAAGGCAGTGATGAACTCAGATTTGAGTTGAGAATCCAGATTGTCACGGGTATAAGTATCGGTCACATTACCGCACACATTTTTATAGAACAGCATGGGGTCACTGATCTTATAGGAATATTCGCCGTTGCAGCGCAGGTCGATGAGACGATCCAGACCGATGTTCTTATCAACAATGCGCACGGACAGGGGATTGGGGGTGCCGTATTTGTTGCCCATGATCTCCTTCGTGTTGAAGAAGTAGACTCTCTGATCCTTGCCTGTATCGCCTCCGAAGGTAAAACGCCGCTTGAAGTTTTCCCAGCTGCCCTTCAGTCCCTGTCCAAAGCCACCGTAGAAAATGGTGGATTCCGTGGAGGAATCCCAGGTGAATTCGCCTGCCTCGGCGGCAAATTCCACGATCTGTCCCTGCTCGACGATCATCATGCACTGTCCTTCGTTGACTGCGATGACCGCGCCGTTGGAAATGACGTTGTCAGAACCCTTGGTGTTGCTGGATTTGCTGCTGACACGCTTGGTGCCCTTGGATACCAGAACGTTTGTGCTCATGGAGTCGCAGTAGAAATACTCTCTCCACTGATCGCCCAAGACGGTGGATACGGATCCCAGTGCTGCTTTAATAAGTCCCATTTTTCATTTCTCCTTTATGTATTATAATTGGTTTTAGAATTTGCCTCTGCTGCCGCCGTGACTGCGGCCGGAGCTGCTGCGGTGGGTGGAACTGCCGCCGGAGGAGCTGCTTTCCTTCCGGGTACGAGAAGTCTTGCTGTATAGGTACAAATCCCGTTGGTGCCGCAGCTTATAGGAATTTTGCGTGACGTAGGACTGGGCTCCGCGCTGGGGCTTTACAGTTTTCATGCCTGATTTCATCACTGTAATGGTGATAAAACCTGCTAAGGCGCCGATACCAATCGCAATCAAAAGATCAAACACGATGTTTCTGCTTTTGTCGATGGGTTCACCGTTTTCGTAGGCTTCAAAATATACGTCCAGCAGCTCAAGATAAGCACGAAAGCCCTCGTAGTATTCATCATTCCCCAGATAGTCCAGAACATCGTCCATGATCTGCTCCTGACCATAGTCGGTCAGAGCCTTGATACCATCGCCGCAGGTGGAAATAGCCCAGTCACGGTATTCCATAGACAGCATCAGCAGAACACCGGAATGATTGCTGCCAATGCCGTAGCCGTTATAGTCGAAATAATCGTCTGCATAGGCTGTAATGTTCCTGCCGTTCAACGAATCCACGGTAAGGATCACCACATCGATGTGATATTTGTCCGCAAGTATTTGAGCGCGTTCTTCCAGTTTTTCCTCTTCATAGGTAGTCAGAAGGCCGGCTTCATCCGCGATTTTCGGCAGGCCGCCAGCGGCAAAGGCAGGGGAAGTCAGGCTAAGGATAAGCAGGAAGGTGAAGATTAAAGAAGTCAGTTTTTTCATATGTACCGCCCCCTTATACGATCATCTGAAGAAGGCTGATGATCAGCGCGACACCTGCTGCAACACCGGCAAACCAGCTCCACTGACGCTTCTTACAGATCGGCAGTGTTCCGGTCATTTTTCCTGTCTGTCCATTCATGGCAAATACATACGTTTGATCCTGATACCTGGTGTGCAGCATCCAAACAGGAAGCAGTACATATTTGGCCTTGCTATGGTTGACGCGAAGCTGCTTGGAGGTGGGGATCACAGAAGCATACCCCATAAATGTATCACTCAGCAGATCATCAAGCGTGTTGCCGACCCGCTGGCGAATCCGCTCTTCACCCGCTTTTGATTCAACATCATATTTATCTGCCAAAAAGCCCGAAAGATATGCGGTATTGAAGTCTACGGCATCCCTCATATCAAAGGGTTCGATGGATTCCATAATGGTGTCATCCATTTTGCTGGAGCCATCCATCGGGATACCGGTGAATTGTGCTTCGGCACTTCGGCCAAGCATAAAATAATCGGTTTTTGTATAGATATAATGTGCGTCCGACCAGCGGTGAACGCGGGTAGCTTGATACTGGCCGTCCATATTGCCGGTGCATTCATACAGCCAGAAGGGAACATACACACCGGAGATTTTTTCAAGTCGGTTTTTGCTGGTGAAATCCTTGGGAAGCAGTGGCTTGCCGTGGCATAGCTTCAGGAAGGCTTTTTGAGCGTCTTCCTTGGTGGTTTTAAACGGAATAACCGCATCCGGACGCAGCCCCCCGGATACATTGCCGGGAAGCACCGTCGGATTTTCACAGTAGGGGCAGAAGGTAGCAGCTGTGGTGCCGTCGGTTATGATCTCACCACCGCAGGAGTTGCAGATGTAAGAGCGCATCTGTCCCTGCTCTTCAGCAGTCCATTCGGCGTTCTGCTGCTCATCCCAATCGAACTCCTGCGTATCGGTCTTATTGAGTGAGTCGTTATATTCCTGAACCGCTTCCAGCTCAAAAGTATTATCACAATACTCGCAGGATAACTTTTGGTCTGCACTGCTGAATTTCAATCCTGCACCGCAGCATGGGCATTTGTATTCCAGTACGTTTTGTGTGTTTGGCATTCAAATCCCTCCTCATAACATTATCTTACCATATTTACCGGAGTAAATCAATAAAAAATACGTCTGTGCGGCTCTTGTGGACACTTGTATGTCTTGATTTTTCTGAAAAATGCGTTACAATATAGCCTGTGATCCATGCAAAGCGAAAGGACGGCGACTTACCATGAACAAAATTTACATACCGGAGGGCTACAAGCCTGTGCTGGACGAATACGATACCCAGCGTGCCATTGCTTTTATCAAGCAGACCTTTCAGGATGAATTTTCTGGCGCGTTGAATCTGAAGCGTGTTTCCGCACCGCTTTTCGTTACAGCCGATTCCGGTCTGAACGATAATCTGAACGGCTACGAGCGGCCTGTTTCCTTTGATGTTCCCGCAGTAGGCAACGATGCTCAGGTGGTTCATTCTCTGGCAAAATGGAAACGGCTCGCACTGAAGCGGTATCATTTTGGCGTTGGAAACGGTCTGTACACCGATATGAACGCAATTCGGCGTGACGAGGATCTGGACAATGTTCACTCGATTTACGTCGACCAGTGGGACTGGGAAAAAGTTATTACCCGGGAAAACCGCAATTTGGACTACCTGAAGCTGATTGTCCGTGCCATTGTCGGTGCCATTTGCAATACCAATGACCGGCTTCATGTGCGTTACCCGCAGCTCCGTGTGAATTTGAGTAGGGAAGTGGCCTTTGTTACGACTCAGGAGCTGGAATACATGTATCCCAACATGACTGGCCACGAGCGTGAAGATGCCTTCGTGAAGGAGAACCCCACCGCCTGTATCATGCAGATTGGCGGTAAGCTCCGTTCCGGCAAGCCCCATGACGGCCGCGCGCCGGACTACGATGACTGGAACCTGAACTGCGATATTTTCTTCTGGGACGATGTTCTGGGCCGTGCGCTGGAGATCTCCTCCATGGGCATTCGTGTCGACGCGGAATCCCTTGACCGTCAGCTTACGCTGGCTGGCTGTGATGACCGCCGGGAGCTGCCGTTCCATAAGATGCTTCTAAACGATGAGCTGCCCCTGACCATCGGCGGCGGTATCGGTCAGTCCCGCTTGAGTATGCTGATGATGGGATGCGCCCACATTGGCGAGGTTCAGTCCAGCGTCTGGGATCAGAACACCATGGACGAATGTGAAAAGGCCGGAATTCCCCTGCTGTAATAGGTAAAGTGGCTGCCGCAGTACGCGGCAGCCACTTTTTTAAATATCAAATGCCGGATTCATAAAATAGACGTTCTTTTGGTTGAGCTTTTCGCGTAAAAGCTGCATGGCTTCTCCGAAGCGCTGGAAGTGGACGATCTCCCGCTCCCGCAGGAATTTGATCACATCGTTCACATCCGGGTCATCGGACAGCCGCAGGATGTTATCGTATGTGACGCGAGCCTTCTGTTCTGCTGCAACGTCAAAAGTGCAACCTCAAAACGCCCAATGAATCGTGATTGGAACCTCTCTTGTTCCTTTGATTCTCTTGCCCACGGAAATGTAGTCGATAAGAATCTCAACCATCTCCCGGTTCAGGTGTTTGAGGTTTGTGTAACGCTGGGTAATCTCCCGACGATTATCTCCGACTTCGATTTGTACATCGATTTCTTCAATCTGTCTGCGTCCAATCGAAATCAGTTTTTCAAGGCGGGCACGGTCATCGAGAAAGCCCTTGGACATCTCTGCATAGTCAGCACCGCTGATCAGACCCTTGACTTTATCCATGTACAGTTCCCGAATACCTTTAGACAGTTCCGCAACACGCTTCTCATAGGAAGCAATATTTTTGAGAATACTGTCTTTCTGCGATTGCAGGTTGCCCGCGAATGCGATCTTCCTTTCCAAATCGTCCTTGTTCAGATACTCCGCGGAAAGTCGCTTCAGCTCATCAATTACCATCTGCTCCAGCTTGTCAACCGAGATAAAGGAGCCGATGCAGGCATCCTTCGCCACGTGACGGTTAGAGCATTGCAGATAATGCTTGCCACGATTCTTGGAGGAACGCATCACATATCCACAATTGGCACAGCGGGCTTTCCTTGCAAACAGACCGATAGTGCCAACGTCAAAAGGCTTCGCCCGCGCTTGCACCATCTTCTGCACTCTGTCCCAAAGTTCGCGGTCGATGATGGGTTCGTGCGTTCCCTCAACGACGTACCATTTTTCTTTGGGGCGGGGCTTGTTCTGCTTGGTCTTATAGGAAATACTGCCGTACTTACCCTGCACCATGTTGCCAATATAAATTTCGTTCGTCAGCATATTGGAAATCGCACAGTACTTCCAAAGGGTGCTGTTCTTGGCGGTTGGCTGTTTGTAGCGCAGTCCTTTCAGACGCTTGTATTCGGTTGGATTGGGGATGCCCCTGTCGTTGAGCATACGGGCGATCGCAGTCTTGCCGTAGCCTTGGGAGAAGAGGGTGAACACCTCGCGGACGACGGCGGCGGCTTCCTCGTCGATGATCAGATGCCCCTTTTGGTCGGGATCCTTTTTGTACCCATAAAGGGCAAAGGCACCGATATGGAAACCATTTTCCCGCCGGTTTTTAAGAACGCTGCGGATGTTGTCGGACATATCCTCCAGGTACCACTCGTTCACAAGGCCGTTGATCTGGCGGGACTTTTTGTTGCCCTTGTTGGCGGTATCGGCATTGTCCACGATACTGATAAAGCGGATGCCCCATACTGGGAACAAACCGTGGATGTACTTTTCCACCAGCTCCAGTTCACGGGTGAACCGGGATTGCGTCTTGCAGAGGACAATATCAAACTTTTTCGCTTCCGCGTCCTGCAGCAGACGGTTGAATTCCGGCCGGCGCCTGTCCGCACCGGCATAGTCATCGTCGCTGTAAATACAGTAAATTTCCCACCCCTGAGAAGCCGCGTATTGCACCAGCATTGCCTTTTGGTTTTGGATGCTGCCTGAATCGTCGGTCTCTTCTTGCTTGTTTCGATCTTCTTCGGATAAGCGGCAATAAATAGCTGCTTTTGTCATGTGTTTTCGGGAAAGGCAGCACCTTTGCCTTTTTCCAAAGTATTGACCAGTTCGATCCACTTGTCTGTGAATTCTCGATCCGTGGTAGTGCTTTCGCCGCTTTTGAAAACACTTTTACAAACGATTGTAGTTTTTTCGTTTTCTGCCATAATCTACTCCTTTCCAGTTGGTACTACACTATATGAACAGCGGCAAGTCCGCTATTCCGCCAGTAGCGTACCGACAAGATGAAAGGGGGGATGTTATTTGCTAATAAACATTTCAGGGCTGATTTTTCATCAGCCCTAACAATCATTTACCGGTAGAAATCGTATCAATTTTATTCTTCATTACGTTTTTTAAGAAGATATATGCAAAAATGCAGGTCAGCGCTTCGGCAATCGGGAAGGTCCACCAAACCAGGTTCAGTACGTTTGTCGATAAGGTGAACAGATAGGCAATCGGGAAAACAAATAAAATCAAGCGGAAGAAGGAGAGCAGTAAAGGCTTACCTGCATATCCAAGTGCCTGCAAAACACCTTGCACGGCAACTGTGAATCCCATAAAGATATACCCAAGGCTGGCAATTCTTGTTGCCATAGCGCACACATCCACAAGAGCCGCAGATGCACCGCCCGACAAGGAGAATAGCATTGACAGAGGTTTTGCAATTATCTCAAACAGTACCGTCAGTGCAAGCGTTGTAATAAGGGTATCGATAATGCCGCATTTTACACATGCTTCTGCTCTTTCTTTGTTCTTCATACCATAGTTGAAGGAAAGAACCGTAATCATTGTGTTGGACAGACCAAACGCGGAAAACAAGGCAATCTGCTGAATTTTGTAGTAGATACCAAATGAGCCGACCAGAATGGTGGAATCGACGTTTGCGCTTCCGAGTATGGCGTTTACTCCCGCCATCATCACCGACAGGAAAGCCTGCATCAAAGCAGCGGAAGCACCGATCCTGTAAACCGCCTTGATAATCGCACCGTTCGGTTTGATATATTTAGGGCTGCCGCCAATCTCTTTATTACTAAAATAATGGAATGCCATTGCAACGAACATTGAGATAAACTGACCAATGATCGTTGCCCAAGCTGCACCTTCAACGCCCATATCAAGCGGAAAGATAAATACATAGTCAAGTACGATATTGGCAACTGCCCCCGAAATCTGGGCAATCGTAGAGCAAACGGTCTTGCCAGTTGCCTGCAGAAAACGCTCGTAAATATTAAAGCCTATCGCACCGAGCGAAAAGCAGGTGCAAATGCGAAGATAATTCGTTCCCATCGTCAGAACAGCAGCGTTATCGGTAAACAGACCGATAAACCACTTGGCAAGGAACAGGCCAAACAAGAGAAATACGGCGTAAATGACAAGACAAAGGAAGATACCGTTTCCTGCCACGGTGTTAACCTTTTCTCCGTTCTTTTCGCCAAGGCTCATGGAAAGCAAAGCATTCAAGCCCACGCCTGTTCCAACACCGATGGCTATGATCATGATTTGAATCGGGAACGCAATCGTGAGTGCTTCGTTTGCAAGCGCACCGGTGCCTTCCATATTGGCAACGAAAATACTGTCAACGACGTTGTAAAGGGCCTGCAAGACCATGGATATGATCATCGGCAAACCCATCTTCCAAAATAGTTTCTTGACAGGCTCGGTTGCCATTTTGTTTTGTTTGATATTTTCCATTTAAATTCCTCCTAAAACGCAGAAAAGGCGTAAGTCCATCGAAAGTTGGACTTACGCCTTTTGGCTACTCACTATGCATATTATATCATTCCTTTTGGAAATTTTCAAGATAAAAGTTCATTTCTAAAATCCATTGACAAGAGTCCGTTATCGGACTATAATACTACAAGTGTCCGCCTACGGACTCTTGTCTTGCGTTTGGAGGTAAACATGAAAATAACCGATTACATTGAGCAGATCGAGCAGCAAAGAAAAGAACAGGAATTTATCTATCATAATGTCGCTTTGAAATTTGGTCTTTCCGACACGGCTATGTGGGTGTTGTATAATGTTTACGCATCACACGATGTGATCACACAGCAGGAGCTGTGCCGCCAATGTTTTTTCGCCAAGCAGACGGTGAACACTGCTATAACAAGCCTTTCCCAAAACGGCTATGTGGAACTGGAAGTCATCCCCGGCACGCGTAACCAAAAGAAGATCCTGCTTACTGAGAAAGGAACTGCACTTGCAGAAGTTACTATCGCACCGCTGATTGAGGCGGAATCCCGTGCGTATTCAGCCCTCAGCCGTGAAGAATTAGAAACCTATCTTGAAATGACAACGAGATTGACTGTTTCCCTGCGGGAAGAAACAGAGAAATTACAAGGAGAGAATTTATGAAAATTATTACGATAAGCCGCGAATTTGGTTCGGGCGGCAGAGAGCTTGGCAAACGCCTTGCCGACCTGACAGGCTTTGACTATTACGACAGTGAGATTATCTCTGCCGTTGCCAAAAACAGCGGCATGGATGAACACTATGTAGAAAACTCCCTTTCCAACCACGGCTGGCAGAATCAGGTCATTACATTCGGAGGAACGCTTGCTTCTTCCGCATACATCCAGTCTTCCAAGATCAATCTGCTTTTGGAGCAAAAGAAAGTCATTGAACAGATCGCCGCGTTGGGAAAGGACTGCATTATCGTAGGCCGAAATGCGGATGTTATCCTGCAGGAATATCAGCCTTTCAATATCTTTGTCTGTGCAGATACAAGTTCCAAAGTGAAACGCTGCATTGAGCGTATGCCCGAAGGCGAGCGCCTTACAGAAAAAGAACTTGTCCGCAAAATGAAGCAGATCGACAAGGTACGTTCTCAAACAAGAGAGTTCATAGGCGGCTCTGTATGGGGACAGCGTGATGCTTACCATCTAACCGTTAACACAACCGATTGGAAAATTAAAGAATTAGTGCCTGCTGTGGCAGATTTTGCACAGCGCTGGTTTGGGAGAAAAGAATGAAACAGCAAATTCAATTATCCGATCATTTTACCTACAGCAGATTGCTTCGGTTTACCTTGCCCTCCATCTGCATGATGATATTCACATCCATCTATGGTATGGTTGATGGCTTTTTTATCTCCAATATTGTTGGTAAAACAGCCTTTGCATCTGTCAATCTGATTATCCCTTTTTTGCAGATCATCGGCGGTGTCGGCGCTATGCTCGGCGTCGGCGGCAGTGCACTGGTGGCGAAAACCTTGGGTGAGGGCGATATTCCGAAAGCAAGACGGTACTTCACCATGATGATGTATCTTATGCTTGGGACAAGTATTTTCTTTACGGTGGTCGGTATCGCCGTTCTTCGTCCGGTTGCTTACCTGTTCGGCGCGACGGAAGCCATGATTGGTGACGTGATGACCTACGGCACCATTTGTTTGCTTTTCAACACGGCGTTACAGGCGCAGTATACGTTCCAAAGCTATTTGATCGTTGCCGAAAAGCCGAAGCTGGCACTGGGAGTTGTGATAGCAGCCGGTGTGTCCAACATGATTTTGGACTATGTGCTCATGGCAGTGCTTCCGATGGGAATAGCGGGTGCAGCATTTGCAACCGGACTGAGCCAATGTGTTGCCGGTGTTATTCCGTTTCTATGGTTTCTTAGCAAGAAGAACAAGTCAGCACTTCGTTTTACCAAAACGAATTTTGAGCTCAAGCCGATGCTCCTTGCTTGCGGCAACGGTGCATCCGAAATGATGTCCAGTGTGTCCGCATCGATCACAGGTATTCTGTACAATCTTCAGCTAATGAAGTATGCAGGCGAAGACGGTGTGGCGGCTTACGGTGTTGTGATGTATGCGGCATTTGTCTTCCTTGGCGTGTTCAATGGATACTCTCAGGGCAGTTCTCCTATTATGGGTTATCACTATGGCGCACAGAATTTCAAGGAAATGAAGAATGTGCTGAAAAGAAGCCTGATCATGCTCGGCTCTGCCGCAGCGGTGCTTACTGCATTGGCGATGATGCTTGCGCGCCCGATTGCTTCGGTGTTCGTCGGGTACGATGCGGAGCTTTTGGATATGACAGCTCGTGCTTTTATGATTTGCGCTACGCCCTTCCTTGTGATGTGGTTCAACATATATACCTCCTGCTTCTTCACGGCCCTCAATGACGGAGCCGTATCCGCCGCTATTTCCTTTATGCGCGCGCTGGTTCTGCCTGTCATTTGCATTATTGTGATGCCGCTGATTTGGGAGCTTGACGGCGTGTGGTATTCGCTGGCCGGCAGCGAGATTTTAGGCGTGTTCGTATCTCTTGCATTTCTGCTCGGAAAGCGGAAGAAATATCATTATTGATCAATAAAAGCGTCGCATTGTGCGACGCTTTTATTCCAATATATTGAATTATTTGTAAAAGAGCGGTATAATGATCAAAAAGGAGGATTGGACAGTGTGGATCATAGCCGCCGTAATGTCAGCTTTTTTCGCGGGGCTGACCGCTATCCTTGCAAAATGCGGAATTAAAAAAACAGACTCGGATCTGGCAACGGCACTGCGTACCGTTGTTGTGCTGATCTTTTCCTGGATTATGGTGCTGGTCGTTGGGTCACAAAGTACCGTACCACAGATCGAAACAAGATCCCTGATCTTTCTGATTTTGTCCGGCCTTGCAACAGGTGCTTCCTGGCTCTGCTATTTTAAGGCGCTGTCTATGGGCGATATCAACAAGGTCGTTCCTATCGATAAATCCAGTACCGTGCTGGCAGTACTGCTTGCCATTCTCTGTTTTGGGGAAACCGCAAATCTTTGGGTCAAGCTGTTGTCTACCGTGATTCTTGCCGTTGGTATTCTGGTGATGATCGAGAAGAAAGATGTGCAAAGCAAAGCGGAGGGCAGGTCCTGGATCATCTATGCCGTACTGTCGGCGGTATTTGCCGCGCTGACTTCGATTCTTGCAAAAGTCGGTATTTCAGGCGTGGAATCCAATCTCGGCACCGCTATTCGCACAGGAGTTGTTCTCGTTATGGCTTGGCTCATCGTGTTTGTCAAAGGAAAGCAAAAGCAGCTGAAATACATAGACAAGAAGGAATTAATTTTCATATCTCTTTCGGGCCTCGCCACCGGTGCATCCTGGCTTTGCTATTACTATGCGATTCAGGAGGGGATCGTCAGTGTGGTCGTTCCGATTGACAAGCTGAGCGTTCTCGTGACCGTTGCATTTTCCTATGTGATGTTTAAGGAAAAACTAACAAAAAAATCTGCCCTCGGACTTGCACTCATGGTCGCCGGAACGCTTTTAATGACGATTTTCAGATAAGCGGAGAAAAATATGACTTATACCTACACATACACAACGCCTGCGCAGTTTTCGGATATGATTATGAACAGCGACGGTGAAAACTTAACTGGATTATGGTTTGAAGGCTCCAAGGATTCATCAAAGCACAAGACAAACGGCGAGAAAAAAGTGCTGCCCATATTCCGGGAAACGTGCAGATGGCTCGATATGTATTTTAGCGGCAAGGTGCCGGATTTTACGCCGAAATACAAAATAAACAACCTGACGCCTTTTCGGAAAGAAGTCTCGGATATTATGAATACGATTGAATACGGAAAAACGCTGACCTACAACGACATTGCCAAAATGATCGCAAAAAGCCGAGGAATGGCAAAAATGTCCGCGCAGGCTGTCGGCGGCGCGGTAGGCTGGAACCCGATCTGCATCATCATTCCTTGTCACAGAGTTGTCGGCGCAAACGGAAATCTTACAGGCTACGGCGGCGGATTGGAAAATAAAATTGAACTGTTAAAGCTCGAAGGAATTGATGTATGCTATGGTGGGATAAGAAGTTGCAGGTGAGATCATATGAAACATTTTCTCAATAAAGCGGAAAGAAAAACATCTGGCAGCACCTGTTATTTTGAGTTTCAAAAAGGGAGATTTAGAAATAAGTTTTGGTTACAAAATTCTCTTTGCATTCATGTTGATGTGTTTGATAAACTTCAGCTTTACGATTTGTTTTCTGGTGCTATCGCGGCATTTTGTTATTATGCTCCGAATGAAGTAAGCAAAGAGCAATGGAAGAACCTTATCACAAAATCGAAAGAAAACGATCAATGGACGAATGTTATTGAAGAATTGAAGCCGTGGGTAGAAGAATGCTTTAGCGAACATGAGTGTTTTACCATTTGCGGCATATAGTCTGCGAGACTAATTGAAGGTTATTATGAACAAATCTTATTTTGAAAACGTAAAAAAGAATTTCGGCTTTGGCTGCATGCGTCTGCCAATGGCGGGCGATGAGGTGGACTATGTAGAGACCAAAAAGATGGTTGATGCTTTCCTCGAAGCAGGCTTCAACTACTTTGATACGGCCCACGGATACCTGAACGGCAAGAGCGAGATCGCCCTGAAGGAATGTTTAACATCAAGATATCCCCGCGAGACTTATATTCTGACGAATAAGCTGTCTTCAAACCACTTCACAAAGACTGAGGATATTCGTCCTCTTTTCGAGAGTCAGCTTGAGGCCTGCGGCGTTGATTACTTTGACTTTTACTTAATGCACGCCCAGGATGCTACGATCTTCGAGAAATACAAATCCCTTCGTGCCTACGAAACGGCGCTTGAGCTTCTTAAAGAGGGGAAGATCAAGCATCTCGGCATCTCTTTCCACGATAAGGCCGCCGTGCTTGACCGTATTCTGACAGAATATCCGCAGGTTGAGGTGGTGCAGATCCAGCTCAACTATGTCGACTTTGAAGATGCATCCGTCGAAGCTCGTAAATGTCTGGAGGTCTGCAGGAAGTACCAAAAACCCGCTATCGTGATGGAACCCGTCAAGGGCGGCAGCCTTGTTAATCTGCCGGATGAGGCGCAAAAGGTGTTTGACGAGCTGCACGGCGGCTCCAACGCCAGCTATGCCATCCGCTTTGCCGCAGGGCAGGAGGGCGTTATGATGGTTTTTTCCGGTATGGGAAATATGGAGATGATGAACGATAACATCAGCTACATGAAGGATTTTCAGCCGCTCAACACACAGGAGAGTGAGGCAGTTAAAAAGGTTTGCGATATCTTTAGAAATTTGGGTGCTGTTTCCTGCACGGCCTGCCGTTATTGCACCGAGGTTTGTTCCAAGGGGATCTCCATTCCCGACCTGTTTGCCTGTCTGAATGCCAAAAAGATATTCAACAATTGGAACACGGGGTATTACTATAATCAAATTCACACCAAAAACGGCGGCAAAGCAAGCGACTGTATCAAATGCGGACGATGCGAGGGGATTTGCCCACAGCATTTGAATATCCGTGAGCTGCTTGAAACGGTAGCCGAGGAATTTGAGCAATAAGGAAGTGCGTATGCAAAATAGCAGCGATATTGCCAAGGCAAAGGAAACTCTTGCCGAGGGCGGCTTCACCTGTGTGCTGATCAAGGGCGATACCGTTTTCTCCAGCTATGAACGCGGCGTCAAACCGCTTTTAAATTTGTTGGATTCCGGAGAAAACTACAAGGGAAGCTGTGCGGCTGATAAGGTAGTAGGCAAAGCGGCGGCATTCCTCTACGTACTTCTGGGAGTGAAAGAGCTTTACGCATCTGTTATCAGCGCTCCTGCGTTGGAGCTTTTGAAAAGCTATGAGATCGATGTGTCATTTGATCGCATGGTAGAAATGATACGCAACAGAACCAATACAGGCTATTGTCCGATGGAACAGGCAACGCTGAATCGATCGGTGCCTAAAGAGGCTTTGCGTGCAATCAAGGAAACTTTAAGAAAAATGAACGGTACATAACTCAAAAAAGCGGAAGAATTATAACATTTCAAAGTGTCATCTGACACTTTAGGAAAACCACCCCCCGATATCGCTTGTCCCCAATGGGGGTTAAGCCGTATCGGGGGTGATTTTTTCTTCTCCGGAATATGGGTTGCTCTTGTATCGTCGCGGCATCTGCTGCAAGATCTTCTGTCAAATCTGCGATGGGGTCGCCCTTGACCTGCATGCTCGCGGCGCTCCAGGGGAAACCTGAGGCTGCGGTAGGGTAGACCCCCGCAGTGTGATCCACAAAGTAGGGAGCAAATGCGGGATCACGGTACTGGTCGTCCTTTAGATTTCGTGTCAGCTGATGAACGATGGCACCGATCATCTCAAGATGCCCCAGTTCTTCCGTACCGATATCCGTTAGAAGTCCCTTAAGCTCATCGAAGGGCATGGCATACCGCTGTGACAGATAACGCAGCGATGCCCCCAACTCTCCATCCGGGCCGCCGTACTGGGAGATGATGATGGAAGCCAGACGCGGATTGGGCTTGGCAATCTTTACTGGGTATTGAAGCTTTTTGTCATAAACAAACATGGTCAGTCCTCCTTGTTCGCGCAGTATTCCCAGGGCCAGGGATCATCAAGCCAGCGGTATTCCCCCTCCGATGGCGTGCGATGGTTCAGAGGGCCGTACTGGCGAGCATATTCCATCATGCCCTGATGGTACATCTTCTGGTAAGCCTGATACATTTCCAGGGCTTCCTGATCATCCCGGTGGGTGTCCAGATACAGTGCCAATTCCTGAATGGCAAAGGCCAGTGTCTGTAGCTCGGTTCTTGGGGTAATGTTCCGCTCATTTTTATTGACCATACCCATGAAGGGGAGATCCAGGCCCGGGAACAAGGTTCCCCGAACCAACCCCATCCGTGCTTCATACATTGGTGGGTTCTCAAGCTGGAACGGAACATAGGGATTGGCAAGGGGAGCCATGGAGGGTAATCGTCCCTCGCCGCCCTGTCGTTCATTTTTGTTGTTGTCCAATGATCATTCCTCCGATCCTAAAAGGATTTGGAACTGTCGTTCCACGTCATACTATGCCAGTGTTTGTCAGGATGTTCATTAGGGACACTTTGGTGCATAGAGTTCATCGAGGTGTTGTCCATGAAGAAGCGTATTCCCATTACGAAATTCTTTCCGATCTATGCGGCGGTACTTGTTGGGTGTTTATGCATTGCACACTTTGGAAGCGGCGCGGTGACAGTCATGGTGGAAAACGCCCCCATCACCGATCGAACTTGCATCGTTATTGATCCCGGCCATGGCGGCATTGATGGCGGAGCAACCTCATGTTCCGGCGTACTGGAAAGTCAGTTTAATCTGGAGATTGCCCTGCGCCTGAACGATCTCCTGCATTTTCTGGGGTATGAAACCTTAATGATCCGCACCACGGATACATCGATCTATACGGAAGGCAATACCATCGCGGCACAGAAGGTATCCGATCTGAAGCAGCGGGTCAAGCTGGTCAATGAAACGGAAAATGGGGTGTTGGTCAGCATCCATCAGAATACCTTCCCGGACGGACGGTACAGCGGCGCGCAGGTCTTTTACGCCGACGATGACACCAGCCGGGCGCTGGCAGAAAAGCTCCAGGGAACGTTTATCAATACGCTGAATCCGGGCAGCAAGCGCCGTTGTAAGGCCTCGGACGGCATTTATCTCATGCAGCATATCAGCAGGCCGGGGATTCTGGTGGAGTGCGGATTTATTTCCAATCTGGAGGAGGATGCTCTGCTTCAGAGCGAAGCATATCAGAAAAAGATCGCCTGCGTCATCGCATCCACCCTCAGTCTGTCAGCCGCGGACATTTTAGATATGTAAAATCTGCGAAAAATGGATAAATTGGTATTGCTTTTTTTCGGTAAAAATGATATTTTATTGTTAAGCAAAAAATTGCTTTGGAGCAGGGGATACCCGCTCCATCATAACAAAGGAGGAAATACATAATGAAGAAGATCAGTAAGATCCTGAGCATTGCTCTGTGCCTGACCTTGGTTCTGGCTCTGCTGCCCCTGGGCGCTTCTGCCACGACTGAGAAGTATGTCGAATTTACTGTCGACTCTCTGGGTCTGGCATCCCAATCTTACTCCGCAGGCAGCAATACCGTTGATGGTGTTGGCGTTGAGTGGATCCAGCTGGGCAACTACGGCGACGGCATCCAGGTAAGAGACAAGAATGGCAATACTTCTATGCTCTGGAACACCGACGCTTTCCCTGGCGGAATCACCAAGATTGAGTTGACCTACAGCGATTCCAAGGATGTTACCTACGCCAATGCTGATGCTGTAATTTTCAACTTTGGCAACGAAGCGAAGGGCACTGACTACAGCACCAAGCTGTCCACCGTAGCCGGTGAAAAGACCTATACCATCACTCCTGATGCGAACACCTACACCTACTTCTACATGGAGCATGATCTGGGCTACACCTTCTACTGGAAGTCCATCAAGGTGTACTACAATGAGGCTGAGTCTGGCGGGGATGAGCCCGAAGTGACCACCAACTACTACGTTACCGGCAGCACCGAGATCTTTGGTAACTGGGCTCCTCTGAATGAGAGCGGCCTGATGACCAAGGGCGAGGACGGCTTGTACACCAAGGTTTACGAGAATGTTCCTGCGGCTGATTATGAGCTGAAGGTCAATATTGGCAACTGGGACACCTCCTGGGGTGATAACGGTAATAACTATAAGTTTACCGTTGAGGCCGTCAGCACCGTGACCGTTACCTTCGACGCTGAGGCTGGCACTGTTTCTGTTGAAGTTGTTGCCAACGAGGAGGAAGAGCCTGAGGAGCCCACCATCGTTGATATCGCTACCGCTCTGGCTGGCGAGGACGGCACAGAATTCACCGTTAAGGGTGTTGTTGTATGCATCGAGGGCGGCAAGAATGTTTACATTCAGGATGCCACTGGCGGTATCTGCGTCCGCACCAGCGATACCCCCGCTGATCTGACCTTGGGCTACACCATCACTGCTACCGGCACCAAGGGTGCATACAATGGTCTGCCTCAGCTCAATAACAGCACCTATGTGGCTGATTATACCGCACAGGAGCTGCCCGCTAAGGAAACCACCATCGATGCTCTGACTA
This sequence comes from uncultured Clostridia bacterium, assembly GCA_947367115.1. Classification (GTDB taxonomy): domain Bacteria; phylum Bacillota; class Clostridia; order Oscillospirales; family Oscillospiraceae; genus Faecousia. The sequence goes on along the minus strand of CANBCW010000009.1, from coordinate 5,034 downwards.
CTGCCGATGTCTGCACCTATGTCAAGCTGTCCGGCGTGACCGTTACCGAAGTCTTTGATAACGACGGCGCCTACACCAGCCCCAACATCACCGTGACCGATGGCACCAACACCATCCAGATCTACAAGGCTGTTGTTGACAAGAACGAGGATGGCTCTTGGGCTATTCAGGTCGGCGATAAGCTGAATGTCACCGCCGCTGTTGGTATTTACGCCAAGAATGATAACGTGACCCTGCAGCTGCGCAACACCCTCGCTGATGAGATCACTGTCGTTACCGAGGAGAACCCCGGTGAAGGCGAGAACCCCGGTGAGGAGAACCCCGGCACTGGCGACATGAGCGTTGCTGGTCTGGTCGTTGCCATGATGGCTGCCACCGCTGGCGTTGTTGTCCTGAAGAAGAAGGAATTCTGATCTTCTGATTTAACTGACCGAACCGCCCCACAAAAGTGGGGCGGTTTTATTTGTCTTTTTCCGTGCGCCAATAATTTCGTCAACAACAATTTATCTTCCAACTGCGTTTTCAAACACTTGACCACATTTCTTTTTACTGGTATAATAACACCAAATTGGAATGAGGCAAGGAGAAATACCACCATGGCCAAAGCGAAAACCGTTTACTTCTGCACCGCCTGCGGCAATGAAACACCGAAATGGGTGGGTCGCTGTCCCGGCTGCGGCGCATGGAACACATTGGAAGAGCATATTGAAAAGCCTGTCGCGGCAGGCAGGGCAAAGGCCGCACCCGTTGGCGTGAGCCGCAGACCACAGCGGATCGACCAGGTGGATACAGACACGGAGATCCGATTTTCCACCGGGATGGGGGAGCTGGATCGGGTCCTGGGCGGCGGTGCCGTCGCGGGCAGTCTTGTGCTGGTAGGGGGCGCGCCGGGAATCGGCAAGTCAACCCTTCTGTTGCAGATCTGCAACAGCCTGTGTCAAGGCAGAAGCGTTCTTTATATATCCGGTGAGGAAAGTGAGCGCCAGCTAAAACTGCGTGCTGTGCGCCTTGGAGTAGCCCCCGAACAGCTTTTCATTCTGTCTGAAACCCGGTTATCCGATGTTCTGGAAGCCGTGGATGAGATTAGGCCGGATATTCTGATCGTGGACTCCATCCAGACACTTTACAACGAGGAAAACGAGTCCTCACCTGGCAGCATTTCTCAGGTGAAGGATTGCACCATGTCCATGATGCACCTGTCCAAAAGTCAGGGCGTGACAGTTTTTGTGGTGGGCCATATCAACAAGGATGGCAACATTGCCGGCCCCAAGGTGCTGGAGCACATGGTGGACTGCGTCCTGTACTTTGAAGGTGATCAAAATTCCAGCTACCGGCTGCTTCGGGCCGCTAAGAACCGCTTTGGTTCCACCAATGAAATCGGCGTTTTTGAGATGATGGACTGCGGTCTGATCGAAGTCCCTAATCCGTCACAAATACTTCTGGCTGGCCGCCCGGAGGGAGCCTCCGGCACATGCGTTGCCTGCGTTATGGAGGGAACCCGCCCTGTGCTGGCAGAAGTTCAGGCGCTCGTGGCTAAGACCACTTTCAACGTGCCCAGGCGGGCTGCGGACGGCTTTGATTTCAACCGCGCGGTTCTGCTTATGGCTGTGGCTGAAAAGCGCGCAGGCATGAAGCTGAACGTTTTTGACGCCTATATCAATGTCATCGGCGGCCTGCGGCTGGATGAGCCTGGCGCGGATCTACCGGTGGTGCTGGCTGTGGCATCCTCTTACCGGGATCAGCCCATTGCTGATGACCTTGCTGCCATTGGAGAGGTAGGATTGACAGGGGAGATCCGCTCCGTATCCCACATGAATCAACGCTTGGCAGAAGTTTCAAGATTGGGATTTAAAAAGTGCATTATTCCTAAAAATACTTCGGAAAAGTTGGAAATACCGAACGGTTTGAATGTCTACCGAGTCAGAAACCTCCGGGAAGCCATCGAAACAGCTCTGTGAATATATCAGAAAATGACGTGCCCAAACCGGACACGTCATTTTTATAGCAGGGAAGGGGTCAATCTTCATTTTCTCCAGCGAAATCCAGCTTGGAAAGGGGATTAGCTTCCGCGGCAATTTTTAGCTCAGTGTTCTCAATATGGGTGTAAATTTGGGTCGTATTCAGATTTTCATGTCCTAAAACTTCCTGAACCGTCTTTACATCCACACCGCCGGAGAGCATCATGGTTGCAGCAGTATGACGCAATTTATGAGCAGAAAACTGATTAGGGTCTAATCCGGCCTGCAACAGAGCCTTTTTGACCAGCCGGTGAACAGCTTCAACGCTGATGCGGTTTCCGTTGCGTGAGCCAAACAGCGCCCGGTTATCAGACAGTATTTTTTTGTTGCGTTCGAGAAGGTAAGCATCAATGGCTTTCCGGCAGGGAGTGCCGAAATAGACGAAGCGTTCTTTATTACCTTTGCCGACCACGCGGATACGATCCTCGTAAACATCGGTAACGTTTAATCCGACCAGCTCGCTGCGCCGAATGCCGCAATTCAGAAACAGCATCAAGATCGCATAATCCCGCTTGGCATTGGGGCCAGAAACCGCCTGCAGCAGCGCCGCTGATTGCTCCATAGTCAGATATTTCGGCAGGCTTTTGCGCAGCTTTGGATACTCCAGATCTGCCACAGGGTTTTCCTGTAATTGCTTGGTTCGCACAGTCAGATACTTAAAGAAGGATTTGATGGAGGACAGCTTTCTGGCACGAGAGCTGGCCGAGATCCCATATTCGGGCGCTTTGGCATCCGGATTGGCAGTTCGGTCACTTGCCAGGTACGAAAGGAAATCGAACACATCCGACGTAGTGATCCCTGCAATGAAATGAATGTCAATATCCTTGATGGGAATATCATCCAACCGCGTGTGTATCGGCATATCGCTGCGCATCAGTTTCATAAAGCGCAAAAACATTCTTAGATCCAGATAGTATTCGCCAATGGTAAGCTGTGACTGACCTTTAATAGTCTCATGGTAGGTCAGAAAATCCCGCAGGATCTGTGGACAATCGTAATACCGCTGCATATCATAATAAACCTCCTTGTAAACCCATGTTGAGCTTCCCCATGACCATATTATATCACATATAAACTAATAACGCAACAAAATTTTTATTTTGTTGCGTTCGCTGGTTCGCAATAAAATCGCTGGGGCCGCTCCCCAGCGAACCGTTGCACTGTCCCCTCGCCACCTCCGGCGGCTTCGGGAACGTGCTCGCTCGCACCAAAATAATGGTTTTGTTTCGTTTGGCGAGGTGCTTCCACCTCCCTCGACATGATACTATCAGAAGCGGGCGCATTTGTCAAGACTTTTTCCGGCCCGGCCCGCTCCGGCGGCGTTGGCCCCGGGCGTTGAGCCGCTGGTCTGCCATGGCGTAAATCAGCGTGACCTCCACGCCGCCGTGGTTCAGTGCCCGGCGCACCCGGTCAATGTCGCCGTACTTCCGCAGGAGCTCCACGGCGTAAACTTTGCGCAGGCTGTGCGGGGCGGCGTTGGCAGTTAACCGACAGGCCCGGGCCGCCCGCTTCACATCCTTCCACAGTGCTTGACGTGTCCGGGGCTTTGCGGGGTCGGCTCCCGGGAACACCCACGCCGCCCCTGCTGCCGATCGGAGATCGGAAAGCAGGGGCTCCGGGATCCCCACTTGCCGCCGCTTCCCGGTTTTCTGCTCGGTGATCCAGAAGTTGGGCCGCAACTGCTCCGGCTTAAGCCGCAGGGCATCCCCCACCCGGAGCCCGGTATGCAGGAGCAATCTTGCCAACAGTCTGTTGTCAAACGTCAAGAGGTCGAGCACTTGCTCGACCTCTCTGTCTATCAGGTATTCCGTTCTCATACGTCCTGCCCCTCCCGGCACAGCCGGGCCATCCGGGCCACAAATTCGCCGTTGGTGGGCTTGCCTGTGTCCGGATTGATGGTATTCCCGAACATGGTCATCACCTCGTCATTGTACCCGCACCGGTCGAACCCGGTTTCGATGGCGTGACGAATAGCCCGCTCAACCGCTCCGGGTGTGGTATTGACTGCGGCGGCAATTGCCGGGTACAGCTCTTTCGTCATTCTCATGTCCGGGCGGTACATCATCACCGCCCGCCGGGCGTAGTCGGTGCCTGTCATGTTCTCCCGAAGGCCGCAGGCCAGAAAGCAGTTGTCCAGTTTTTGAGCGTTAATCATGTGTTTTTCCTCCATTTTGTCTTGAAACTTTCATTTTTGCGCCGGGAATTGCAAATTCCACGGCGTTTTCGATATCTCGGTACTCCAAATCGCAGTAGACCTTTTCCGGCTCCCGGAGGTCACCGCCGCTGTAATACCAGCGGCCCAAGGGCCGCTCGCCGTCCTGCTTGCCGATGTACTTACAGCAATACCCCACTGCGGCGTGATAGTCACCATACAGCCGCTGGGCGGTGGTGAACCCATAGCCCCATTGTGGCAGATTGTACACCGGGCGGCCCTCCCACTTCACGCCGCTGTCGATGGCCTTTAGGCCCTCGCCAGCCATGAAGCCGTGGAAGTGGTAGGCCCCATCCTTGTGCCGTTCCGGCACAAGGATATACCGCAGGCCATGCCGCCGCACCATGTTATCACACCAGCGGCCCAAGGCCTTCACGACGGCGGCGCCGTCGTAGCGGTCGATTTTCGCCGGGTCAAGGGTCAGCGTCACGAAGAAGTCGAAGCCGTTGGCCAAGGCCAGCCGCCGGAGCTTCGCCCGGGCCCGGCGCATGGAGCGCACCATATCGGCCCCCTCGGCCTTCTTCCCCTTCTCCCGGGGGCTCGGTACACACTTCGTGTGATCCTCGCCCCAGCCGGACAGCTCCCACCCCGGTTCCCGGAAGATGGGAGCAGAGCAGACGAGCACGTCTGTGCTTCCGTCTGGGTAGCTGTAAATCAGCCCATTATGTGTGATTTCATGGACATTCTTACTCATGGCTCTGTGCGCCCTGACGGAATAATGTCCTAGTATCAAGTAGAGGGGGGCTGCCGCCCCCGGCCTCCGGCCTCCCCTGCCATAGTCGCTACGCTCCCACGCTCCGGGCT
>CANBCW010000008.1 GCA_947367115.1 uncultured Clostridia bacterium | reverse complement strand
CGGGTCGGAAGAGGAATGGCGACATCCTACGAGCGGAATGCAGAAAAAGTAAAATGGTGCAACGTCGAAATTCGTACTATTTCAACCAACTACCCTGGATTTCTGAACATTTCGCCGTTCCTCTTCAGTCACAAGAAATGGTTCCGAAGAGCCATTTCTTGTGACAGCTTCCCCCCGGGGGAAGCTATTTTGCGCCGCATGGCGGCGCTCGGCAGCCGTAGGCCGCCGTCATTGGAAAAACCCATAAACACCAATTTATCTGCGCAGCGAATGTTCTTTGATATTATTCCCGCTCCAGAGCGGCGATCTCATCGGCTGTCAATTCCCGCACAGCCCCCCGTGCCAGCGCCCCCAAGGTCAAACTTCCCTCCTGACGGCGCTCCAGATATTCCACATGCATTCCCCGGGCAGCCATCATGCGGCGAACCTGATGATATTTTCCCTCGCAGACAGTGATCAGGCTCTCCCCCGGCCCCAAAGGCTCCAATTTTGCAGGAAGACAAACTGTTTCATCCCTCAGGGTCAGTCCCCCGGCAAAAGCCTCAATGTCTTCATCCGTTGCCGCCCCCTCATGCCGGGCATAATAAACCTTGGGCACTTCTTTTTTAGGGCTGATCAGCCGGTGGAGCAGATCACCGTCATTGGTGAACAGCAGCAGTCCCTCCGTGGCTTTATCCAGCCGCCCCACAGGCTTCAGATCCATCGCCCGGTATTCCGCCGGCAGCAGTTCCATAACGGTAGGATCCTTCGGATCCTCGGTGGCTGTGATATATCCCGCGGGTTTATTGAGCAGCAGCACCACCCGGCGTTTTCCGCCCAGTGATCGCCCATCCAGACACACAGTCTGGCGCTGCGGATCGAGCTTCAGGCTGTTATCCCGCACAACCGCTCCATCCACCGTTACCCGCCCAGCTTTCAAAATCAACTTCACCTGACTGCGGGTGCCAACGCCGCTGTCGCACAGGAATTTGTCCAGTCGTTCCATGCTTCCTCCGTTCTATCCCCCCAAAGACGCACATAGGCTGTACAGCAAGAAAAGAACTGGAGGGATCATCATGTTAGTAATGACCGCAAAGGTCGATAAGAAAAAGATCGCCATCATTTTGGCGGCTGTCGTTGTGGTGGTGGCGGCACTGTTTCTGCTGCTGGGCAGAGAGGACTCTACACCCACCTCCACCAGTGTTACCAGCGTTTCCAGCAACGATGACCGCGTCAAGTTTTTGGCGGGCTTCGGCTGGGACGTAACCAATTCACCGGTAGAATCCAGTCAGGTGCGCATCCCGCAGGAAACGACCGAAGTCTTTGACCGCTATAATTCCCTGCAAAAGAGCCAGGGCTACGACCTGTCCGCCTATGCCGGTGAAACTGTCATGCGCTACGTCTACAAAATCAACAATTATCCCGGCGCCACAGAGCCGGTGTATGCCACCCTGCTCATCAGCAAAAACCAGGTCATCGGCGGGGATGTGACGGACACCGCCGCCAAGGGCGTAATCCGCAGCTTTAAAATGCCTACGCAGACTGTGCCATCCGCTACTACTCCCACCACCCAGACAGGCTCACCGGAAGTGAACTGATCATACCACAAAATCTTCCTCTTGACAACTGCCGCCTTGTCTGTTATGGTGTAATCAAATTCATAGAGAGTCTTCAGGGCGGGGTGCGATTCCCCACCGGCGGTAAAGTCCGCGAGCGCGAAACGCGTTGAATCGGTGCGATTCCGATACCGACAGTACAGTCTGGATGAAAGAAGGCTATGTGATTATCACGTTTGCTGTTAAGCCCTGGGAGTATACTCTCAGGGCTTATTTTTATCGAGGAGGCAATATGTAATATATGAAAGATCAGGCTCGTTTTTCAACCAAAAAACTGGTCTTACTCGCTATGCTCGGAGCCGTTGCTTATCTGATCGTCAGTTTGATCCGTATTCCGGTGGTGCTGTTTCTGAGCTATGAGCCCAAGGACGTGGTCATTACCATCGCCGGTTTTTTGCTGGGACCGATGGCATCCTTCATCATATCCTTCGTGGTTTCCCTGCTGGAAATGGTCACCATCAGTCAGACCGGCCCCATCGGCGGCATTATGAATTTGATCTCCACCTGCAGCTTTGCCTGCACCGCGGCATTTGTTTACAAAAAGCGCCACACCTTGTCCGGTGCCATCCTGGGGCTGCTGCTGGGGTCTGCCGCTATGGCATTGGTGATGCTGCTGTGGAACTGGCTGATCACGCCGCTGTATATGGGTGTCAGCCGGGAGGCAGTGGAGGGGATGCTGCTGAGCGTGTTTCTGCCGTTCAATCTTCTGAAAGCGGGTTTCAATAGCGCTTTTGTGCTGTGTCTTTACAAGCCTCTGGTCAGCGCACTGCGCAAAACCGGTTTGATTACCGGCAGCACCGGTAAGACCGGCTCGGCCAAGATCGGTATTTATCTTCTTGGCATCGGCCTGCTGATCTCATGTGTGCTGCTGTTGCTGGTATTTCAGGGAAAGATATGATTGTACGTCATCAAAAAAGAGCTTGCCGCGGCTGCGGCAAGCTCTTTTTCATCAGAAGTCACCATTGTGGTTCCACGGTTCGTCCTGACGTTCCCAGGGCTCCACCGGGGGCTGTGGGGGCTGCCATGTGGGCTGGGTGTACATCACCGGAGTCTGGCGCACAGGCATACCCAGATCCTTATCCCGGCAAACAAAGACGAAAATCGCCTGCACCACGCCAAAGCCAAACAGGCTCAGAATGATACTAAGCGCCAAGAATACCGCAGAGGTGGCAGGATTGCAGGATCGGAACAGATCATACAGCGCCATATACTGCAGCACTGTCAGGGCAATAGAAACGCCCAGCATCACAATGCTCAGTACCACACCGATCATCAGCGGCACCAGAACCTCCGAATAATACCCGCTATCCTCGCCCCGGTAGCCATCCATCCGGCTGAACATCTGGATTAGACTCACCACCAGCAGCACAATCGCCACGATCATCACTGCGTACATGGCAATCTGCAGCCCAAGCATGATCTTACGCTTGGATTTCTCCTGTCCGGAAGTCACATAGCGGTACTGGTCGGAGATGCAGCCCAGCAGCCACACATTACCGAAGGGAATCCAGCCCATCCAAGGATACCGAATACCCCGGCGCTTGGCGATGGCATACATGCCCAGCGCCATGAACACATAAGTCGCGATTCCCAGAAGGGAGCTCCATGTGTTGCTGATAACGCTCAACCCGGTCATGCCCTCCGCGATTTGCTCCAGTGTTTCCTCCATCCCGGCGATATCGCCGTAAGACTCAAAACCTCCCATTGATCATTCTCCTTTCAATCAAATCATTTGATCATTTTCGCACAAGGATCTTTTCTTCACAAGACACGCCAGCCCCATCACGCACACCAGCAGCACAGCGCACGCAGGCATTCCCGCATCACCGGTCTCAGGCACCGGCTCGGTATCCACAAGGGTGATCCGTCCCTGCCCATAGGGATCCGCATATTCCTCGCCGACCACGCCGCCCAATTCATCACGGATGTAATTGATAAGCACCTGATTGTCGATCATCACCTCGTCGGCGATCAGCTTATTGTCCATAAAATGATCCACACCACTGCCGCCCTGCTTGATCATATAATTGTGTGATGCCAAGGTATAGGTCGCGTTCGGATCGATAGGCGCATAGCTGCCATCGTCCTGCAAGATCTGCACATTACAGACCCGGCGGGTATCGCCGATGCTGACGAGCATTCCCTTATCATCCATAACAACGCTGGACTTGATGGCAGTGTTGATGGTGTATTTCAGTCCGGATACATGCTGGAAGCTGCCATTTTCACCGGGCGCCATTTGGGCAGCTACCTCAAGGGTATCCAGAATCTCCTGTCCGGATGCCTCCACCACGCACATCATATTGCCGTAGGGGTGGACGGCGATAATGTCCCCATATGTAATGTTGCCGGGTTCAAGAGCCGCCCGAATGCCGCCGCCATTGATCATGCCGATATCCGCCCCCAGAACCACCCGGTAGGCATCGGCGCAGAGGTCGCCCAGATTGGTTTCCTGACTGCGAATGATTCGCTCTCCGGTAACCGGGTCGTTGATGACCAGCTCCACATCAGATCTGGCAACCACCTCATTGAGCTTATCCTCAAACTGGGCCTGGATGCTCTTAACATAAGCATCGGTGTCGGCATCCACCTCGGTGTAGCCGCTGATCAGCTCCGTCGTGATCTCGCCTTCAGGCGTAATGGTCATCTTGCCGATATGCTCCATCTTGGTGCCAGTGGAAGTCAGGATGACATCCTCGCCATTCTTATCCTTCACCGCTTCTCCGGCAATGGTGCTGTGGGAATGGCCGTCGATAAACGCGTCCAAGCCAGTGGTATTGGCGATCACATCATAGGATCTCCAGGGCGCGGAAGCCGAATCCGTGCCTAAATGGCCGACAGCGATGATCACATCGGCTCCCTCAGCGGCAGCCGCATCAATGGAAGATTGTACCGCATCGTATAATTCCTGTCCGTTTCCGCCCTCACAGAAACCGTAGATGTAGTTTCCGTTTTCATCCTGAAAATAGATGGGCGTAGATTTTGTGAAGGACTCCGGTGTTGCAATTCCTACATATGCAATCTTCAGGCCGCCGTAATCCACAATGCTGTAAGGATCTGTGACCAGGCCGCCGGTCTTCAGATCCTTGAAGTTGCAGGCAATGTATTGGGCATCAGACGCGGTCAGCAGCGACAGCGCGACATCCATACCATAGTCGAACTCATGGTTGCCGTAGGCGGCAAGATCGAAGCCAATGTAGTTCATAATATCTACAAGATAAGCACCGTCGGACAGCGTCCCGATGGCCTCGCCCTGGATGGCATCACCTGCATCGATCAGGGTTACATAGGCATTTTCCGCCTCCACCTCTTTTTTCAGCGCCGCCAGATTCGCATAGCCCATGGTTCCCTCAGGAGAACCCGCATCCACGCCGCAGTGAACATCGTTGACATAAAGCACAACGATATTCTCGCTTTTTGCTTCCGCAGCTAATACACTGGGAGCCATCACAAACAGCATGGCTGCCGCCAGCAGGAATGCAATCAGCTTTTTGCCCATATGTTTTTTCATTGGTCACAACCTCCTTGAAGTACCGCCCCATCCATATTGGGTAATCGTATTTTATCAGCTTCACTGTAATTTATCAATACAGAATCGCTTTCACCCCTAAATTTTAACAAAAGTTACATCTGTTAACGTTTTATAAATTGAGAAAAAGGACTTTCAAAAAACGACTTTATATGCTATACTCTATGTGCGTAATTATCCGCACACGAAACGCGTATCGAAGCGAGGCGAACGATCATGATAGATCTAAAGAACATCTCCGTTGTTCTGCCCTCTCTGGACCCGGATGACAAGCTCATCACTGTCATTGACGGCCTGCTGGAGACGGGCTTTACGGATATCATATTAGTCAACGACGGCAGCAAACCGGAAAATCTCCACTACTTTGAAACTGCCGCCACACACCCTGAAGTGCACCTGCTGCATCACGAAGTCAACCGTGGAAAGGGCGCGGCGCTGAAAACCGCCTTCACCTGGTTCCTGGAGAACCGCCCTGATGCCGCCGGTGTCGTCACCGTGGACGGTGACAACCAGCATCACCCAGCCGACACCAAAGCATGCTCGGAGCAGATGATGAGATCGAACAAGGTCGTTCTCGGCTGCCGGGATTTCAGCCTGCCCCATGTTCCTCCGCGCAGCCGTATGGGCAACAACATCACCTGCGGCGTATTCAAGATCATGGTTGGTATGACCATTTCCGATACCCAGACCGGTCTTCGAGCCATTCCCACCCATGCGGTAAAGGCATTCCTCACCGTCAAAGGTGACCGATTTGAGTACGAAACAAACATGCTGCTTGCTATGAAAGAGCAGTGCATTGACTTTGAAGAAGTGAAGATCCGCACCGTTTACATTGAGGAGAATAAAAGTTCCCATTTCCGTGCGGTGCGGGACTCCTGGCGGATCTACAAGCTCATTCTGGCTCACTTTTTCCGCTACACCCTGTCGAGCCTTTTGAGCGCAGTTGTGGACGAAGGTGTGTTCACCCTGCTGAGCTGGCTGCTCCAAAACACACTGACAGGACTGTTGCTGACTGCTGTACCCACGATCACCGCCAGGGTGGTGTCCAGTCTGCTGAACTTTTTCGTGAATAAAAAAGTGGTCTTCCACAGCAATGTCGGCACCGGCAAGGCCATGCTGCGTTACTACGCACTGGCTATCCCCATGCTGCTGGCACAGCTGGGCCTGACCCACGGTGTATATCTGCTGTTCTCCATCAGCGGCAGCCAGACCGTTTTGCGGGCTGTGATCTACGCCATGATCATGGTAGTCCTTTATTTTGCAAGCTTTATGATCCAACAGCGCTGGGTATTTGCCGGGCGCAAAAAGGAGAGGAACTGATACAATGACTGAACGAAGCGATAATTCCCGGCGCGGCAGTGTAGAAACAAGTGTTTCCCCCGACCGCGTCACCATCAGCCAGCGGGGTACTGCCCGCCGCAGAAGGAAGCAAAAGAAAAACGTGAAGCAAATCGCGCTGACTATCTTTGGCCGGGCGATGCTGGTGATCTTCACCATCGTCCTGCTGCTGGTCATCGGCCTTTGCATGATCCTGAATCTGATTTTCAACGGCCCCTCCGAGTCTGCCCGTGAGGTGCTGACCATGTCACTGCTGGAGGCAAGCGCTACGAAGTGGGTGCCTGCCCTGTTCATCGGCGCGGATACTGTAGACGAAATCCGGTACGGCGACACAGACGCTCCCATCATCAAGCCCCCTTCCACCGGCGGTACTACGGTCGATCCCAACGGCTCCCTGGTCGATAATACGGACGAGTGGAAGGATCATCCCGATGGAATTTATATCGAAGAGGTCAAGGGCAGCACTTATAATGCTTATGTCATGGTGATCCGTGATCCCTCTAAGGTCTACATGGCTACCTCTACTGATAAGTTCTCCAAGGACATCCCTGGTACCCGTATCAACGAAGAAATCGAGAACGAAGGTGCCATCGCCGCCATCAATGCTGGCGCGTTCTTTGACAACGGCACTGCCAGTTCTCAGGTCGGCAGCGTTCCCGAGGGACTGGTGATCGCTGGTGGCGAGGTCGTCTGGACCTCCGGGCAGGCTCCTGAAAACGGCTTCGCCGGCTTTAACGAGGATAATGTTCTTGTCGTTGCCCACAGCATGACGGCCAGTCAAGCTAAGGAACTGAAGATCCGCGACGGCTGCTGCTTTGGCCCCGCGCTGATCATTGACGGCATGATCAATCAGGAGGCTTACAACTCCGCCTCCGGCTGCAATCCCCGGACTGCCATCGGTCAGCGTGCCGACGGCGCTGTGATCTTCCTGTGCATTGATGGCCGTCAGGCAGGTTCTCTGGGCGGCACCTACGCCGATATCATCGATATCATGGTGGAATATGGCGCAGTCAATGCCTGCAATCTGGACGGCGGCTCTTCTACGGTCATGCTTTACCGTGATGAATACGGTCTCTATGACAGCGATACCGACCGTCAGCGTTTTGGCAACGACGTTGTCATGATCAACAACTACTCTCTGCTTCAGGAGAAGCCGAGAAGAATGCCCACCTTCTTTATGGTGCGGCCCGCGGATGAGGATTGATTATGTATAAAGGAAAATATGAGCAGAATCAGGCACCCGCGGCTCCTAAGGCCACCAAGATTCCCGCACCGCAGGAGCAGGCCGCTGTCCCTGCTGCCCCCCAAGCAGAAGTCCCCCACCGTCCCGCTCGGACGGATGCACCCCATCGTCCCTCTCAGACGGATACACCGCGCCGTCCCTCTCAAACGGATACCCCTCGCCGCAGCCCTCAGGCTGCAGACACGCGCCGTGCCCCCCAGCGCAAGCGTAAAAAGCGCACCACCAAGGGTACTTACATTTTTTACGGTACCTATTTGGCTCTGATTTGTGTATTCTTTGTCGTGATTGCCATTGCCATGGGCGCTCTGAAGGACTGGCTGGTGAAGTTTGAAGCCGCCCAGCCCAAGGTCAAGAGCCAGCAGGTTTTTGAGCAGCTGTTCTCCGATCCCGACTGGGCCGAGATCTATGTGCTGGCTAATCCAGATGACAGTTCCTCCGGCAGCAAGACCGCCTACGCCGCGTATATGGAGACACTGGTCGGTGATGAAAAGCTGACCTTCATCGAGACGTCCGCAGGACTGTCCGGCGATCAAAAATATTACGTCTGCCTCGGTGATCAGGCAATCGCCGCCTTTACCCTCACTGCTGATAACAAGGACGCTGAGGTTCCTGATTGGAGACTCGGCACCGTAGAAGTCTACTTTAGCCGTTACTTAAGCTGCAGCATCGTCACACTCCCCGGTTATACGGTCACCGTGAATGGAAAAGTTCTGGATGACAGCTACATTGTCCGAACGGTTTCCACAAAAGCTGAGGAATATCTGCCTGAAAACGTCCATGGCTACCGTCTGCAGGAGCTGCAGGTCACCGGCCTGAAAGCAAAGCCTGAGGTCGTCGTTACCGATGCGCAGGGACAGCCCGTAGAATTGACTTACAATGAAGAAACCTGCACTTACACGCAGGTGCTGCCTGAGGCTCCCACCATCAGTGACGACGAATACGATGTTGTCCTGGCAGCCGCAAAAGCATACAGCGAATACATGATCGCCGGTTCCTACGGACTGACAAAGTACTTCGATACCAACTCCGAGATCTATAAGACCATCACCGGCGGTATGGTCATCCGGCAGAGCTATTCCAGCTACAAGTTTGAAACGGAAACCATCTCCGATTATTACCGCTACAGTGATAACCTGTTCTCCGCCAAGATCAATCTTGTCGCCAAGGTCACCCGCAAGGATGGCAGCGTCAAGGAGTTTGAGGTGGACAGCACGTTGATCTTCGACAAGTCTAGCGGCAAGTGGATCGTTCATGACATGGTCAATCTGGACATTCAAGAGCAGGTCACCATGGTTCGTCTGACCTACAAGGATGCCGACAACAACGTTCTCAGCTCTGAATTTGTGGATGCCCACACCACGCGTCTGACTCCCCCTGCCGTCACCGCACCTGAGGGTCAGGAATTTATCGGCTGGTTCATGGAAACTGTGGACGAAAGTGGAAACACTACGCTCACTCTGAAATTCCCGCCTGCTGAGAATGGATCGGTGAATCTGAGTGGAGAACAGGCTCTGGAGCCCATGGTGCTTGTGCCACGCTTTGAGAATGCGGAGGGTAATGCCTGATGGATATGTTCAGCTTTTTGGCAGAGCGTTTTGACCTGCCCATTCTGGACTGGATTGCCGCGAACCTCTGGTGTCCGTTTCTGGATGCCGTCATGCCGCTGATTACGCTTTTGGGTGACGCCGGTATCTTCTGGATCGCTGTTGCGGTGCTTCTGCTGTTCTTCCCCAAGACCCGGAAGATCGGCCTTGGCATGGGTGCGGCACTGGTCATCGGCCTTCTGGTGTGCAATGCAACCCTAAAACCTCTGATTGCGCGGATACGACCCTATGACTACCAACTGGAGCATTTCGGCGTGACCATTAAGCTGCTGATTGAAGCGCAGCACGATTTCTCCTTCCCTTCCGGTCACACCATCGCATCCTTTGAGGCTGCCACGGTTCTGCTGATCCACAGCAAGAAGGCCGGTATCCCCGCCATGATCCTGGCCTGCCTGATTGCTTTCTCCCGACTTTACCTGTATGTCCACTACCCTACCGATGTGATCGCATCTGTGATCCTGGGCATCTGCTTCGGTATTCTTGGTAACTGGCTGGTTCAAAAAGCTTTCAGCCTCTATGAAAACCGCTGCCGCAAAACAGCATAACGAAATCATGGGCTGCTGCGTCGCAAACGCAGCAGCCCATGTCTTTTATTCTTTAGTCAGTTCCTGTTTCAGCACTTCCACCGCACCGGCATCCGGACGGCAGACCAGATGGTAAACCGGAACCTGACCGATCAGATCAATGATCAGCTCCGAGATTTTTTCCACAAAATCCGCATCCCAAGATGGGACGGTCGCTTCCCGGTACAGCTTGCCAAAAGCCACCGAAGGCTCCAGCCGCTCCAGTCGGTTCTCAGGAGCCTGCGACAGAACTACGATTGCCCGGACGGCTACCCGCAGGTTCGTATAGATGCCCGATGTACCGGCGTAGGGTGAGCCGTAGGCCTCATACTCGCCTTGCCGCTGCCGGATCATTGCCCGGTCTCCATTGATGATCTGCGCGCCTTCCAGCGTCCTCCAAAGCTCCGCCTGTGTGGACTTTCCTGTGCCTGAAGGAGCCGAGAACAGGATCCCCATCCCCCGCCACGCGATCACAGAGGAATGGAGCTGGAAAGCTCCGTGGTGAAGCAGCAGCCGCTCCAGCGCAAAGAACGCCGACAGCCGGAATTGTCTCAGCAGTTCCGGCAGGCCGTCCTGCTGGAGATAGATGGTGTAGTTCCGCAGATCATCCAGCTTGTAGGCAAGCAGAACATACCGCGCCTTCGTATAGATGCTCCAGAAGTAATAGCGATGGTGTTCTCCGTGCCATTCATAGACAGCAGTCTGCCGCTCCTCCCGAATTAACTTCCCCCGGGGTGTCCAATCCTCCGGCAGCATTTTGATGCTGTACAAGGCCTCCGGCTGTTCATCCGGACAGTATTCTATTTTGTAATGCTCGAGCTCAAAAAGGTTCGCCAGTGGAAAGGGACTGGCCACCCGAAGCAACAGCCCCACCATATTAAAATCGTAATAATACATTTTTCCTCCTGCGAGGAATACGGCGTTATGCGGTGCATAACGCCGTATTTGACATTAAGAAGTAAACAGCGGACTGGTAGAAGTATGGTAACACAGGGTATCCATCCCAGCATTCTCATCCGTTACTTTTACTTCGGCATCAACAGTACACTCTATGCCGTTTCCAAACTGGCCAGTTGCTTTCATATAGCTGTAAATAAAGGGGCTATATGACTGCAGCTGACTTTCCCACGAGGGGTTATTTCTTGTTTTGATCGTACAGTTCGCAATAAACTGATTCAGTGTAAAATCCTCGATGGCAATACGAGGCTTTGCATAAGCCTTGCGGGGAGCTTTCTGTCCCTCTTTGCGCATTTCAATCATCCTTTCCCTTAAGTGACTTAAGTCAAAAATTCTTCAATGAATTGGCTGGGCCGTATGCCGACACTTGCCGTGATCAAGTTTTCCGCAATGAACTGAACAAATCAGCTCAGAGTAACTCCCGAATGTTTGACTGTCGTCAGGGACACAAATTCATTATTCTCGTATGTGGAATTGCTGATAATGATGATTTCATAGGTTCCGCTGTTACCAAAGCCCTTTTCAATCAGCTTCTGTGTCAGATCGTAGTACATATCCGTTGCACTGTCCAGCGCAACAACGAAACTATTGTTATCCGTATACGTACCGTTTTCATTTTTTACATACACCGTAAAGGACTTGGACTTGTTCGATGCGGTTACAGCCTTAGCACCGATCTGCAGCGTCCAATCATCGGAAGTAACCGTATACTTGAAATGAATGCCAAAATTGTAAGGCAGATACATCTCATTGTTGGGGCCATGGAGATAGATGCTCTCCAGATCGCCTGCCGTTGCAATTTCGCTTCCTTCCATGTTCTCAACGATAGAGGCATTCTTCAAGGCATCCTCCACAGCAGACTGCTTGCCGGTGCCAACGAACAGGCCATTGCTGCCCTTACCCGCCAGATCCACAACATCCGTGTTGCCATACAGATCACGCAGTTCTTCAACGGTAGTATCTTTCTCATTGGCCAAGGGATACAGACTGGTGTCCTGCAAGGGATCATAGATCCGGATGCCATCAATCGAAACCATTTGCAGGGTATTGCTGGTAGCCAGCGCCTGAATATAAACCGTGTAGGTGTTCCAGGCTTTCAGTCTCACGCTGACCACCGGAACCTGATACAGCTCACCGTTATTGTAGTAGGTATCAACAAAAACCATCTTACTGGGAGTCGCACCGGTAAAGGAGGTCATATAGTCGACATACTCCGACTTGTGTTCGCCCGCAAAGACATACACAGCAAAACCCGCAGTCGTGTTGTCCGTTCTGGAGATCAGGTCGAACCCGGTACCGGAGAATGTGAAATAGGCATACTGGCCATTCGTCAGAGTGGTCTCAGCGCCGTTGCTCTCTCCGAAGCCTTCGTTGTACGCGCTGTCATAGCCGTAGTTGCTGCTCTGATCGTTGCTCTGTGACAGCGTGGGATTGCTGGAGGGGCCATTGGCTGAGAAGATGATTTCCTGCATAGGATCATTGTCCGTGTCCTCTACATTGAAGTTATCCTCATAGTAGACCGTATTAGCAGGCATGACCTGAATGGTACCGACAACGGCACAGCCTGTTTCGGGATCATTGGCATCGAAGGTCTTTCCGCTTGCGGTGATCTGCACCGTGTAGGTATAGCTCTCCACCTGGCTCATAAAGGCAATGGGAGTAAAGGTTACCTCCGCGGAGCACTTGCCAGTAAAATCAATGGTAGCCGAACCATTGAAAGAAATAGACGTTTGCTTCCCACCGCCGGTGATCGACTGCAGCGTGGCAACAGCACCGTCCCCATCGATACGATAGGTACCGTCTTCAAACAGGCCGCTGCCTGTCTGCTGCGCCAAATTGGAACTCAGACCAAAGTCGAAAACGTACACCTCATTGGTAGCCTCATAAACGTAAACGGTAACCGTGCCCGATACATACGCGCCGTTGGCATCCGTGCCGGAGTAGGTATATTCGTCCTTGCCGACTTCAGAGCCAGTAACCGTAAAGGTGTTGCCGCTCGCGGTCACAGTCAGGGTTTGACCGGTAACGATATCCCCTTTGCCATTGTGGATGCTTACAACTTCATCCAGCGTATAAGGAGTGTCTTTGCCCTTTACAATATAGATTGTCTTGTTCAGCGTCTTAACGTTGGTCGCATTGGTGATGGTCGCCGCGATGGTACTGTTCGCTTCAATCGTACCCTCCAGGTTTGTAGACGCTGTCTGGTCATACAAATCACTGGAAGTCTCAACGATCTGGTACTTCGCACCGGCAGGAATGCCTTCAAATGTAGCGGTTTGCCCAGCCTGTAGCGTAAACTGACCATTTTTGTCTGTCTTGTACGGTACCTCTCCACCATCGATGGTATAAACCATGTTGGGATATGCTTCGTAGGATTTGAAAGTCGTTCCGTCGCCATCCAGATCCAATTTCAGAGTAAAGGTATAGCTCCGGGTATTATACCCCTCCAGCTTATCATCGGCAAATATCTTTTTCAGCGACAAACTGCCGGACACCATGCTGTTGACAAAGTTCAGCGCGTAGTTGCTGGTTTTATTAGCCGCAAAAGAGAATTCTGCTGAACTATCCGATCCAGTCTTCTCCGTTTTGTAGCCGTTATCCGCATCGTATACACTCCACTTTACTCCGTCGTATTGGAACACTGTTGTACCGATGCTTTCGGTGATGACAAACTCCGTTCCCTCTGTGAAGGCCGTCTGTCCGCTGGAATTGGTAAAGCTGCTGGCGTATTTGTCGCCACGAACGCCCACGATGGTATTATTGCCGGTGGTCATATTGGTGGAAACGCCATTGTGGTCAGTCAGCACATAGTTATCAAAGGTGACCGTCCCATTGTTCGCGTTAACACTGAAATCAAAGCTATCCACGCCTTGCACCGCACTGTTTAAGCCGGCGTTCACATTGTCAATGTCCTTACTGACAGTCAAACCGGAGGGCAAAGGACTGATGGTAAAGGAGATCGACATATTGGATTCAAACATTCCTCGTTCCATGTAGAACATGGTCAAAGTATGAACTTGAGCTGTATCGTTATCGTACTCCGCCTGAAAAGCATCTGCCAGCGTTTGGGGGAAATCCGTCGTAATCTTGCCGGTTGCAGCGATTGCTCTTTCTCCATTAAAAGTTTTGCCCGAATCATAATCAGTGTCACTGATCACTTTGCTATATGTGCTATTCGCGTAATTATTCTCCCAATAGGTGTAGACGTTGCTGAACTTGTATTTGTTTTCAAAACTGCCGTCACCATTTTCATTTTCGTACGCATTGATGCTGAATCCGTTGGTCACCTCGGCTTTCAGTGTCGCAAAGTTGATGGTACCGGTAGCCATGGTGTGCGCACCACCCATATCCAAAACAAGCTGATCATCAATGAACACCCAGACATCATCGTCGCCCTTAAACTCAAACAGAATGTCCTGATAAGATGCGTTGCCATCATTATCAACTATTTTGATCTTACCCTCGTCACTGACAGTAAACTCGATGGTGAATTTGGTACCAAAAGCATGGTTGATTTCGGAGTGCGCCGCACCAGGAGTGTTAAACGGATAGAAACCGGCATCCTTGTTGTTGTCATATGCCGGAGTATCACTGGTGTAAAACGCTTTCGTCTCCTTGTCGAAGAACACATAATAACCGCTGGTCTCGGAATCGTAGGAATAGGTAGTAACGCCATTGGTATCCGTATTCATTGCAAAGGGGAACTGAAGATTGTCATAGTAGGCCATAATGGGATTGCTCGCTGCCGCGGAGCCACTGGGACCTTTCCATGTATTTGCCGCTGACTGGTTGAAATAGAACAGTTCCGCGCCTGTTTCCGGATCCGTCAAATTCCCATACTGATCCAAAGAGGAACCTACCAACCCCTGAATAACCGCATTGCTCTGGCCTTCAAGCGCCACATTAACTGCGGTATACCAGTTATTCAATGACTGATAATCCGTAATCCATCCATAGCGGTTGGATATGGAGTACAGGTTGCCGAAGTACATCGGGTAAGTGTAACCCTGACCGGAGATTGCCTGATTGATATAAGCAAATTGAGAAGAATTATACTGATAGAAAGACTGGTTGTTTGTGGAACTGGGATCTTCGGCGATGGCATCATTAAAGTAGTCCACCAGATCCGTATCAACATAGTAGTAATTGCCTTCTACGGGGTTCCAGGTTGGCGGGGTATATGTCCCCCAAGTGCCAGTATACTTACTGGAACTCGTACCTGTCAGCGTATACATATTCTTTCCATCGCTGGGAAGCGTCGCATCTACAGTCTGATACTTGACCTTACTCCAATCCCCTGCATCGCTAGTGCTATTCATTTTCGTAAAAATCAAAGAGGTGTGGCTAGAAAGGATCTGTGCCTGATATATGCCCGCTGTCCCCGTCGCTGTCATTTTGGCCCAGTGACTGCAGCCGTCTGCCCAATAGTAAACGTAGAAGCAGGTATCCTGTGCCCACTGATCATCAACGTTAAGATAAACTGTAACGCTCTGTGTTGGAGGTGTGTAGGTTGACCAAGTGCCGCTGCCGTTATCCCACCCCGACCCAGACATCGTATAACAGTTGTTACTGCCCATACTTGAGAGCGTCATATTAGACCATTCGTTCCATTTATTATCCCAATTATTCTCTGTGGTGGATCCGTTGAGTCTGACAAATTTAAATCCAGTGCAGCTCGGAACTTCGGCCGAATAAACTCCGGCACAGCAAATCAGATCGACCCAACCGTCGCCATTGCTTGTCCAATAGTACACAGCAAAACGAGCACCATCACTTTTCCAGTTTGAACTGGGCTTAAAATAAATCGTAGTGCCGCTCGCCGCCAGGGTCTCCGTAGCCATCATCTGTGACAGCGGGATCATGCCGACAATCATCAGTGCAGCCAGGAAGATTGCAACTGATCTTTTCCATACGCTTACAGTATTCATACATTTTTCCCCTTTCAATTCTTCCTTGATAAAAAGCACAAGGCTTGAAATGACGATTTCATTCGTTCAGCATTTTGCAATGGCGCAAGATGGCAAGAAACTCTGCCACATCCGCCTGCGCCGTCTGCCGGTCGATCTCATATTCCTCCAGCACCGCGTCCACCAGCTTTTCCTCGGTGATCTCCGCACCAAGCTGTTTCCAAAGAAACGCCCCCTGCTCATTAACGGTGATCATCCCATTAAACTCCAGCGTGGTCTTTCCCGCAGGAATGATCACATAGTCTCCGGCAATCTGCCGGAGGATATACTGCTTGTCTATCTTCATGGCTTATCCTCCATACAAGCGCTGATACGCTTTCTCCATCTCCGCCAAATAGACCCGGGTCTGACCGCACAGGTATTCCGGCTTTTTATGGCTGCATCCATCCCCTTCCGCAGCGCACAGAGCACCACAGACCATGCAAGACGAACGCATTTTGCAGCTGCCGCAGGCCACCGGGAGCAAAAGCTTGTTCGTTTCGGTGGTAATGGTGTGCCACGCCTCCGCGAAGCCTGTTTCAAAGGGTCGGGACACAGGCTGATTCATCATGCCGCAGGGAGTCATGCGCCCATCCCACGTGACCCAGAAGGATGCTCTGCCTGCCATACAGCCCATTTTTTCATCCGGCGTCCGCTCACAGTCCTCATCGGACAGCTCCGCATCGGCACACCCGGAATGCAACGCGCGGAGGCGCTGCTCCAGCATTTCCGGTTCCATGTTCAAAAGCTCAAATCTGGCTCTGGCGATACCGGACTCCTCCGGTGTGAAGCGGACTAATGCATCCGCAACACCTTCCCTGGCGCTGCGCACCGGCGGGAACATATAAGTAGCCGCATTGACCTGAAGTCCACGGCTCTTGCCGAATGCCACAATGGACTCCATGTCATCCACATTATAGCGTGTATAGCTGGAATTGATATTGACGAAAATACCCGCTTCCTTCATCAGATCTACTGCCCTTGCGGCGGCATCAAAGCCAAAGGGATGTCCGCACAGGCGCTGATATGTCTCATTGGAGCCGCCGTAAAGCGTCACATTGACCTTCGTTGGTGCATCCTCGCTGAGCCACTGAACTGTTTTTTCGTCGATGAGCGTGGCGTTCGTGTTAATGGAGATCATCAGTCCCAGCTTTTTCAGTTCCGTGTAGATCTCCCGGAAATCTTTCCTCAGGAAAGGCTCACCGCCGGTGAGCAGCAGGAACAGCATTCCCCGCTCCGCGCAGGTTCGTCCCAAGTCGATCCATTCTGCGGCAGTATATTCCCTGCCCCGCGCACACATTTCGCTTTCAGACATGCGGATGTAACACATCCGGCAGTTCATATTGCACCGGGGTGTCAGCTCAAAGGTGCCGCTGATGGGTGTCAGATTACTGGCGGCCTTTTGGTAAAAATACTTGCGTACCTGAGGCTGCATGGGTATATTGGCCGCTTCCATAGTCACTCCCCTTTTCCCCAGAACCGATGCTCCGCTTATATGGAAGACGAATCGATGTTTCGTTGTCTTGTCAACTTATCCAACCAGAAAACCGGCATTTTCCGCCGTCGGGAACTGTTAACCCAACTTAATTATTAGTTTATCATTGTTGTAAAATTAATTCAAGTCAATGGAATAAGTTATTCCCCGGACTTTTTAATCTTTGTTTAGCTCTCCAATTGGAAACGTATCCATTTGTATAAAATAACATCCCCTGGAACAGCAGTTCCAGGGGATGCTTAAACAGTATGCAATTGAGCTTGCTGCCGTAACAGCGTTTTTCACAGACGGACATCTCATAATCCGTCTATGCTTTCTTCATCGTCTTTCAAAACCGGCTTCCCTTCGTCATCAAAGGTAAGTCCAAAAACTTCACTGTAGCTGTTTATTTTTTGAATGATCCGGTCATATTCTTCCCCTGTTGCCAGGGTAGGCTGGTAATCATTGCGGTTGGTGGAGCCGGACAGAAAACAGGGAATAAACCGAGCGTTCACGTCATGCTGCAGCTCTCCATCAACCAAAGTAAAGGTCTGCTGGAAGATCCCGCTGTCCTTATCAGCTGGGTTCTTGTTTCCGCCATAACAGAAGTTGCCCAAGCTATAGCAAATAAAACGTCCCTTGTAAACCTGCATTGCCTGCAAAACATGGGGATGGTTGCCCACTACAAGATCGTATCCCATATCGATGAGCTTATACCCCAGCTCGAGCTGGTAATCATTGAGCTCCGATGTTTTCTCAAGCCCCCAATGAACACAGGCCACCACAATGGCGCAGCCCTGCTGCCGCAGATACTCATATCCCTCGGCCAGCCAGACTTCCACTGCAGTGCCGTCGTAATGCTCATTGACGGATACGAAGCCGACCTTCACGCCCTTGACCTCTTGAATCAGATAAACATCGTCATAGCAGTAACCGATCCCAGCCTCTTCCAAGACCTGAATCGTTTCGTCACATCCCGACTGACCGTAATCCAGACGATGATTGTTCCCCATGGTTGCGACCTCCACCGAGGAGCCTGTCATGATCTTGGTATACTCCGGATCCCCCTTATGGTTCCACATTTTGTCCTGGATATCTGTAGAGGTAGTCAAAGAGCCTTCCAGATTTATGACCGTAATGTCATCGTTTTCAAAGATTGGGCGGACATTCTTCAGGAAGTAGTCAGCGCCATAGCGGTCGTAGTAATCATCAAAGGAGTTCGCATAATTGTGCTTTTGATTTCTGCCGAATGTACAGTCACCCACGAATGTGAGGGTGATTTGGGTGATCCCATCCTCTGGTTCCGAAGGCTTTGGATCGATGGGGTTCGGGTCTGAGGGCGTTGGATCTGTGGGCTTTGGATCCGAGGGTTCGGGATCTGAGGGTTCCGGATCTGAAGGTTCGGGGTCTGAGGGTTCCGGATCTGAAGGTTCGGGGTCTGAGGGCTCGGGGTCTGAGGGTTCGGGATCCGAGGGTTCGGGGTCTGAGGGTTTGGGATCAGTTGACTCCGTCGTCTGATCCGTATTCCCGGTGCTTGCAACCGAGCTGCCTTCCGGCTCCGTGCCATCGGTGATGTCGGGATTCCCGGATCCGGCCGTACATGCCGTTAAGCACAACGACAGAGCAAGTATCGCTGACAGTAAATACCGTATTTTCCGCTGCATATTGCTCCTCCATATAGTAGTTTTTGGTTATTATACTATATCTGGCTCCCAAAATGCAACACAAAGCCCCCGATTTCTTGCAAAATCGGGGGCAAAATTTGTTATTCGCCAGATTTTATCATGGGGGTTTCCCATTTGCCACCCGCATGCCAAAACAGCAGTGAGGAGAAAAATTACACCAAACTTGTCTTGTTCAATACGGTCTTACTGATCAGACCCAGGCCCACGCTGAAGATGGCACCGCCTGCCAGACACAAAACAGCATTCATAGCGGTGGCATTCAGGGGTGTCAGCATGGGGATCATCATAAAGAACAACATCCCCACCATGCAGGACCCGACGAGCCCAACCCACAGCTTCTGCTTGCCGACGCAGCTTGCAAGAACAGCAATCGCCACAAACAGCAGCATCAGGAAGATCTTGCTGAGCAGGCACATCACAAGGCCGTCCACGCCAAAGCCGGTCATGTCAAAGGGCAGTCCAGCAATGGTGCCGCCCAGCAGAGAGCCCGCAAAGAAGGCCAGGAACATCAGCGCGCCGCCTACAAAGCAGACAACGGTCTTGGAAATCACATAGTCACCCTTTTTAGAACGAACAGCAAACAGGTTCTTTGCGTAGCCGCTGCGGAAGTCATCTGAAACAAAGATGCAGGCCAGAACTGCCACCGCAAAGTACAGCAGATTGATGTTGCACATGCTGGTCATATCCATCACCATGGCAGAATCGGAGCCGCTGACCGTGCCGATAATCTGCCATGCGTTGTCAAAGCCTTCAATGACCGTTTCTACACCGGTCTGGGGATTCACGGACACAGAACCGTCCATCATAGTCGTCATCACCAAAATCAGAACCGGGATAACCATACAAATACCGACCATGATGTAGAGCAGCGGCATGGTGAACATTCTGCGGAAATCCACATGGAGCATCGTTTTCAAGCGTTTCATGTCACTTACCCTCCTTCATCAGATCAATGTAGTATTCTTCCAGGCCGATCTTTGCTGTCTTGATCTCGCTGATCAGGATGCCGTTGTCGTACAGATACTGCACGATCTCCTCCGGCTCTTTGGCATCATACACCCGGAGAAGCCCGTTTTCGTCTTCCTCCACCCGGGAATACTTGCAGGCCAGCAGTGCCTTAGCCCGATTCATTTCCTTGGTCTGCAAGGCTACATAGGTGCGGCAGCTTGCTTCCAGTTCGGCGGCGGTCATTTCCTTGATCATCTTGCCGCCCCGGACGATGCCGTAATGGGTGGCGATCTTCTCCAGCTCGCCCAGCACATGAGAAGAGATCACAACGGTGCAGCCCAGCTTGGCGATGTCCGCCAGGACTTCCCGCATGATCCGCATACCATCCACATCCAGGCCGTTGATAGGCTCATCCAAGATCAGCAGCTTGGGATTGCCCAGCAGAGCAAAAGCAATGCCGATGCGCTGCTTCATGCCCAAGGAGCAGTTCTTGAACTTGTTGGAAGCTGCGCCTTCCATGCGGACGATTTTCAGAACTTTGCGGACTTCGGCCTCGGCGTTCTTAATGCCCAGGTTCGCCGCCTGGAGAAGCATATTGTTCCATACGCTGTAATTGGGGAAGCAGCCGGGAGACTCAATGAGGACACCCACATGGGAACGTACCTCGGCATCACGATAGTCCTTGCCGTAGAGCTTGATGGAGCCGCCGTCGGGAACCAGCAGACCGCACATCAGCTTTTCCGTGGTGGACTTGCCGGAGCCGTTCTCACCGATGAAGCCATAGATGGCACCGACAGGAACGGTCATGTTCAGACCCTTCAAGGCCTGCTTGGAGCCAAAATTCTTGGTCAAACCTTTGATTTCAATTGCGTTCATATCGGCACCCCCTTAATAAACATCGCACTTGGAGAGGATCTGCGTTCCTGCCACATTGTAGATGACCGCCCAAGCAGCAGAGCAGACCAGGCACACTGCCAACGTCAGCGGTGTTGCACTCAGGCAGGCATACACGGAAGAACCGTACAGGAAGATATTCAGTACACTGCCCAGGTTGTTGCCCAAGATCATACCAATGGCGATGATGGGCAGGCCGGTGCCGAAGAAGAAAGAGGAGGCAATGGAAACGCCGAAGTATCTTCTGAAAATCACATTGAGGAAGGTGTACAGGCTGGCCCAGCCCAGGCTCATGACCATCTTGCTTAAGATAGCGATAATAATGGAGCCCACATTCCCGGAGAACTCCATGCCCACCAGCAGACCGGCAACCACAGCGCCCAGCAGGTATGTCACACACATACAGGCCATGGCAAAAGCGCAGGTGATGGTCTTGGACATCATGTAGTCCTGCTTTTTGGCGTGGGTGGTAAAGAGCTGCTTGACATAGCCGCTCTTGTAGTCATGGCCGATGAAAATGGACACCATGATGCCGCCGAAGATGAACACCATGTTCATGTTGGCGTATTCGCCAATGTTGCTGAACGCATACAGAGGGCTATCGGCAGCGATAGCGTTCCAGGCATTGGTGTACAGAGGTGCCGTGGCCACGCCGGTCTGGGGATCGGTCATGCCGGTGGTACCCAAAATCAGAGCAGGGATCAGGGCGGCGATAGCCAGAAAGATGTAATACATAGGGGTATGGAACAGGCGGTAGAAGTCCACGCCCAGCATACCTTTCAGCCGCTTGCCGAAGCTGGGAGATTCAAAGCGAAGTTCATGTTTCATATTACTTTCCCTCCTTCTGGCTCATCAGCTCGATGTAGTATTCTTCCAGACCGATCTTGTTCTTGTGGATCTCACTGACCACATGGCCGTTCTTCATCAGGCAGTCCACGATGGTTTCGGTATCGTCCACATCATAAACACGGAGATACGTTTCCTCCATACGGACATTGCCGAATTTCGCTTTCAGTACCGCCAGCGCGCCCTGCATATCCTTAGTTTTCAGGGACACAAAGACTCTTGCACGGCCTTCCAGTTCGGCAGCAGACAACTCCATGATCATCTTACCCTGACGGATGATGCCGTAGTGGGTGGCGATCTTCTCCAGCTCGCCCAGCAGATGGGAGGAAATGAGAACGGTGCAGCCGTACTTTTGGGTAATGTCAATGAGAATCTCCCGCATGATGCGCATACCGTCGGTGTCCAGACCGTTGATCGGCTCGTCCAGGATCAGCAGAGCCGGGTCGCCCAGCAGCGCCATAGCGATACCGATGCGCTGCTTCATACCCAGGGAACAACTCTTAAACTTGATGTTGGCGGAGTCCTCCATACGGACGATCTCCAGCACCCGGTTGATCTCCTCGTCCCGGTTGGGAAGACCCAGATTGATGGCCTGCATCATCAGGTTATCCCACACACTGGAATTGGGGAAACAGCCCGCGTTTTCGATCAAGGCGCCCACCCGAACCCGGACGCCGGGATCGGTGTAGTCCCGGCCGAACAGCTTGATCTCGCCCTCATCCGGTACCAGGTGGCCGCAGATCAGCTTCTCCGTGGTGGACTTGCCGCTGCCGTTCTCGCCGATAAAGCCATAGATGGCGCCCACGGGAACGGTCATATTCAGATGATCCAAGGCATACAGTCCCCGGAAGCTCTTGGTCAAGTTTCGTATCTCAATGGCGTTCATTTGCCTAATCTCCTTTGTTTGATAGAACGGGAAATAGCGGGAGCGAAAACTCCCGCTATTTATTTACTTCTGCCTGGTCTTTGCCAAATCGATACGCTCCTTGGCAGCAGCGGTGCGCTCCTTGGCCTCTTTGATCTGTGCGTTGCGCTCATCCTGCATCTTTGCCTGGCGACCCGCGGGAGTCATCTTGGCTTCCTCCCACTGCGCCTTGGACTCCGCCTTGGTGGCTTCAAACTGAGCCTTGTCAACCTCATGCTGGGCTTTGGCGCTCTTGCCCATATCAGAAAACGCATTCTTGAAAAAGGAAACGATACCCATATTTCTCCACCTTAGCCTTTCATGATCTTATCGCTGAGCTTCATGATCTCAGGAGCATACTTTTTCTTCCGGGCGTTCATGATGCCCTTATACATGGGATAGTTGACGATTGCCAGCAGCATGCCGACAACGCCGATGACAATGCCGGGCAGCATGGAATCGTTCATGCCGATCATCGAGCCGATGTCCGTCATAACAAGGCTCATGCCGCAGCCCATAATAATGGCGCTGATCGTGCCAAAGGTGTAGGCGAACACATTGGCAGGCCGCTTGACCTTAGCATCCAGCTCCTTCAGAGCGTCCAGCTCAGTGTGTTCCTTCTCGGTGTACTGAGTGCGGATCTTCTGCACCAAAAATTCCTGATCGTTATTAGACATACAACTTACCTCTTTCATAGATTTTATGTGCGCATGGTACCGCACCGTTATTTGAAATTGATTTGGAAAATGTTTGAGTTTTCTTAATTCTGCCTCGTCAGTTCTGCGGTCAGCTCCAGGATCCGGGGTGCATACTGTGCCTTGGCTTTCGCAAAGAACTTGCGATATAGTGGATACGCAGCAATGATACCGAACATACCGGCAAGCCCCAACAGGATTCCCAGCCACCTCATATGACCGATGACCTCCATAGCCAGACACATTCCAAGGCCGAAGATCATGCTGCCCCCCAGCCCTGCGCACAGGGATTCCAGCGTGCCGGAGGTCTGCACCAGATTATCCAGCCGCTTCAATTCATCCAGCTTGCTTTCCTCCTGGGGCAGATATTTTTTGCGGATATTCAGCACCTCCTGATTTTCCGGGGCGCTGTAGGTGTACTGAAATGAGTTCTCGTTATTCATGGGTGAGAAGATTACTCCTTACCGGACAATCTTTTCTTGGCATCCTCGACGCTCTCGCCTTCCCTGGCGAACAGCACCTCGACGCACTTATCGGTGACCTTGCCGAAGCCTTCCACCACACCGGTCTCGATCTTCTTATAACCGCCAACCACAGCATCCTCGATCTTCTTGTAGCCACTGACCACAGCGTTCTCAATGACCTTTTCCGTAGCTACGGCGGTCTGCGCGATAGCCTCGGGGGTAGCATCGGACATATCATGCTCCCGCGCCTTCATTTCCAGTTCTCTGTTGCTCATACGATTTTATCTCCTTTGTTTTTGATTTATGGCCATATTCTAATACGGTAAATTTTCCAAAATGCTTATAAAATGTTTGCGTTTTATTAAAAAAGGGTCTGCCGCACAAACCGCACGGCAGACCCTTTTGATATTTCCGTTTAAGCCACGATCTCAGAGATCCGCGCTGCCCATATTGATAACAGTCAGCCCTCGTCTTTTTGCCATCCGGGCAAATTTGTACGCACCGCCCCAGGTGTGGTTGATATAGCACAGGCAATAGTCCGATGCGTCAAGCATCCACCTGTTCCTCCGCTCAATGGCGAACCTGGGCGCCCCCACCTCAACCCCCTCCGGGAATACTGTATCGGGCAGAGCCTCAAGCCCCCGCTTCTCCCCAGGCAGATAAGCCAACACCACGGCATACCGGATGTGGGGATAAACAGCACGAAGCTGTTTCAGACAGCCATGCACCATGCCATCAAACTGTCCATGATTTCCTACATAGAAATTATCTACGCCCTGATTGATTAGATGTTCAATCGCATTCAAAAGAATGTCCGCATCCAGACCGTAACATTCACTGTGCCCGAAAAATGTGCATACCATTATTTTCACCCCTTTTGAGTTATTTTAACTCAAAAGGGGTAATCTTTTCAAGAGCCAAATTGTATTATCTACATAAAAGAGGTGATACCCATGACCGTAGGAGAAGCTGTACGCCAAAGAATTATCGCGCTTTGCCAAGAACGCAATATCTCATTCAACAAATTGAGCAGCATCAGCGGCGTAACACAATCAACTGTGAATAACATCGTCAGCGGACGTAATAATAGTGCAACCGTCTCCACCATCAAGAAGCTTTGCGATGGTCTGGGTATCACGATCGACGAATTTTTCCATTCTGATCTGTTCAAAGGCTTAGAGCAGGAAATCAAATAAGTCACTTCTCCCCCGATGGCACATTGCCCTCGGGGGATGTTTTATGCCCCAAAGCAAAAAGAAAGTGCTGTTCTCGGACAGCACTTTCTTCTACATTTTGGGTAAATTGGTATTCACAACGCTTGCGCTCACGTAAAAACGCCCAAATGCTTACGGTTTAGGCGGTTTTTTGAGGGTTTACTCGCCCATGGGCTTCATCGTTGGGAACAGGATGACCTCGCGGATGGTGTCAGCGCCGGTAAAGAGCATGACCGCACGGTCAATGCCCATGCCCATGCCGCCCGTGGGGGGCATGCCGTATTCCAGGGCGTTGAGGAAATCCTCGTCCAGCATCTCCGTCTCGTCGTCGCCACGCTCCCGCTGCTCAGCCTGCTTCATAAACCGCTCTCTCTGATCGATGGGATCGTTCAGCTCGGAGTAGGCGTTGCCCATCTCACTGCGGTTGATGAAGAACTCGAAGCGCTCGGTCAGCCGGGGATCGGCAGGAGACTTCTTTGTCAGGGGGGAGACTTCCACAGGATACATGGTGATAAAGGTAGGCTGGATCAGATGCTCCTCCACTCTCTGATCGAAGCAAGCATACAGAGCGTTGCCCCAGGTCTTTTCGGCAGCGTCCGCCAGCTCCACGCCCACGGCCTTCGCGGCGGCAACAGCCTCAGCATCGTCAGAAATGGCGTCAAAATCAATACCCACGTACTTCTTAACAGCCTCCACCATGGTCATGCGAGGCCAGCCGGGGGTCAGGTCGATCTTTTCGCCCATCCACTCCAGCTCGTAAGTGCCCAGAACCTCCTGAGCAAAGGTGGTGTAAACGCCTTCCGCAATGTCCATCATGTCATGGAAATCGGCGTAGGCCTGATACAGCTCCACGGTGGTGAACTCCGGGTTATGCTTAGGATCCATGCCCTCATTGCGGAAGATCCGGCCAACCTCATAGACCCGATCCATACCGCCCACGATCAGCCGCTTCAGGGGCAGCTCTGTAGCGATGCGCATGTACATATCAATGTCCAGGGTGTTGTGATGGGTAATGAAGGGACGAGCCGCAGCGCCGCCAGCGATGGTATTCAGAACCGGGGTCTCCACTTCAATGTAGCCCATGCTGTCCAGATAGTTGCGCAGGTGCTTGATGAACTTGGAGCGGATGATGAAGTTCTGCTTAACCTCAGGGTTGACCATCAGATCCACATAGCGCTGACGGAAACGGATCTCCTTATCGGTCAGGCCGTGGAACTTCTCCGGCAGGGGCAGCAGGGACTTGCTCAGCAAAATGACGGACTTGGTGCGGATGGAGATCTCGCCGGTCTTGGTCTTGAAGACCTCGCCCTCACAGCCCAGAATATCACCGATATCGTTCTTCTTGAACCGGTTATATTCTTCCTCGCCCATCTCATCGATCTTAACAAAGAGCTGAATGCGGCCGGTGGAGTCCTGCAGGTCGCAGAACATGACCTTGCCCTGTCCGCGCTTACTCATCATACGGCCAGCGACCCGGACGATCTTCCCCTCATAGCCCTCATAATCGGCCTTGATGGCGGCAGAATCGGCATTAAAATCAAACTTGGTGATCTCAAAGGGGTCACGGCCCTCGGCCTGCAGCGCCGCCAGCTTGTCGCGGCGGATCTGGGCCTGCTCGGAAACAGGCAGTTCAGCCTGGGGTACGAACTTTGCCATGACTTAACCCTCACGAGAGACGCTGACGACCTTCATGGTGTAAGCGCCGTTGGGAGCATTGACAACGAAAGTCTCACCAGCAGACTTGCCGACAATGGCACGGCCGAAGGGAGAGTCGTCAGACAGCTTATGCTCCATGGGGTTGGCTTCCTGAGAGCCGGTGATGCGGTAGGAGATCTGGCTGCCGTTTGCATCCTCGACAACGACGGTGCAGCCCAGACCCACGCGGCCGTTGGCCTCGTTCTCGTCCTCGATGATGACGGCATGGGACAGGATATCCTCGATCTCCGCAATGCGGCCGTAGAGCTTCGCCTGCTCGTTCTTGGCGGCATCATACTCAGAGTTTTCGGACAAGTCGCCGTAGGAGCGAGCCTCGGCGATCATGGCGGCGATCTCACGCTCACGAGTCGTCTTCAGGTAGTTCAGTTCTTTCTCCAGATCTGCCAAACGCAGACTTGTGATCTTAAATTCCTTTGCCATAATGAAGGATCCTTTCTCAAAGCAATTTATTCCATAGCTTGTTCAATTATAGTTGATTTTCTTCCCCACGTCAAGGTCAAAATCAGGATTTTAGGGCATTGATGGCGGCAATTATTTGGGGATCCTCCTCCGGCGGCAGTGTTCCCGCCAAAATTTTCGCCGCAGTCTCTTCATCCACGATGATCTCCACCTCAGGCGTCAATCCTACACCTGCCAGTGAATTTCCGTTGGGCGTATAATATTTCCCCACAGACAGATTAACTGCCGACCCATCGCTGAGCTGGAAGGTATTCTGGAAATAGCCCTTACCGTAGGTCTTTTCGCCCACCACAACGGCGGCTTCGTATTCGTCCAGCGCGGCAGCAAAAAACTCTGCCGCGGAATAAGAGCTCAGGTTCACCAGCACAGCCATGGGCATATCCAGATACGCGCTGTCAGAGTAGTCAACCTGCTCCACGCCCCGGTAATCCTCGGTACGGAACAATGGCCCCTCCGGCAGCAGATAATCCAACACTTCCACCAGCTCCGTTTTATAGCCGCCGGGGTTATTGCGCACATCGAAGATCAGTGCCACAGCCCCCTGCTCCCGCAGGGTCTCAATGGCCGCAATGGTTTCATCGGCACAGCGGCTGTCAAAGTTCTCAATTGTAATCAGGCCGATATCCCCCTCCAGCATCTCATAGGTTGCAACCGGAGTCTGAAATTTTCTTCGGGACACCGTAAACGCATGCTGTTCCCCTGCCCGGTCTACGGTCAGCTTCACCGTGGTTCCCTCTTCTCCGCGAATCAGCGCAGAGGTGGCACTGATCTCCATTTCCACAGTAGCGGTATCGTCAATCGCCACCAGGATATCTCCCGCCATCAAGCCTGCTTCCTCCGCAGGGCCGCCCGCCGTCACATCAATAATATCAAATCCCTGCCGGTCTTCCCGCACCTGAATGGTAATTCCAACACCCACATAGGAATTGGACATGGTATCCTGATAGCTCAGATACTGCTCCGCGGTCATATAGTAGCTCCAGCGGTCATTCAGGGCAGACACCATAGCTGATGCCGCCGCGTCCTCCATCGCATCCTGATCCGTTTCACCAATAAAACGCTGCAGCAGCAGGCTTTCCAGCTCCTCCAGCTTGCCGGTATCATTCTTCTGGGCATAAAGGAAGCAGGCGCAAGTCGTGCTGGCAGCTACCAGTGCCACCAAAACATAAGACAAAAGACGCATAATGGTTTTCTTCATAAGACACCTCGAGAATAAATTGTTTCCCACAGCCCGGATGAGCTGTGGGAAAGATGTACAACAACCTTAACCGATATAGTCCATGGGGTTCACATAGGTACCCTTATAAGAGATACCAAAGTGCAGGTGATAGCCGGTGGAACGCCCGGAGGTGCCCACATAGCCGATGATCTCGCCAGCCTTAACGTAATCCCCTTCCGAGACTATGTAATGAGTCATATGCATATATACGCTGGAATAGCCGTCTCCATGATTGATGGTGACATAGTTGCCGGCAGTCTTATGATAGGTAGCCACGGTGACTGTGCCGCTGCGGCTGGCGTAAATGGGAGCGCCCTTCGCGCCGTTCAGATCAACCCCCTTGTGCATGGACCACTCGCCGGTAACGGGGTGCCAGCGGTAGCCGAAGGCACTGGTAACGCGGGTATACTCACAGGGCTGCAGCCAGATCGCGCCGGAGGGATTATCGGAAGAGCCGGTTCCGGGTGTGCTGCCGCCGCTGGGCTTGGTGGTTGCCGTAGCCGCTTCCTGGCGGCGGGATTCCTCAATCGACTCCTGAATGGATGCCTCAATGGATGCCTGTATCGATGCCCGGATCGATGCCTCTTCTTCCAGCTTATCGTTATATTCCTGCTCCTTCTGCGCGATCTGATCCAGGAAATCTTCCTCGTCCTTTTCAAACTTGTTGTGCAGTGCCTCAAGATCCTCGGACACGGCTACCAGATCCATCAGCAGCTTATCGGCTTCGGCGTTCTTGGCATCCAGCGCTTCCTGCGTTGCTTCCAGCTCCGCCTTGGTCTTTTCCAGTTCCGCCTTTTCCGCAACCAGTGCCTCCTGCGCCTTTTCCACGACCTCAGCCGCCTCACTCATTTCCTTCAGGCGGCGCTGATCGGCCGCAGCGATCTCACTGATCATATTCAGACGGTCCAGCAGGTCGGAGAAGCTGTTGGCCTTGAAGAGAACCGACCAGTAGGAAAGCTCGCCTTCCTCTTCCATAGCCCGGATACGTTCCTTATTCTTCTCGTTCAGGTCTGCCAGACGCTGCTGCGCAAGCTCCAATTCTTTTTGCTTATCCGCGATGAGCAGACTGTACGCGGCGATCTGGCTGTTGACATTGGCGATTTCCGCATACAGCAACGCCACCTGCTGATCAATAACATCCTTCTGATTGATCAGGCTTTCCATATCGTTGAAGTTATCGGACTGCTGCTTCTCCAGCTCAGCGATTTCCTTCATCAAGGCATCCTTTTCGTCCTTCAGATCCTCCAGCTGATTCTTCAGCTCACTGGAAGACGCGGCGCTGGCATCCCGGGGCAAAACGCCCGCGATCAGCGTTGCCAGCAGGGCAAGCGCCAGGATTCCAGCAATGACGGACACCCATAATCTTCGGTTCTTCATGGTTACTCCTTTACATTAACATAGCCAACTTTAAACATTCATAAACTTGCGGATCGAACTCCAGCTTCCCAGAACACCCACAAAGAAACCTGTTGCGGCGAAGGTAGCAATCATCGGAATCAGGAGCTGCTGGAAAGGAACGAACTGGAACATCTGCAGGGAGTCCATGGTTTCGATCTGTTTCACCAGCACATCATACAGCAGCCACTCCAAGCCAAACGCAATGCTGGCACCCAGCATGCCCAAGGAAAAGCCCTCTACCACAAACGGCAGGCGGATGAAGCCATTGGTAGCACCCACCATTTTCATAATCGCGATCTCGTCCCGGCGGTCATACACGGAAATCTTAACGGTGTTGGAGATGATCACCAAAGACACCACCAACAGTCCGGCAATGACAATGATCGACACGATCTGCAAAATCTTCTGCAGCGTGGAAAAGCCTTCTGCCAGTTCATAGGCGGCCGTGATCTTTGCCACACCCTCGATCTGATTGATTTCAGCGACCGTTTTCTCCATCTGACTGTTGTCCATCAGTGTGACGACAAAACGGTGGCGCAGATCCTCAGCCTCCACGCCGTTGAACGCCTCATCCCCCTGATGATCCGCAATAAATTCCTCCAACGCCTGTTCGCGGTTCTTGAAGGTGGACATCTGGACGTTTTCGATCAGATTGATTTTCGTACCAATGCTTCTGGCATCGGATTCGGAGAGCGTCTCATCAATATAGACCATGACCTCATTGGTTTGATTCAATTCCTCCACCATGATGTTCACATTGTACATCAGGACGGAAAAGCTGCCTACGATCAGCAGACATGCCACCGTTACAAAGATGGCAGCAAAGGACATAAAGCCGTGGAGGAAAATGCCACGGAAGCCCTCTTTGAGCAAATATCCAAGATTATTGATTTTCATATTCGTAATGTCCGTCCATTCTGTCGCTGCTGATCAGACCATCGTTAATGGTGATGACCCGGTTGGTGAACTGCTCCACAAGATCCTTTTCATGGGTGACCACCAGCATGGTCGTACCCAGATTATTGATCTCCTGCAGCAGTGTCATAATCTCAAAAGAACGCGCCGGATCCAGATTGCCGGTGGGCTCGTCGGCGATGATGGTGGAAGGGTTGTTCACCAGAGCGCGGGCAATGGCCAGACGCTGCTGCTCACCGCCGGACAGTTCGCTCGGATGACGGCGGCTCTTAGTTTCCAGCCCCACCAGATCCAGAACGTAGGGAACACGATCCTTGATCTCCTGATTTTTGGCACCCACAACACGCATGGCGAAGGCCACATTATCGTAAACCGTCATATTGTCGATCAGGCGGAAATCCTGGAACACGACTCCCACCGTTCGGCGCAGATACGGAATCTCCCGTTTGCGAATCCGCTCCAGGGAATAGCCGTTGACATGAACAGAGCCGGAGGTCGGCTTCAACTCTCCGGTGATCAGCTTAATGATCGTGGACTTACCGGAACCGGAGGGGCCGACCAGGAAACAGAATTCGCCGTCCTCGATCTGCATGGAAACACCCTTCAGTGCCTGAGTACCCACGGAGTATTTTTTTGTTACATTGTTAAATTCTATCATGGCTCTTTCTCCATCCATAGTGTAACCAAATTGTAACACACAGGCAATTTTATGTCAATCGGAATACATGAATAATTTGTGAATTTGCGGCATTGGGCAACATTTACCAGATTTCAGCTGAAAAAGGTTACAAAAATGGGCGTGCCTGCGGCACGCCCATTAGATATTCCAATCAAATTACCGGGTCTCGCGGCTGGACAGGTACTTACGAACCATCAGCGCCACCTTGAAAACAATGGCATGATCGAACTGGCGCAGATCAAGGCCGGTGAGCTTCTTGATCTTCTCCAGACGGTAGACCAGCGTATTGCGGTGGACAAACAGCTTCCGGGAGGTCTCGGAAACGTTCAGGTTGTTCTCAAAGAACTTGTTGATGGTGAACAGCGTCTCCTGATCCAGACTGTCGATAGAATTCTTCTTGAATACTTCACTCAGGAAAATCTCGCACAGGGTAGTGGGCAGCTGGTAGATCAGGCGGCCAATACCCAGGTTCTCATAATTGATGATGCTCTTCTCGGTATCAAATACCTTACCCACATCAATGGCAGTCTGGGCTTCCTTATACGAATCAGCCAGCTCACGCAGATGCTCAGCGATGGTGCCGATGCCGATGACCGTCTTGATGAACAGCTCGTTTTTCAGGGTATCCTCGACATTGCGGGCCATCTTATCCAGATCTTCTTCCGTGGTGGAGGGGGTGATCTGCTTGACCACAGCGATATCCGTCTCATTGATGCTCAGAACGAAATCCTGCAGCTTGTCGGGGAACATGCCGGACAGCACATCCACAGTAGCCACGTCGCCATGTCCGACCTGGCGAACCAGGAAAACGGCACGGGGCGCGTCAGTGGAGAAATGCAGTTCCTTGGCACGGATGTAAATATCACCGGGCAGGATATTGTCCATGATGATGTTCTTCACGAAGGTGCCGCGATCATGCTTCTCCTCATAGAACACCTTGGCATCGTTCAGTGCCACATAAGCCATGGTGCAGTAGCCGCGGGCGATCTCATCATCACCGCTGCAGAACACAGCGTACTCAAAGAAATTGGAGCTGTTGACGATGGCCTTGAACGTTTTCTGTCCAAAGGTCACCATGCCCTCGGAAGAGTTCGCAACCTTCAGTGCCGCGTCCGCCCAACGCTCACCCAGCATAGACATATCCGTGCAGGAAACCACGCAGCCCTCGGTATCGATCACGCCGAACACACGGTCTGCTACATCTTTTAACTGAACCATGACGCTCTGAAAAACACTGTTGGACATTTTTAGGTCCTCCCTCATAAAAATGCATAAATGCGCATTTCACAAAATTGCTCTATCATTATACATACCTTTTGCGCATTTTGCAAGTGCCTTTTGACATATTATTGCAAAAATCTATATATTTTTTGTGGGTATTGTCATATGCGCAGCAGTTTTAGAGCAGATGAGGGGCTGATTTTATATGTAACTTTCCATAAATGCGGTCACTTTTGCCGGGTAGACTGACGTTCGATGACGCTGGAGGTGGTGACATAGGTCTGCACCTGCATATTGGGATGGCGGATGATATCCAGCAGCAGCTTCGCCGCCTGAGAGCCCATGGCGCGGACATTGATATCCACAACCGTCAGCTGCGGCTCAACAATCCGGGAAAAGGGATAATCGTCAAAGGTCATAATGCCCATATCCTGCGGGATGCGCAGGCCATGATCCCGCAGGGCATCCACACAGCCCAAAGCGATATAGTTGTTGGCGCAGAGAATAGCGTCGGGCAGAGGCCTCTGCTCCAGCAGCTCCCCGGTCATGCGGTAGCCGTCGGCCCGGGTAGACTCCCCCAGCCAGATATGCTGCTCCGCCAGCCGGATTCCCGCCCCGGCCAATCCTTGCTTCACTCCCTCCAGCCGATGCGTGGAGCCAAGATCATAATACTGCCCGCCGATAAAGGCAATATTCCGGTACCCCTGCGCGGTCAGATAGGCTGCCGCCATGGAGCCGGAGTAGGTGTTGTTGTTATCGATCCAGCAGACCTGACTGTCGAAATTGGGCATTCCCAAAACAATATGCGGAAATTGTGTCTTTGTCAGCAGGGCGGACAGCGGATGGGACATGATACCCACATGGACAGCGATAGCGTCCACGCTCTGCCGCGAAATGACCTCCTGCGCCACTCCGCAGGCAGATGTGGCATCTGTCCCCTGAAGCACCAGCCGGTAGCCTCGTTTACGGAGCGTTTCCTCCAGCCCCGCCACGATCTCAAACATGTGCGGGTTATTAAACGCCGTATTGGGTGCCATGCCTGCCAGCAGCAGAACCGTTTTTGTGGTGCCGCGGGCGAAGCTCTGGGCTCGGGCATTGGGATAGTAGTTCAGTTCTCGCATGACCGCATGCACTCTCTGTGCCGTTTCCCGGGAAATACTGTAATGATCATTGACCACCTTGGATACGGTGGACACTGAGACTCCCGCGGCCTTTGCCACATCCCGCATGGTAACGCGCATGGTCTGCACCCCTTTCATTTTTCTTTTTACTGATTATAGCAGATATCCCCCGACTTTTACAGGGTCGGGGGATATCTTTTCGGCTTACAGGAAGGAAAAAACCGCAAAGCCGTTTTCATTGAGGAAATGATTTTCCAAACCCTCTGCCCAATAGACCGCACCGGTGATTTCCGGAAGCCGGGCAAGGCCGGAGCCACGGTTAATGCAGACCGTAACGGTCTGGTGTTCCCAGCGCCTGGTAAACACCAGCAGACCGTTATCGGCACAAACCATACGGAAATCTCCCCGGCGCAGAGGAAGAAGATCGTGGCGCATGGCAATCGCTTCTTTAAAGAAGCCATACAGCGTCTGATCGCCGTCCTTCCAGCGCATTGGATGGCGGTATTCGTCCTCCAACATTCCCCGGATCCCCAGTTCATCACCATAGAACACCGTAGGCATGCCCACGAAGGTCATCATAAACAGAATCGCCAGCCGGTAACGTGCCCGGTCACCACCGCAGAGTGACAGAAAGCGGCTCACATCGTGGCTGTCTAGCAGATTGAGCTGCGCCGGAAGCGCCTGCAGCTTATAGCGCATGAGCATATTGGTGATCCGCCCGGAAAAATCAGTCGCGCCGATCCTGCCCTCCGCGAAAAACAAATTGCAATGCTTGCGGAAATCATAATTCATGGCAGAGTCAAACATATCGCCGCTGAGCCAATGCCCAGCGCTCTCCCAGACCTCTCCGATGAGCAGTGCCTCCGGGTTGGCCGCCTTTACTCTTTGACGGAACGCCCGCCAGAAGCCGTCATCCACTTCGCTGGCGACATCCAGCCGCCAGCCGTCAATGCCAAATTCTTTGATCCAATACTCCCCCACCCGGCAAAAATATTCCCGAACCTCCGGGTTGGCGGTGTTCAGCTTAGGCATCATCCGCTCGTAGGCAAAGCAGGCATAGGTCGGGTACGCCTCCGTCGTTTCCGGACGTTCCACCGGAAATTCCAAACGGTAAAACCAATCCCGGTATTTGGACTTTTCCTGATTGCGCACCACATCATCAAACGCGAAGAAATACCATCCGCAGTGGTTGAAGACACCGTCAATCAGGATGCGGATCCCATTTTCGTGGAGTGCAGCCACCAGTTCCCGGAAGGCATCATCGCCGCCGAAGCAGGGATCAACGTGGAAATAGTCCAGCAGGTCATACTTGTGGTACTCCCCTGCCGCGAAAATCGGGTTCAGATAAACGCAGTTAACCCCCAGATCTTTCAGGTAGTCCACATTCTCGGCAATTCCCCGGAGGGTACCGCCCAGCTTTCCCTTGACGGTCTGACCGTTATGCTCCAGTGCGGCAGGTTTCCCGGAAATATGCCTGTGCGATGTGGCAAAGCTGTCAGGGAAGATGTTGTAGACCACCGCGTCATGAACCCAATCCGGCACATTAGCAATATCCGCCCGGTGGTTGATGGGCAGCTTGAAATACTGGGAGCGGTCGTCGACCAGACGGTGCGTGAATACATCACCATAATACAGCAATGCATCATCACCGTCATCCAGCTCAAAATAATAGTATACCCGATCGTACGGACTGCGGACAACGGCCTGCCAGTAATCATGGAGCAGATCGCTTGCCACCTTTTCCATAGGCACAGGCGTGAAGAGGATGGGCGTCACCCGGCAGGCGGTGTCGCCATAATGAAGGGTCACAGTTTTCAGGTCTCCACAGGCACAGCGCAGACGGTAAACAATGGTGTTCTCATCCAGTCCAAAGCAGTATTGGGACATGGGGATATGCAGAACCGCGTCCAGCTTCATCCCTTCACACCTCCCGCCGTCAGACCGGAAGTCATATACTTCTGGCACATAAAGAAGATGACCAGCACCGGCAGGGACACGGTAATGGATGCGGCGGCAAAGACAGGCCAGCTTCCGGTCATCTCCGTGGCCTGCAGCGCGTTCAGCCCTGCCGCCAGCGTATACTTATCCTCACCGGTCATAAAGGTGGTAGCGTAGATATACTCGTTCCACACATAGATCAGCACCTGCAAAGCCGTTGTAATGATGCTAGGTTTTGCCAGCGGCAGAACGATGCGCAGAACCACCTGCAGATCCGTGGCACCGTCCATCCGGGCGGCTTCTTCGATCTCCGTGGGAATCGTGTCGAAATAGCCCTTGGTATTCCACAGGCTGAACACCGCCATGGTGCCGGTATAGACCAGGATCAGTCCCACCCGGGTATTGACCAGCCCCATGGGTCGCAGGAGCCGGTAGATTGCAAACATGGACAGGATGGCCGGGAAGGAATTGAGCAGCACCAGACACTTGAGAATCGCTTTTCTGCCGGGGAAGTGCCGCCGGGAAAAGCAGTAGGCCGCCGGCACAGCAAAGATCAGCGACAGGGATACCGTCACCGCCGCGAGAAACACTGTATTGCAGAACCATGTCAAAATGTCCTCGCCGAAAATGACTTCCTTATAATGATCCAGCGTGAAGTCTTTTGGAATAAAGGAAAAATCGGAGCTGAGCAGACTGTTCTGCCCATTGAGCGACACACTGACGGCATACAGAATAGGGATCAATGTCACAAAGCAGAGGACAATAAAAAAGATATTCAGCGCCGTCAGTCCAATGCCCTCTTTCAGTTTCTTGCTCATCGGTCACGCTCCTCCCTCATCTGGTACCGGGCGGAGAACACCAGCAGCAGAATAAAAATAATGATGGAGATTGCGGAACTGTAGCCATAG
This sequence comes from uncultured Clostridia bacterium, assembly GCA_947367115.1. Taxonomy (GTDB): domain Bacteria; phylum Bacillota; class Clostridia; order Oscillospirales; family Oscillospiraceae; genus Faecousia. The sequence goes on along the minus strand of CANBCW010000008.1, from coordinate 9,322 downwards.
TTATTAGTGATAAAGGCGTTTTCATAGGCATAGGTCAATATGGTGTGGAATCCGGAACCGGTCTTGGCTCCTGCCTGCTGCGTCAGCAGATACACCACATCAAACTGCTTGAAGGTCGTAAAAACGGTAATGATCACCGCGGGAGCAATGATCGGTGTGATGGCCGGAACGGTGATGTACCGGGTACGATCCAGCCAGCTTGCACCGTCCAGGAGCGCGCTTTCGTAGTAGCTGCGGTCAATGCTTTGCATAGCACCGTCCATAATCATAATCATAAAAGGCAGCGCCAGCCACAGGTTGACGACCGTACAGCAGATAAAGGCCGAAACGTCACTGCTCAGCCAGCGGACGGCATCCTGCCCCAGCTTTTCCATCCACTGATTCAGCAGGCCAAACTGGGTGTTGAACATACCGGTCTTCCACAGCAGAATCGACACATATCCCGGCATCGCCCAAGGGAACATGAGCAGGGTCTTATAGAGCTTTCTCAGCTTCAGCTTCTGCACATTCAGCAGCGTCACCAGCACAAAGGCAATGATCAGCTGCAGCACCATATTCACTGCCGTCCAAATAACCGTGGCAATCAGGGCAGACAGAAAGCCGGAATCGAATACAAACAGCGCCCGGATATAGTTCTCCATTCCCACGATGGTAAAATCGAACCAGTGGTACACATTCATATTGGTCAGCGAGATATACCCGGTGTAAAGAATCGGGAACACTACCATCAGGGCGATCAGTATGAGCGACGGCGTTGACCAAAGGTAGGACAGAAGCGTATCTTTTTTGCGGTTTTTCATAGGCGTATCCTTACTTCATGGCATCGATGAGCTGCTCTGCCTGCTTCAAAGCGGCATCAAAGCTGTCGTCGATGCCTTTTCCGGAAAGGTTCACATCCGTCAGCAGATTTCCCACCACCGTCCACATGACATCCATTTCAGGGATGTTGGGCATGGGTACGGCGATCTCGGCGGTGGCGCGCATGGCTTGTACCAGCTCATCATTTTTGACCCGCTCGTCGTCATAGCACAGAGCATTCGCGGGGGCACAGCCGCTGGCTAACGCCAGATCAATGCCGATCGCCGGATCCGTCAGGGCAGCGCACAGCTTTTTTACGGCTTCCGACTTGTGTTCAGCGGCGTATTTCAGAACATGGAGGCCCTGCACACCGGAATAAGGTGCCAGTGCCTTGCCGGTTGCATCCACCGTAGGCATGGCGGCGATACCGAGATTGATTTCCGCTGCTCTGGCAGAGGGCACCATCCACGGGCCGCCGATGGTGGCATCCGCCTTTCCTTCCAGGAACAAGGTATTGACCGTATTGTACTCGGTTTCACCGGGCATCAGAGCCACGAACTTCAGGTGGTACTCCAGCGCGTCCTTCACAGCCTTCGCATCCGGGAAGGGCGTACCGGAACCATCGATGATGGAGCCGCCAAAACCATGGATCCAAGCGGCGGAATAATAGGCTGTGCTGTGCTGCTCCACGAAGCCATAACGCCCCCGGCCGGTATTCTTCTGCATATACGCCAGCAGCCCATCAGTGGTAACAGGCACCTCATCATCCTGCATATAGCGGCGGTTGTACATAAACAACAGCGTCTCAAAGTACAGCGGGAGCTGATACAGGGTATCCTGATAAGTACCGGCCTCCACCGTCATTGGCAGATAGTGTTCCAGCGCGTCAGCGGCAAGCAGATCCTTGACCGGGGCAAGGATGCCCATTTCCGCGAACACGCCCACCTTGTCATGGGCGAAGATAAACAGATCCGGTGCAGCACTGGGGTCGTTGCCCACCAGCTTCAGGGAATCCGTCAGGCTGGTCTTTTTCTCAAACACGATCTCCACATCCGGAACGGCAGTCTTGAGATAGCTTTCCAGCGCTTCGATCACCGCGTCCTCCTTGTCGTGCCAGACGGTCAGCTTATTGGCCTGAGCCGGATCAATGGTCGTACGGCACGCGGTCATGCTCACGAGCATAATCAGCGCCAGTATCAGTGCGAGTGTTTTTTTCATACCGTTTTCCTCCTTTGGTTGCACAATGCGGGTACACGGTGACCGTGTACCCGCATGACGGTACTTATCTTACTTCTTCTTTTTGATCATTACAACCACCACAACGGCAATTACCACAGCAACAGCCGCAAGGATGCCAATGATCAGGCCGGTGTTGCTGGGCTCAGGCTCCTGAGCATCCGGCTGCGTCGGCTGAGTCTCGGCAGGTTTTGTCTCCTGGGGTTCCGTTGCGGGTGGGGTGACCTCACCGGAGGGCTCCTCATAGGAAACAGCGGCATTATCCTTATCGGTTACAACGACCCACACATCCTTGCCAGCCTCAACGGACAGATCCGAAGTCTGGATAGTGCCTTCGTTGGCATTGATAATAACGGAATTGATCCAGCCGGGAACCTCGATGGTGTACCAGTTGCCATTCAGAGTCAGGGCTTCACCCGGCCAGGAACTGAACGCATTGGTGCCGTCAGGCGCGGACCATGCCCAGCAGTTGGGGGCAGACCAATCCGCGGGAACCTGGGCATGAACGGTGATATTCTCCACAGCTTTGTCCGGATCCTCGTAGCTCAGGTCATAGGTCAGATCCTCATAAACGGTGATCCACAGCTCCTTCGCCTCGATGGATACATCCTCCGTCTTGGCCGCACCATCATTACCGCTGATGATGATGGAGTTGACCCAAACAGGAGCCTTGGCAGTAAACCAGCCATTCTCGCCCTCTGCCATCGCCTCACCAGGCCAGCTTTCAAAAGCATTGGTTCCGTCGGGTGCCGACCACGCCCACAGAGCGGCAGTTTTCCACTCCAGAGGGACATAAGCATGGACAATGAACTTCTCAACATACGCGGGGATCTCCGCAGTGGTCTGCGCATCGTAGGAAACGGCGGCCGTCTTATCCTCGGCCACAGTGATCCAGACGCCCTTACCGGCTTCCACAGCGATACCGTCCGTCTGGATGGCAGCATCGGTACCCTGGTTGGCATTGACGATCACATTCTGGACATAACCGGGAACATAAGTATAGTACCAGCCATCTTCCAGTTCTTCCATCGCTTCGCCGGGCCATGCGGCAAAGGCGTTGGTGCCATCATCCGCCCATGCCCACAGGTTAGGGGCATCCCAGCCTTCCGGCACACTCACAACAACAGGGATCATCTCGTCCGACTCAGCCGCGAAGGCCGTCAGGGACAGGCAGGATACACAGAGCATCACTGCGATCAGAATTGCGATCATCTTTTTCATGGATCTTACCTCCTGTATTTTTTATCGCTGAGCCCAATATAGCACTCCATTTTTTGACCGTCAACGCCGATTAACGAAACCGCTTTCGTTGTTTGGGGCGGCATGATGCACAAAGAAAAACCAGTCGATTTATACACATTCACGGTGTTTTTTCCGCTTCTGACCGGGTGTGATCCCATCTCTGATTTTGGTCATCCCTGTCCGTTTACGAAACCGGTTTCGTAGTTTTCCGTCCTTGTCTGCCGGCAGGAAAGCCGCAAAATCCGCAAGAAAGTGCTTTACACAGAATAATTCATATAGTATAATTCGTACATAATCACGCACAAATAAACATTGCTTTTTGTTTATTGTGGAAAGGAGCTATTATGAAAACGCATCGTATCCATCGTGTTCTTGCCCTGCTGTTGGCGCTGGTGCTGGCATTGACCGCCTTTGCCTGCCCCGCTTTTGCCGCCGAAGAAGCGGAAATCCAGATCAAGGACAACATCTATAAGGAGGATGTCGGTATCCGTGTAAAGCTGTCTGCTGCTGTAGACGACCCCGATACCGCCTTCAAGATCATCGGCCCCGAAGGTGAAGTGGCCATTGCCTCCGTCACGCCCGACAAAAGCAACATCTATACCATTGTGACAGCAGAACCGCTGGATCTGCGCTGCGAATACACCATCCGCTGTCTCGGCGTTGAAACCAAGCTCTATACCCCCAGCTACTACTCCACCGACGAATTTGAGGCGGAATACACCTATTCCGGCAATGATTTGGGTGCCACATATACCGCCGACAAGACCGTCTTCCGGCTCTGGGCTCCTACCGCTACTGCCGTTAAGGTCAACCTGTACAAAAGCGGCACCCCCGGTACCGATGACCGGATCGAGCAGATCGAAATGACCGCTGATGTCAACGGCACCTGGGTGGCCGAAAAAAGCGGCGATCTGAACGGTGTCTACTATACATATCTGGTTGATGTGGACGGTGTAACCAACGAAGCCTGCGATCCCTACGCCCGCACCACCGGCGTTAACGGTCTGCGCGCCATGGTCATCGATCTGGACGCTACCGACCCTGACGGCTGGGAAAACGACAAGGATCCTCACTACGGCAGCAGCATCACCGACGCTGTGATCTATGAACTCCATGTTCGTGACCTTAGCGTGGACGAAAGCTCCGGCATCACCAACAAAGGCAAGTTCCTTGGCCTGATCGAAACCGGCACCACCAACAGCCAGGGTATCCCCACCGGCCTGGATCACATGAAAGATCTGGGTATCACCCATGTTCATCTGCTGCCCAGCTATGACTACGCCTCCGTAGATGAAAGCAAGCTGGACACACCTCAGTTCAACTGGGGCTATGATCCTCTGAACTACAATGTCCCCGAAGGCTCCTACTCCACCGATCCCTACAACGGCGAAGTCCGTGTCAAGGAATTCAAGCAAATGGTCAAGGGTCTTCACGATAACGGCATCAGCGTCATCATGGACGTGGTGTACAACCATGTTTACAATGCGGAGACTTTCTGCTTCAACCAGATCGTCCCTCAATATTTCAGCCGTGTGACTCCTAAGGGTTACTATTCCGCAGGCTCCGGCTGCGGCAACGATACCGCGTCTGAGCGCTCCATGGTCAAGAAGTACATCGTTGACTCTGTGAAATACTGGGCTGACGAATACCACATTGATGGATTCCGGTTTGATCTGGTGGGTCTGATCGACACCGAGACCATCAACGCTGTTGTGGAAGAAGTCCACAAGACGCATCCTAACGTGATCTTCTACGGTGAAGGCTGGACCATGGACACCGAAGTGACCAAAGACGGCTACACCATGGCTACCCAGAAAAACTCCACTGAGACTCCTAACTTCGCCTATTTCTCCGACACGCTCCGGGATGCCATCCGCGGCCCTATGGGCTCCGATGAGAAGTCCGGCTACGTCGCCGGAACCGGCGGTTATGCCGGCACCATCGCCAATTGCTTCCTGGGCTCCCCCTCCTGGTGCAAGAGCCCCACACAAACCATCAACTACGCCTCCTGCCATGACAATCTGGCGCTGTACGACAAGCTGATCCTGTCTACACGGAACAACTCCGAGGAAGAACGGATCAAAATGAACAATTTGGCTGCTGCCATCGTCATGACCTCTCAGGGCACCCCCTTCTTCCAGGCCGGCGAGGAAATGCTTCGTTCCAAGCCCAACGGTGAGGGCGGCTACGACCACAACAGCTATAAGAGTTCCGATGAGATCAATAACCTGAAATGGGATGACCTGAACAACGCAGCATATCAGGATGTGTACAATTATTATAAAGGTCTGATTGCCTTCCGCAAGGCTCACCCCGCTCTGCGGATGACCTCCGCGGAAGATGTCTCCGCCAACATCACGGCTCTTGACACCCCGGACAGCAATATTAATGCCTTCCATATCAATGGCGGTGTCAACGGTGAGACCAGCAACGGTCTGGTTGTCATCTTCAACCCCAAGGCCGAGGCAGCCACCATCACCCTGCCCGAAGGTTCGTGGAACATTTACGTCAACGGTGAGAATGCCGGTACCACTGTGCTGGGCACTGCCAGCGGCAGTGTGACCGTGGATGCCATCAGCGCCATGGTGCTGGTGCAGGAGCCCGCAGCCACACCTGATGAGCCTGATTCTTTCCATATTGGTTTCCTTATTCCCATTTTCGCGGCAGTCATAATCGCGGTTTTGGTAATCGTGATCATCTGTAAAAAGCGCAAGCAGTAAAATATAAAAATCCGCCTGCTCTCCGCAGGCGGATTTTTGCTGTGAATTCAGATAAAGAGGAACCAGATCGTCTTACTGATGATATGCAGCAGCGCATGACCCAGCATGGCGTAATGGATGCCGTATTTGCTGTACAGCCAGCCAAAAAGCAGTCCGAAACCGCCGTTGAGCAGGAAGCACCGCAGCAAAATCGGAACGGTGACGCTGCCGAACATCATAGCTGTTGCGGGCAGATGGCCTGCCGCGAACAGCAGCGCCGCGACCACATTGGCCGCAATGATCACACCCACCGGGGCTGTTTCATGTCTGCGGAAGAAGAGCTTCCAGATCAGCCAGGCGATCAAGGACATGACAAACAGACGCATCATCACTTCCTCGATGACGCCGCCGTAAAGAACGGACGCGATCAGCGCGTTCAGGCTGACACCGGCGGCCGTGGCTTCACCCACGGCGGGGATCCACTGCCCAAACGTCCAATAATCCAGGCTGAAGATCACGCCGCACACCACGCAGATCAGCAGGCTTTTCAGCAGCGGAGCCTTTTCAAAGCGAATGGGTCGCATCATGCCCAGCTTGTCTGACAGCAGATATCCGAAGAAACCGCAGAAAGCGGCATAGCCGATCACCTGAACCACAGAGATCAGTATGAGAACCTCCATGCTGCCAAGCTGTGCCACCGCCTCTTCAAAGACCGACGGATCATACAGATCCATCTGGTACAGCACCGTGAACCAGCCCCCAATGGCGGCAATGGGCAGCAGCGCCAGCGTAAACAGCAGCGGCTTTTTCAGCTTTTTCATGACCGGTCACCTCCATAGGTCTCCACACAGAAGCCCTTATGGCCGCAGGCGCAGCAGGTCAGCTTTCGGGTGGTGGGGGTGTGTCCAGCCCAGAACATTTCCCAAAACCGGGGCTTGAACACCGTGTGGCACTGGGGGCAGATATAGGCAACGTTCTTATAATAGTAGTTGACCATCCACGCGGCGCCGGCGATGATGATAACCAATCCCACGACAAAGGGCCACCATATGCCCGTCGCAATGGCGTAGGCCAGGGTCGCCCACTCGATGATATCCAGTGGGATGCCCACCCCCAGCATAGTACCATGGATTCTGCGCAGTTTTTTCTTGTTTTCCATAACATGAGCTATGTCGCCGATGGATTCGACGGAGAAATGCTCCACGCTCTTCAGCTCCCGCTGCAGCCGCTCCAGCTTCTCCAGCTTCTCCCTGCGCTCACCGATCTCAGCTCTGAGTGACTGCTCCTGCTGCTCCAGCAGCAGATCGATCACGTCCTCGGGATGCTCCTCCCGCAGAAGCTGACCGATGGTGTTGATGGGCAGATCCAGCTCCCGCAGGAAGCATACGATCTTCATTCGCTTCAAATCTTCCTCAGAGTAAAGCCGCCGCCCACCCTCGCTCAATTCGCTGGGGACAAGAATGTCACGGCTGTCGTAATACTGGACGGTGCGGACGGTGATGCCGCAGAGCTTGGCAATCTCTCCGGTCGTATATTTGGACATAGCTTTCGCCTCCTTACAGTGCCTACTTTAGCACATGACGCAGCGTCACAAGCAACCCCTGACGCTGCGTGATTTTTCGTTTTTTTGAAAAAACTCCGGAAGAACACCTTCCGGAGTCATGTTTTTTCACTTCTTTTTCTTAATCAGGAAGATAGAAACAATGCAGCTTGCCAACAGCAGGTAGGGATAGAACAGATACTGCATGATCTGAAATGCCGAGAGCTGCAAGCCCATTTCTGCCACAGCAGAAATGGCCACCAGCATCTGTGCGCCATAGGGGATAATTCCCTGGAACACACAGGAGAAGGTATCCAGCAGGCAGGCAGAGCGCTGGGGCGTAATCTCATATTCCTGGCTCATTTCCTTGGCGATGGGGTTCGCCATAACGATGGCTACGGTATTGTTGGCCGTGGCGATGTCCATGGCACCCACCAGCAAACCCATACCAATCTGCCCCCATTGATTGCCCTTGAACACCTTGTGGATGAAGTAAAGCAACGCGTCAAAACCACCGTGGACACGAATCAGTTCGCACATTGCCGCCACCAGGATGGCCACCATGCTTGTCTCAAACATACCGGCAGCGCCGGAGCCCATATTGGCCAGAAGATCGGTGATCAGCGTTTCGCCGGTTCCCAGCATAATGACCGCACCGGAAAAAATGCCGATCAGAAGCACCACAAACACATTGATGCCCACAACGCCGCCGATCAGCACCAGTACATAGGGTAAAATCTGCAGCAGGCTGTATTCACCTGTAATTGCCTGAGGGTTCTTCCCAGCGGTCATCAGCAGTACGATCGCCAGTGTTGCCAGTGCCGCAGGCATGGCTACCCAGAAATTTCCCCGGAATTTATCCTTCATAGCACAGCCCTGACCGTTGCACGCAGCAATGGTGGTGTCAGAAATAAAGGACAGATTATCTCCGAACATAGAACCGCCGACCACAACGCCCACGCACAGCGCCACATCAAAGCCGGTAGCCTGCGCTACCTCTGTGGCAATTGGCGCAATCAGTGTGATCGTTCCCACAGATGTGCCCATGGCAAGGGACACAAAACAGGCCACCACAAACAGCACCGCCACGCTGAACCGGGCAGGGATCATGGAAAGCATAAAATAAGCCACGCTGCGGGCAGAGCTGCGTCCGACCACACCCACAAAGGCACCGGCGACCAGAAAGATCAGCAACATCGTGATGATATTTTTATCGCCCACGCCCCGAGCCATGACCTCCAGCTTCTTTTCAAATTCCAGCTTTTTGTTTTGCAGACAAGCCACCAGGATCGCCACCAGGAAGGCAATCACGATGGGGACATTATAAAAGCCCATAGGAATCTTCATCACATATTCGAAAACCAGCCCCAGCCCCAGATACAGCCACAAAAACACGCCGATGGGCAGCAGCGCGAGCGCATTCCCTTTTTTCATTCTCTTCCTCCACAGCGCAGAATGAATTAACTCTAACATAGCGCAAAGATAATGTCAAGAAATCCGGCTTTTTTACGATTATTCATTGAAATAGCTCTATTTCTGATCTCCCGAAAAGCGCCTCGCACCCGGATTGGCAACATTGACATCCCAGCAAAAAACTGTTAAAATTATAAAGATAAAAACGCTGTTGCTTCCACGTATCTTGTTCATTTTAGCTAATTTATTACGATATTTTTCAGCAAAAACAACAGTACATCCGATGCAGCAGTATTCAGTATGCCATAATTCAATACAAGGAAAGGAGCGTATTGCTGTATCCTTGGGGGATACACAATGCAATAATCAACATGAAGCAGTTGAAAAGAAGTCT
>CANBCW010000007.1 GCA_947367115.1 uncultured Clostridia bacterium | reverse complement strand
CTTTGGCATAGAAAAACACCCCATTTCTTAGTACAAGTATTATATCATACTTGTCTAACAAATGGGGTGCAGTTCAGTATTTTGGCAGCTCCTTTTTTAGTCATCACAGCCGCAGCGGCTTTTGCGGAACAGGAACGAGATGCACCACAGACCCGCAAGGCCAATGATGGTGTAGGTGATCCGGCTCAGCAATGCGCCCTGACCGCCGAAGAGCCAGGCTACCAGATCAAACTGGAAAATACCTACCAGACCCCAGTTGGCACAGCCGATGATAGAAAGAATCAGCGCCAAAGTATCAAGCATCGTTTTACCTCCGTTCTGATTTTGTCGCTCTTAGAGTTCCCATAGTCTGAGGAATTATACTTTTACATTGACGCAAATTAACTTTTCCGCTATAATAAACCGAAAAGGATCATCCCAAGAAAGGACTGATTTCCATGAACGTTTTTACAAGTACAGATATTTTACTCCCTCAAAATACTGAGTTGGAGCGTTGGGCGGTGATCGCCTGCGATCAGTTTACATCTGATCCCGCCTATTGGCAGCGGGTGAGGGCGGCTGCCGGTGACGACCCCTCGGCCATTCATTTAATTTTGCCGGAAGCGGAGCTGGGCAGCGTGTGCGAGGGCGATGCCATTAAAGCGATCAACGCCGCCATGGAACGATATTTGCAGGAGAATGTTTTCACGGTTTATCCCAATTCCTATGTGTATGTGGAACGCACGCTGGCTGATGGCTCTGTGCGGCCTGGCCTGCTTGGAGCGGTGGATCTGGAGCAGTATGATTACCATCCCGGCTCTGACTCCTCCATCCGTGCTACAGAGCGGACAGTTTTGGAACGGATCCCGCCCCGGCAGCGAGTACGCAAGGATGCGGCAATCGAGCTTCCGCATGTGCTGATGCTCTGTGATGATGAACAGAAAATGCTGATTGAGCCAATTCAGGCTATTCGGGACACACTGCCGAAGCTGTACGATTTCGAGCTGATGGAGCAGGGCGGACATATTCGGGGTTGGCTTGTTCAAGGCCAGGCTGCAAAGGATTTTGACGATCGGCTGACGGCGTTCTGCGCTTCAGTTGGCAGCAAGTATTCTGATCTGACCGGTGCGCCTGTGCTGTTGGCTGTGGGCGACGGCAACCATTCTTTAGCTACCGCAAAAAGCTGCTATGAAGCCCTGAGGGCGGCAAATCCCGGTGTTGACCTGAGCCGCCATCCTGCCCGGTACTCTCTGGTTGAACTGGAGAATATTCATGATCCCTCTCTCGTTTTCGCACCGATCCATCGTATCATTACCGGTGCAGATACAAAAAAACTGCTTGCGGATCTTTCCTCCGTCTGTGCGGACGGCGGGTATGCCGTTGGGTGGGTCGTTGGTGAACAGACCGGTACGGTGTACCTCGATAAAGCAAAAGGAGAACTGGCTGTTGCGGTACTGCAGGAGTTCCTCGATCAGTGGCTTTCCGAGAATCAGGGGAAGATCGATTATATTCACGGTGATGACGAGGTGAGGGAGCTGGCTCAACAGGAAAACGCCATTGGGTTCCTGCTGCCTGCTATGGAAAAGCATCAGCTGTTCCGCGGCGTGATTTCCGGCGGTGCATTACCGCGTAAGACTTTCTCCATGGGGCACGCCCGCGAAAAACGATACTATCTGGAAGGACGTAGGATTAAATGATTACTTTATATGAACCGGCCTATGCCAAGGTCAACCTGACGCTGGATGTGCTGGGAAAGCGGCCGGATGGCTACCATGATTTAAAAAGTGTGATGCAGACAATCTCCCTGCGTGACGATATTGAGATCGATATAGGCACTGGGAAACCATGGGCGCTGCGCTGTGACAAGGAGGGGATTCCCTGTGATGAGCGCAACCTGGCCTGGAAGGCAGCGAAAGTCTATTGCGAGGCTCTGAGAAAAGATCCCAATGGTCTGGAGATTCGCATTACGAAACGTATTCCCAGTGAAGCAGGACTGGGCGGCGGCAGCGCAGACGCAGCGGCGGTTCTTCGGGCGCTGAACGGGCATTACGGTAATCCGCTGTCTATTCTGGCTCTGGCGGAGCTGGGGGCGCAGGTGGGCAGCGATGTGCCGTTCTGTGTGGTTGGCGGTACGGTTATGTGTGAAGGCCGTGGCGAGCGGCTGCGCAAGCTGCCGGATATGCCGGACTGTATCTTTGTGGTTGTAAAGCCCGATTTTTCTATTTCCACTCCGGAGCTTTACCGCAAAATAGATGAGAAGGTGATCGCGCATCGACCCGACCATAGGGGAATGGAAAGCGCGCTGCTGGCAGGAGATCTGAGCCGGGTAGCACAGAGCCTTTGCAATGTCTTTGACCCTGTGGTGACGGAAGAGCATCTGGAACTGAATTACCTGAAATCCATCTTCTATTCCTACGGTGCAGTTGGCTATCAAATGACTGGCTCCGGTTCGGCTGTCTATTGCATGGTGTCAGAGTTTGAAATTGCCGCGGTCATTTGCGATATGCTGCGGGAAAACTATCCGAATATTTATATTTCTAAACCTGTTTAATTTTTCCGAAAACCGTCCATACTGGAGTTATTTCAGTATGGACGGTGTTTTTAATGCGTAAATTTTGGAAAACGGTCAGTATTTTCGCTGTTGTGGCGGCGGTTTTGTACATGAGTTCCGTTATTCGGGACAAAAGACAATTAAGTGAGGACATTTTGCGCCTGCATGTGGTGGCTAATTCCGACAGTGCGGAAGACCAGGCAGTGAAGCTGAAGGTACGGGACGCAGTGCTGAAAACGCTGGAAGATGTTACTGCGGCGGCACACAATAAGGATGAGGCAGAGACGTTATTGAAGAGCAAGCTGGAAGAACTGGAGAGCACCGCAAATGCGGTGCTGGACGCAGAAGGCGTGAAGGATCGGGCGAGCGTGACACTGACGGCGGAAGAATTTCCAACACGAATCTATGATACCTTCACACTGCCTGCCGGAATTTACGACTCTCTGCGTATTACCATCGGCAGTGGTGAAGGGCATAACTGGTGGTGTGTCGTGTTCCCCAGCCTGTGCGTTCCGGCAGCTACGGAGGGCGTGGCAGATACGGCTGCCTCGGCTGGGTTCTCTGACGGTCTCAGCGGAGCCATTACCGGGCAATCCGGGTACGAGGTGCGGTTCTTCCTGCTGGATTGTTTGGGTAAGCTGGAAAATTTATTTCACAGAGGATGAAACTATACCTGTTTTTTGTACCGAATCTGTGTTAGAATAGACGCATTATAGAGAAAGGCGGTGCGTCGATGCTGGAATTGATACTGGGCAGAGATTGGACTGCGAATACGGATGTTATTTTGGAGCGTATCGCTGAGGATGTTCGGCAGCGCCGGGGCGGCCGCATTTTGCTCGTTCCGGAATTGGTGAGTCATGACATGGAGCGTCGGCTGAGCGCCGCAGCCGGAGATACGGCCAGCCGCTATGCGGAGGTGCTGTCCTTTACCCGGCTGGCAAGACGTGTGTCTGACAGTGTGGGCAGCGCGTCCCTTGACTGCCTGGACAACGGCGGGCGAGTGGTGGCTATGGCCGCCGCGGCTCGACAGCTGCATAGCCGGTTAAAGGCTTATGCCTCGGTTGAGACCAAACCGGAATTTCTGACACAGCTGGTGGATGCGGTGGATGAATTCAAACGCTGCTGCATCACGGCTGAGGAGCTTCGTGCTGCCGCGGATCGCGCTGAGGGCGCGCTGGCGCAGAAGCTTGAGGAATTGTCACTGCTGCTGGAAGCTTATGACGCACTGTGTCAACGCGGAAAGCGTGACCCCCGGGATCAGATGAGCTGGGTTCTTGAAGAGCTGGAGGACAGTGACTATGCCCGGGAACGTGTGTTTTACATAGACGGTTTCCCGGATTTTACCCGACAGCACATGGCGATTTTGGAGCATTTGATTCGGGAATCCCCGCAGGTCACTGTCAGCCTGAATTGCGACAGCGTAGGCTCAAAATTGATGGCGTTTGAGAAGGCCGGAGCAACTGCCACGGAAATCGTAAAATGCGCGACTCGTGCGAATGTGCCAGTGCAGATCACGGTTATTCCTGAAAAAACAACTTATCTTGCACCGGTGCGTGAACTGCTGTTTCAGGGTAAAGTGCGGCAGGATCCGAATGTGAGCGGGTATCTGCGGCTGTATACGTCGGACTCCATCTATCAGGAATGCCGCGCGGCGGCGCAGCAGATCATGGAATTGGTACGCGAGGGCTGCCGTTACAGGGATATCAGTGTGGTTTGCACGGATATGGCGGCCTATAAGCCTGTGATCGGCTTGGTGTTCCGGCGTTTGGGAATTCCGGTGTATTTGTCCGGAACGGAGGATGTTCTGAACAAGGGTGCTGTAACCACGGTGCTGTCTGCGCTGGAGGCCGCACTGGGCGGTTTTGAGCAAAGAGCAGTGCTTCGATACCTTCGCAGTGTGCTTTCACCGCTGAACCCGGAGCTGTGCGATCTGGTAGAGAATTATTCTATTATTTGGGGTATCAATGGCAGCCGTTGGAGGGAGCCTTTCAAGAATCATCCTGAAGGATTAAGCGGTGTATGGACACCCTCAGCTGAAAAAAGGCTTGCCCGGATCGAGCAGGCCAGGGCGATGGCCATGGAGCCGCTGTTCAAACTGCAAAAGGGTTTCCGGCTTGCCACAAGGCTTTCTGAACAGGTTGCGGCCTTGTATGGCTTCTTTGAAGACATTCATCTTGCATCACGTCTTGGAAAACTCGCTGCCGAACTGGACCGGGCAGGGGATAACCGCAGCGCCCAGATTCTTAATCAGCTTTGGGAGATCCTGATTACCGCGTTGGAGCAGCTTTATGATGTGCTGGGTGAGACCCAGTGGGATGATGACGCCTTCCAGCGGCTGTTCACACTTCTGCTGAGCCAGTATGATGTTGGTACGATTCCAGCTGTGCTGGACTCGGTCACGGTGGGCCCGGTGACAGCTATGCGCTGCCAACGAGAGAAACACCTGTTCGTTCTCGGAGCGTCGGAGGGAAGCCTGCCGGGTTATGGAGGCAGCAGCGGTGTCCTGACGGATCAGGAGCGTGTGGCGCTGCGGCGGCTGGATGTACAGCTGACCGGCGGCGCGCTGGATGGTATTCAGGCGGAGTTTGCTGAGGTCTACGGTGTGTTCTGCGGCGCTTCGGAGACGATTACGGTCTCATGTTCCGGGGCGCAGCCGTCCTATGTATACCGTCGCCTGACGGAGATGTGCGGTGGAGAGCGGCCTGTTGATACGCGGGTGATCCCCACGGCAGACCGGCGTGATGCTGCCGGACTCCTGGCAAAATGGAATGCTGCGAATGCGGCAGATGAATTGAAACTGCAAACAGAATATGATGCGTTCTGCGTTCGCCGAGCCTATGAGCTGGGAACAGTCAGCCGGGAGCATATTGCTCAGCTTTACGGCGATCAATTGACGCTCTCCGCGTCTCAGGTGGATCGTCAGGCGGAGTGCCGCCTGTCCTATTTCCTGAAATATGGCCTGCGAGCCAGAGAACGGAAAGAAGCCACGGTGGATCCGGCAGAGTTTGGTACATATGTCCACGCGGTGCTGGAAAATACTGCGCGTGAGGTTATGGCACAGGGCGGTTTCCATCAGGTTTCTCTGGATGAAACCCTTGCTATTGCGAAGAAATACTCGGATGATTACGCGCAGGAGCATTTCAGCCAGTTGGACACGCAGCGGATGGAATACCTTTTCCGACGGAATATGCAGGAATTGGATATGGTGGTGCAGGAGCTTTGGGAAGAACTCAGTGCGGCTCAGTTTGCACCGGTGGATTTTGAGCTGCACTTTGGCGGCGACGGCAAAATGCCTGCCATTGCGGTTCCGTCGAAAAATATGGACGCGCAGCTTCAGGGCTTTGTTGACCGTGTGGATGTATTCGAGGTCGCAGGTGTGAAATACTTCCGGGTTGTGGACTACAAGACCGGTAAGAAGGATTTTGATTACTGCGATGTTTTCAACGGCGTTGGCCTGCAGATGCTGCTGTACCTTTTTGCGCTGGAACAGGAAGGGCGGGAGATGTTTGGCAGCAAGCGTATTCCTGCCGGTGTTCAGTATTTCCCCGCTCGGGTTCCCTATGTCAATCTGAGTGGTGCCAATTCCAGTGAGGAGAAGGATCGCCGGAGCAATTGGAAACGCAGGGGATTGCTGCTGAAGGACGAACTTTCCCTGACTGCCATGGATCCCAGCGAGGACATGTCCCGGCTGGACTGCAAGCGGAAAAAGGATGGCACACTGGTTGGTGATCTGGCAGACCGGGCACAACTGAAGCAACTGCAAAAGTATGTTTTTATGGTACTTGGGAAAATGGTGGATGAGATCGCTTCAGGGCGTGTTGACCCGAATCCCTATACTCGTGGCACCAGTCACGATGCCTGTACGTTTTGTCCGTACGGTACGATATGCCATAAACGAAGTGTTGAGGGACGGCGCAATTATAAGGCAATGTCCGCCGACCGTTTCTGGGAGGAAATCGGCAAGGAGGTGAATTCCCATGGCTGAGAAACTGACACCCCAGCAGGCTCAGGCTGTACAGGATCGGGGTGGTAATCTGCTGGTTTCCGCCGCGGCTGGCTCCGGCAAGACCAAGGTGCTGGTAGACCGGCTTATGAGCTACCTGACTGATCCGGCAGACCCCGCGAATATCGATGAATTTCTGATCATTACATACACAAAGGCTGCCGCATCAGAGCTTCGCGGAAAAATTGCCGCGAAGCTGTCTGAGCGAATTGCCCAGGAGCCGGAGAACCGCCATCTGCAGCAGCAATTGCAGCGGCTGTATATGGCCAATATCTCTACCGTCCATGCTTTCTGCAGTGATATCCTGCGGCAGTTTGCCTACCGATTGGACTTAAGCGCGGATTTTCGCGTGGCAGAAGAAAACGAATGCGTACAGATACGGGACACAGTCATGCTGCAGGTGCTGGAGGATGCCTATGATTCAGCTGTAGAAGACGCGGATTTCTGTGCCTTTGTGGATTCACAGGGAATCGGCCGGGATGACCGCCAGGTGCCGGATATACTTTTAAAGGTCTACGACAGTGCCAGGTGCCACCTGCACCCGGAACGTTGGTTGGAAAGCTGTCTGGAGGCCGTAGATACAGCGGATATACAGGATGTATCCGAAACCCGATGGGGCAAGTATCTGATGGGCGAGTTTTTCGCCTACCTTGATTTGCAGATCAAAGCGATGGAGCGCTGTGTGGAGCTTGCGGACAAAGCAGAAGGCGGGGATACGACTGCTGCCTTGCTGCGTGATACAGTGTACCAGCTCCGGCATTTGCGTGAAAGTGAAAGCTGGGATCAGATCGTTGCCCGGCAAAAAATCGATTACGGTACCATGCGGTTTAAGAAAGCATTTACGGACGAGGAATGCAAGGAACAGCTCAAAGCAGTCCGGGATGCCTGCAAGGATGGTATGAAGCGCGCGTTAACGCCTTTCGCTGATGTGTCTGAGCAGGTGCTGAAGGATCTAAACAGCTCTGCTGCCTCTGTGCGGGGCATGGTAACGCTTGTACGAACCTTCTCCCAAAAGTATGACAGCGCTAAGCGCCGGCGCCGGATGCTGGATTTCAGCGATTTGGAGCATTACGCGCTGGATCTTCTGCTGGGAACCAAGCGCAGCGGCCCTACCTCCATTGCCAATGAGATCGGGGCACGGTTCCGTGAGGTTATGGTAGACGAATATCAGGATTCCAATGCTGTTCAGGACGCGATTTACGGTGCGCTGACCGCCAAAAAGCAGAATTGCTTTATGGTTGGCGATGTGAAGCAGTCAATTTATCAATTCCGCCTTGCAGATCCGGGAATATTCCTCGAGAAATACGCATCCTACATTCCGGCGGACACAGCGCAGCCCAAACAGGGGCGTAAGGTCATGCTGAGTCGGAACTTCCGATCCGGTGGTGCGGTGCTGTCGGCGGTGAACTGGGTGTTTGAAAACTGCATGTCACCGGAGGTTGGCGGCCTTTATTACGGCGAAGATGAAGCGCTATATGAGGGCGTGCCCCATGACCCCTTGGGTGAGCCGGAAGTTGAGTTCTATGGAATACAAATCCGTGAGAACACTTATCCGGAGGAAGCAGCGTTTACCGCACGGCGGATCAAGGAATTGCTGGATGGAACCCATCTGATTCGTAGCAAGGACGGCTTACGGCCTATTCAGCCGGATGATATCATGATTCTGCTGCGGTCACCCAATTCTATCGGTGAATATTACCGGCAGGCGTTGGAACGCGTCGGCATCCGCTGCGCAAGCGGCACTGGCGGTGATCTGCTGCAGACCGAGGAGATTGGCGTACTGCGTTCTTTGCTTCAGAGCATTCACAATCCTCAGTTAGATATCCCATTGCTTGCCGCAATGGCTAGCCCGGTATTCGGTTTTTCTGCCGATGATCTGGCCGCTTTCCGTGGAGGCAGACGAGGCGGATCCATCTTTGACGCACTGCTTCACAGTGAAGAGCCGAAGGCGAAAAATTTACTGGACTTGTTCTACCGGCTGCGCCGTGAGGGTCGGATGGAGTCTGTGACCCGAATCATTGAAACGGTTTTTGCGGAAACACGTATGGACAGCATCTATGCCGCTATGGATGACGGTGAAGTGCGCGAAGCAAATTTGCAGGCATTTTATCAGCTCGCGGCCGGGGTTGAGTCTGCCGGTCAGGGAGATCTGGGCCGTTTTCTGGAATATCTGGATGCAATGGAGCGCAAGGGGCTGATGACCTCCGCGGAGGGCGGGAATGCAGGCTGTGTTTCCATTATGAGCATCCATAAGTCCAAGGGACTGGAGTTTCCGGTTGTATTCCTCTGCGGACTTGGACGGCAGTTCAATCAGGACAGCAAGCGCGCCGCGGTCATGTGTCATAAGGAGCTGGGGATTGGCATTCTCGCTGCGGACAGTAAGCGACGGGTGCGCTATCCTACCGTTGCCCGCCGGGCGATTTCGTCCAAGAATACGGCAGACAGTATTTCAGAGGAATTGCGTGTCCTGTATGTTGCCATGACCCGCGCGCGGGATCGGCTGATCATGACCTACTCATCAGATGACCTATCCGAAAAAGTGACCGAGATGGTCATTCAGAGTAATATGGGCTGCGGGGAGTTGGTCACGCGGGAAGTAAGCTGTCCCGGTGAATGGGTGCTGTATTCGGCGCTTGGAAGGCTGGAAGCAGGTGCGCTGTTTGCCTTGGGCGGTAAACCTGAGCTTGTACACACCAGCGAATATCCGTGGTTGATCCGTGTGGTGGAAGCGCCGGAGGAACAGCAGGACTGCACCATCACAGAAGAAACAAAGCAGCTTCCATCCGATATGGTGCAGCGGCTCCGTGCTGGACTGGAATTTACCTACCCTCATATGGCTGCAACAGCCGCGCCTTCCAAGCAGACCGCGACCCAGCGAAAGGGCAGGGAGAAGGATCAGGAGGCAGCGGAGAATGCCGATGAACCGAAGCCAAGAAATCGCGCGTGGCGTAAGCCGTCCTTTGTTGAAAAGAATACACAAGGAACGATTCGGGGCAGCGCGACCCATCTGGCGCTTCAATATATCCGTTTTGAAGCCTGTACAGATACGGCTTCAGTTGAGCGGGAAGTCCGTCGGCTGGTAGAGGAACGGTTTCTGAATGCAGAGCAGGGGGGGTTGGTAGATTGTGAAAAGCTGGCCAAGTTCTTTGCGACACCTCTTGGAACACAGCTTCGCTGTGGGAAGAATGTATTGCGTGAATTCAAATTCTCAATTCTCGATGACGGCAGTGCCTATGGAACTGGGCTGGAAGGGGAAAAGATCCTGCTGCAAGGCGTTGTGGACTGTGCGTTGATGGAGCCGGATGGCATTACGGTGGTGGATTTTAAGACAGACCGTGTGACGGAAAAAACTATTTTTGCTGCGGCAGAGCATTATCGTCCACAGGTTGAGGCCTATGCCGATGCGCTGACCCGGATCTTTGAGCAAAAAGTCAAACGCGCCTGCCTGTATTTCTTCCATTTGGATCGCTTTGTTGAATTCTGATGAATAAAAGGGGCTGCCGCGTAACGCGGCAGCCCTTCACGATATTCAGCGGCAGTTCTTGTTGTTCTGATTGCTGTTCTGGTTATTGTTCTGGGTCTCGTTGCTGTTCTGATTCTGGTTATTGTTCTGATTCTGATTCTTATTCTGGTTGTTCATAATCTTTTCCTCCGAAAATCTCTTTTTTTGCGGCAATGCCGTGATGGTATCTTGCCCTGTTTTTCAGGATTTATCCTTTGCTTTAAAGATAAAACTGGCGATCAATCCGGCCATGATAGCGGCAGTAATACCGCCCGCGGTCGCTTTCAGCCCGCCGGTAAAGATACCAATGAAACCGTCTTTATCGACTGCTTCCCGAACACCTTTCGCTATGCTGTGTCCGAAGCCGGTCAATGGAACGGTGGCCCCCGCACCGGCGAAGTCTACCAGATGCTGATACAGCCCCAGCGCACTGATCAGCACGCCGACGACCACATAGCTGACCAAAATACGCGCGGGTGTCAGTTTGGTCTTATCAATGAGCAATTGACCGATGACACAAAGCAGACCGCCAATGATAAATGCTTTCAAGTAATCCATGTCAATTCCTCCCTGAAATAATAGAAACGGCGTGACACACGCCGGGGATTGGCAGTCCCTGCTGGGTGGAGGTGGGGGAGAGCAGTGCCCCGGTGCCGCAAAACAGGATACGCTTGAGCTTACCGGAGTTCAGCTTGTTCAGCAGGTCACCGCAGAGCGTAATGGCGCTGCATCCGCAGCCGGAACCGCCGGCGTGGACATCCTGCATCGTATTATCAAACACAAGTGTTCCACAGTCTGTCAGCTTGCCGCCAAGGCTCATACCGTTTCTGCGGGCAAGCTCCAGCAGCATTTCTTTTCCAAGCTGTCCGAGATCACCGGTGACGATCAGGTCAAAATCCTCCGGGGCACAGCCCAGATCATCAAAATGTGCGCGGACTGTTTCGAAAGCGGCCGGTGCCATTGCGGCTCCCATGTTGTTGGCATCCTTGATTCCCAGATCTCTGACTGTGCCGATGGTGCAGTTTTCGATTTGGGGGCCGGAACCCTCAGCGCACACCAGTGCGGCACCGGAGCCTGTAACAGTCCACTGCGCGGTAGGAGTTCTTTGACCGCCGTAGCCCAATGGGAAGCGGTACTGTCGTTCGGAGGATGCAAAATGAGAAGAAGTCATGGCGACAACGTGATCCGCATAGCCGCCGCCAACGGTCATGGCTGCCAGCAGTAAGCTTTCTGCCATGGTCGAGCAGGCACCGTAAAGCCCCAAATGAGGGATGCCCATATTACGAAGACTAAAGGAAGAGCCGATGCACTGGTTAAGGAGGTCTCCGGAATAGACCAGATCAAACTGCGACTGCTCCAGTCCGGCTTTTTTTGCAAGTGTTTCCAGTGCTAGCTGCTGGAGCTTTTTTTCACCTTGTTCCCAGGTCGATTGACCGAAGTAGGTATCCTGGGATACGATATCAAAGGACTTAGCCAGCGGCCCCTCGCCTTCTTTCTTTCCGGCTACACTGGCCCAGGTTGTAATGACAGGCTGGATCGGCGGAATGAAGCTTTGCTTGCCGCGTTTGAATTTTGCCATAAAGCGCCTCCTGCTTTTTTGGATAGTATGTCCGAAAGCGCGTAAAAAATGCCGACCGGACGAGCTGCCCGGTCGGCGAAAAAATATGAAGTTACATACCGGAACCCACGGTGGGAACAGGTGTGGGACGTGCATCATCCCAGACATCCTCGACGTCAAACAGATCGGCGAGCTTATCCGGATTGTGGTACATCCGGAAGCCGTCCAGGTTCCGGCGGCCGCCACGGAAATAGTTGGTGCCGAGCTGATTCCAGTAGGTGTTACCATCCACATTGAAGAAATAGCGGTATCCATCGGCGTACAGGGCGGCAAATTTTGCGTTGTCGAAGGTGTAATTGCGCCAGGTGTGGATATCAGAACCATGGGGATAGAGAATGATGTCCGTTTCACCAATAATCGTTTCCACGGTGTTTTCCCACTTGTCGGAGTCTGTCGCAACACGGTCAGCAGAGATGTTGCCATAGGCGGGGTGGCCATAGGAGTGGCTTGCAAGAACCCAGCCGTGATCCCGCAGGCACTGGGCGACTTCCTTAGCCATTGCGACTTCCTCGTCGTAAGTGTTGGGGTAGGTTCCGGCTGCGTACATGGCGTTCAGCGCAGGCTCGTAGGAGGGCTTGGTACGGTAGCCAAACACGCCTTCATAACCGGTTACGCCCAAGATGGCACGCGCGCCATGATAGGAGAAGTCGGGATGCTGCTGAATGAAGGTTTCCAGCACAGGAACCAGGTCATAGTCACCGTAAAGGACGTTGCCGTCAGCGTCCACATATTCACAGGTGGGATAGCCGTCCTCACCGACCACAATTCTGTTGGCAAAGCCGTCATTTTTGCTGTCAACAAAAACAGGAGTCTCATTCTTTCCGTTGCCGCTGCCGATCATATAGCTGTAGTAGTTCAGATCGTCCTGGCTCATCAGAAACGGGGTTTTCCCAGCCGGGATTCGGATATCACCGTAAGTGAAATGGGTTCCGGATTCATCAGTGACTTCATAGGCCATGTCGTAGGGGGAGATCAGTACATAGCCACGCTCGTACATTTCCTCCAGGATAGCGATGAATTCGGACACGGTTGTCATATACATATTGTAACCGTCGGAGTCTTCATCGCCATCAAAGGCACGGTCAGTATCCACGATCAATGAGTGGAAGAAGATATGAGTAATGGTCTGAGGACTGGAGTAGGTGATCAGATTGCTGTCAGCCGCCTCATACTCAGCTACTTTTTGCGCAAGCTCGGGGAACTCGTCATAGTGTTCGTAGCTTTGCAGCATTGAAATTGCTTTTTCATAGTCATAACCTGCGGCAATAAAGTCCGCATCTGCGATCAATGCTTCAACATCGGTGTTTGTGGGGGCGTCCGAAGGCGCGGTCACATCGTCGGAGGGATCCGTACTTTCGGAGCCCTGAATGATAACTGTGTCTTGTGTATGATCTCCATCGGGGCGGGGCTCCTTCTGCTGGTCACGGATCGCTGCGGCAATCGCAAGGGTGACAGTCGCCACACATACGACGGCCAGAACCATCATGATCACAGTGGGGATATAATATTGCCATCTGCGCCGGCGTTTCGAGGGACGCCGACGGCGGCTGTGGTTATGATCGGAATAATTTCCTGCCATGATAAACGTTCCTTTCTTCAAGGTATATCAAAATTGCCGATCGTCCGACATTCATTATCACTTTATCATTATACTCGATTGTTTTCGGGATATCAACACAATTTTAGGGATTAACATAAAAAATACCCGGTGCCGACCGGCACCGGAAAAATATACAAATCATCAAACTACACGCCGGGCACCATAGTAGTGCTGGGTATAGTAGGAACTTGAAAGACTGCTTGTTACAACACCCTTGGAACTGGAAGCGTGGATCATCTTGCCATCGCCAATATAGATGCCCACATGGGAGATACCGGAGCGGTATGTATTCTGCAAAAATACGAGATCACCGGGCTGCAGGCTGCTTTTGACGACATAGGTTCCAACCTTGTACTGCTCCGTGGTGGTTCTGGGCAGGCTGATGCCGCTGAGGTTCATTACATACTGCACGAAACCGGAGCAATCAAAACCTTTTGGTGTGCTGCCGCCCCAGACATATGGAGTGCCCAACAGCTTTTTTGCGTTATCCACGATTTGCTGCCGGGTGACGGAAGCAGACGTGCTTCCACCGTTCAGAGCGGAAGCGCTGGGGGTTACGCCGGTGGATTTTCCGTTGACGAAAAACAGTGGGGTCTTGGTCGAGGCATTATTTTCGTAAGGGATTTCGGTCAGCGTCAGATAGTCACTGCGGATATAGCCGATGTGACTGCCGAAGATTACCTTGTACCACTGGTTATTAAAGCCGATAATATAGGCTTTTTCGCCGTTGTTCGCGCGGGTCAGGGAAGAATAGGATGTTCCTGGGCCGGAGCGAACATTGACCTTGCTGCCATTGACGCTGCCGTAACCAAGCTCAACATTCTTCACCGTGTAGGTGTTGATGTAGCTTTCGTGCATGTAGCCCTCAGTCAGATTGTAAATCACCTGATACCAAGAGCCGGTCTTTCCTGTAACGGTCACATATTCGCCTTCAGACGCGTAGGCGAGGGTGGCATAGCTTGTGGAGGGGCCGGAACGCAGGCGCAGGGCGCTGGCGTCGACCATTCCGATATGGGTCGTCAGGTTTCCGCTTGCCGCGGAAACGCCGAAAGTCATGGTGCTGACGAAAATGAACATCGTCAGCAGAATACAAATCGTACGTGTAAGTCGTTTCATACGTTGCCCTCCGTCTTACTGTGAAAACATGTGTCTTACTTGCCTGCGAGCGCTCTGGTCAGCCAAACACTGCCAACGTCCAGCGCGGTGTAGAAACCGGGTTTCTCACTTTTCTTAACGATGCGGTCACGGCTTCTGGCATTCGGGTCGGTCAGCTGGAGCTGAACGGAGACCCGTGTAGCGATATCGGTATCGCCCATCTTCTTGGTTTCGAGAATCTGGAGCATGACGATGTGAGAATCAGCCATGGAGCCGTAATAGACCAGATTGTCCTTACGCATCAGGGGATGCCCCTTATACATCAGAACCTTATCATCTGCCATTGGTAATACCTCCTTTCGCAGAGAATGTGTGGATGGTAACAGATTGTAACTATTTTGTCAACCGAAATAGGGCATATCCGGAAGAACTTCCAACCATTACCTAAAATGATACAAAGCTGTAAGACGGAGGGGGAGTATGAAATTGAAAGAGGCTTTTGCCGTGGCAAAAGCCTCTTGGCGGAGTTACTTCTTGTCAAACAGGTAGCAGCGTACCAATTCCTGCAGAAGCTCGTCCCGATCCAACTTACAGATCATGCTGCGGGCATTGTTGTAGTTGGTGATATAGGTGGGATCTTCCGTAAGCAGGTAGCCGACGATCTGATTGATGGGGTTATAGCCTTTCTCATTCAGAGCGTCGAATACACTGCGCAGCGTGCGGCGCATATTCTGCTTGTCATCGCTGGGAACAGTGAACTTAATGGTGTTATCCATCATGGTATCGACCTCCTAATAAAGATTAGAACTATTATAACCCAAAATTATGTTTGTGTAAAGCCCTGAAGTGTGATTTTTTTCCTGTTCTTATCGCAGAATAGCGCCCAGTTTCTCACTGAGGGCGGCGAGAACCTTGGAAACGACGGCCTCAGAGTCTGCGTCGGTCAGGGTGCGGTCGTCAGCGCGCAGCTCCAGAGAGAAGGCCATGCTCTTTTTGCCCTCAGGTACGCCGGTTCCACGGTAGATATCAAACAGCTTGACATCACGCAGCAGCTTTCCAGCGGAAGAGGTGATCACATCCTCGGCCTGAGCAACGGTGACGGCTTCATCACAGACCAGAGACAGATCTCGGGATACGGTGGGATACTTGGGCAGGGGGGTGTAAGTGACATCGGGCAGGCGCAGATCAAACAGCTTGGTGAAGTTGATCTCGGCACAGTACACATCCACATCCATACCATAGTTCTTGGCAACCAGAGGATGAATCTGCCCCATATAACCCAGTTCAATGCCGTCCACAGTGACCATGGCACAGCGGCCGGGGTGAAAGGTGGGGTTGTTGCGAACCGCTGTGTAGCTTGCCTTCTTGACACGCAGACCCGCGAAAATGGCTTCCAGCTCACCCTTCATGGAGAAGAAGGTTGCTCCCTCACCGTAGGTTCCCAAAACAAGCATCTTGGGCTCCTGAGGCAGAACCTGCCCCTCGGTGGGAAGGTAGATCTTTGCCAGCTCGTAGAGCTTAACATTTTTATTGTGGTAGGCGTTATTCCGGGACAGAATGTCCAGCATAGAGGGTACCGCAATGGTTCGCATGATGGAGGTGTCTTCACCAAGAGGGTTCTGGATTCTCAGAGCGTTACGCAGAACGGAGTCAGCTGGCAGACGGATCTGATCGAAAACAGTGGGAGAAACAAAGGAGTAGGTGATGATCTCGCTGTAGCCAAGGCTGCGGCACAGAGCGCCTGCCTTGTTTTCCAGAATCATTTCGGGGCTGTAGCCGCCCTGGGTGGCATTCTTGAAAGCAGTGGTGGGAATCTCGTTATAGCCGTACAGACGGCCAACTTCCTCAGCAATGTCAGCCATCAGGTTCAGGTCGGGACGGAAGGAGGGGACATGGATGGTGCGGCCTTCCACGGGAATCTCAAGTCGGTTCAGATAGGAGACCATATCTTCCTCACTGATCTCGGTTCCCAGCAGCCGGTTGATCTTCTCAGGCTCCAGTTCTAGCGTTCTGGGGGCGGGAACGTAGTTGACGATATCGATGATGCCGTCCATCACATCGCCGCACTCCAGCAGCTCCACCAGTTCACAGGCGCGCTGCACGGCGGGAACGGTCATCATGGGATCCAGGTTTTTCTCGAACTTGCTGGAAGCATCGGTGCGCATGCCCAGAGTCAGAGCGGTCTGACGAATGGAAGTGCCGTTGAAGTTGGCGGATTCGAATACGACGGTGGTGGTATCGTCCAGAATCTCGGAATTTTCGCCGCCCATGATGCCGGCCAGGCCGATGGCCTTGCTGTCGTCCGCAATGACCAGCATGCCGGGGGTCAGAGCGCGGACATTGCCGTCCAAAGTGGTCAGCGTTTCGCCTTCCTCCGCTTCACGGACTACGATCTTACCGGAGGCCACATAACGGTAGTCAAAGGCGTGCATGGGCTGGCCGTATTCCAGCATGACGTAGTTGGTGATGTCAACAATGTTGTTGATGGGGCGAACGCCGTTGGCCCGCAGACGCTGACGGAGCCACTTGGGGGAGGGAGCAATTTTGACGTTCTTCACCATCCGGGAGGTGTAGCGGTTGCACAGCTCAGTTGCGGGAACCTCAACATCCAGCATTTCGTACATGGATCCGGCGTTGCTGCCCTTGACCATGGGCTCGTGATGGCGCATGGGCTGGTTGAAGGCCGCGGCGGCTTCCCGAGCCAGACCGATGATGGAATAGCAGTCGGGGCGGTTGTTGGTAATTTCAAAATCGACGATGGTATCATTGTTGCCGATGACCAGATTGATGTCATCACCGGGCTTGCAGTCCTCGCCGTTGAGGATCCAGATTCCGTCGGCGTATGCGTCGGGCAGATCGTTCTGAGTCAGACCCAGCTCGGCGAAGGAGCAGAGCATGCCGTTGGACTTCTCGCCGCGGAGCTTGCCCTTGGTGATGTGGATGCCGCCGGGCAGGTAGGAATTATGCAGTGCGGCGGGAACCAGGTCGCCCTCGTGAACATTCTGCGCGCCGGTGACAATCTGGACGGGCTCCTCGCCGCCCACGTCCACCTGGCAGACCCACATGTGGTCGGAATTTTCGTGCCGGACAATGGAAACGACTTTGCCGACGACCACATTCTTGATCTCGGCATCCATGCGCTCGTAGGTCTCCACCTTCTGACCGGCAACGGTCATGGTTTCAACGAACTCCTTGTCGGAAACGTGGGAAAGATCCACGAATTCCTCATTCAGCCATTTTCTGTTCAGTTTCATGGTCGATCCCTCCTTTAGAACTGGTTCAGGAACCGTACGTCGTTATCGAAGATCAGACGCAGGTCATTGATTTTCAGGCGGCCCATGGCCATACGCTCCAGGCCCATGCCGAAGGCAAAGCCGGAGTATTTTTCAGGATCGATGCCGCAGTTGCGCAGAACCTCAGGGTGAACCATACCGGCACCCAGCAGCTCGATCCAGCCTTCACCATGGCAGGTGGGGCAGACGGCACCGTCCACCTCACCGGTGCCGTGGCACTTGTGGCACTGCATATCCATCTCGCAGCTCGGCTCGGTGAAGGGGAAGTGATGGGGGCGGAAGCGCATCTGGGCATCCTCACCGTAGATGGCACGCATAATGGTGATCAGCGCGCCCTTCAGGTCGCCCATGGTGATGTGCTCGTCCACCACCAGGCCTTCGATCTGGTGGAACATGGGGGAGTGGGTGGCGTCCGCCTCGTCCTTACGGAACACACGGCCGGGAGCCAGCATGCACAGCGGGGGCTTGTGCTCTTCCATGAAGCGGATCTGCATGGAGCTGGTCTGGGTGCGCAGCAGCACCGCGTCATCGTCGGTGAAGTAGAAGGTGTCACTGCGGTCACGGGAGGGATGGCCTTCCTCAATATTCAGGCGGGTGAAGTTGTAGCTGGCCAGCTCCACCTCAGGGCCGTCGACCACGGTGTAGCCCAGGCCAACGAAAATATCCTTGACCTGCTGCAGCACCTGATTCATGGGGTGCTGATGACCCATGGAAACGGCATCACCGGGGATGGTCACGTCAATGGCTTCGGCAGCCAGCTTTGCTTCCAACGCGGCGGCGCTGAGGGCGGACTTGCGCTCCTCCAGCTTGGCTTCGATCTCGGCGCGGACAGAGTTTGCCAGCTGACCCATAATGGGGCGCTCTTCAGCGGACAGCTTGCCCATCATTTTCAGAACGGCAGTCAGCTCGCCCTTCTTGCCGAGCCATTTGACACGCTGCTCGTCCAGAGTGGCGGTATTTTCCGCGGCATCGAGAGCAGCCAGGGCGTTTTGCTTGATCAGCTCTAATTGTTCTTTCATGTATCATTCTCCTTTTGGGGTAATGTATTTATTCATATTCTGCCAGTATCGTAAAGGTCTGTGGCAGATCATGGATCTTCTCTTTGATGAAGAGGGGATAGAGGTATTCATCTTTCAACCGGGCAAGGGGGAGCCATTCGTATAGGTAGCGTTTTTCTCCCTCGGTTCGGATAAAAGAATTGCCGCGCTCAAGAAGCTCCGTTTGGGAAACATCTACCAGATAGTAAACGCAAAGCTCATGGAATTTCTCCTGTGTGACATCCTCGGTAAAAAAGCCTTGGTTTAGCCACAGAGGCCGAAGGATCTTTCCGTGAACGCCCAGCTCCTCAAAGAGCTCGCGTTTCATGGCATTTTCCGCGGTTTCGTGCAGCTTTACACGGCCGCCGGGGAGATAGTAGTATGGGGTGCCATCGTTTTTCGTGACAAGCAGCGCCTGATCGTGTATGATGATGGCACAGACGCGGTAATTAAACACACCGCTTTCGGTTTTGAATGTCAAGTCCATAAAGTCTCTCCCCAAAAAAATAAACCCTCCATCCCACAAAACAGGGACGAAAGGCATTCCTTCCGCGGTACCACCCACGATTCGCCAAAATTGGCGCAGCTTAAAAGCGCGATCACGCTCGCAACCTTTAACGGAGTTACCCGTCTGACCCTACTACTTTTATGTTGTCATTGCGAGCCAGTGCGCACACTGGCGTGGCAATCTCCCCAATAATATGGCAACATAGAAAATTTTCAGGCAGCAGCTCCTGGGAGAAAGCCCGATACCACACGCAAGCGGCTTTCACCATCCCGCTCTCGCTAAAGGCGTGTTTTCGATATCAGACAGCCCATTCAACGCTTTTGCATATCATTTGGAATATTATCACAAGTGTTTAAAAAATGCAAGTATTTTTTCGCTTTTTGTCCGCTTGACGCAGACGCGATTGGATGGTATGATATAGAATATATGTTTGAAAGAACAGGAGGGGAACGTATGTATCAGCCCCTGGCGGATCTTTTGCGTCCGCAGACACTGGATGAGGTGTACGGTCAGGAGCATATCTTGGGCAAGGGCGCGGTTCTGCGCCGCCTGATCGATTCCGGGAACATCCCGAACATGGTATTCTACGGCCCCAGCGGTACCGGCAAGACCACTGTGGCAAATATCATCGCCAAGCAGACCAACCGAACGCTGTACAAGCTCAACGCGACTACCGCTTCTACTGCCGATATCAAGCAGATCGTTGCCGAATTGGATACATTTTTAGCACCCAATGGGGTGCTGCTGTACCTTGATGAGATTCAGTCCTTCAATAAGAAGCAGCAGCAGTCTTTGCTGGAGCACATCGAAAACGGTAAGATCACGCTGATCGCCTCCACCACGGAAAACCCATATTTCTACGTTTTTAACGCGATTCTCAGCCGTTCTACTGTCTTTGAATTCAAGCAGATCTCCGCGTCTGCTGCTTTGCAGGCGGTGCGCCGTGCGGTTGCCTATATGGAAGAGCGCACCGCGCTGAAGGCCACGGCGGAGGAGGGCGCGCTGGAATACATCGCTTCCAGCTGTGGCGGTGATATCCGGAAGGCACTGAATGCGGTGGAGGTGCTGTTCTCTGCGGGTGTTCCGGTGGGCGATGCTTTGACGCTGTCACTGGCTGACGCGAAGGTTGTTACCCAGAAAAGTGCCCTGCGGGCGGATCGGGATGGTGACAATCATTACGATCTTTTGTCGGCTCTGCAAAAATCCATTCGTGGCTCTGATCCGGATGCTGCTGTGCATTATCTGGCTCGGCTGCTGGAGGTGGGGCAGATGCAGTCTGCCTGCCGCCGTCTTATGGTTATCGCGGCAGAGGATGTGGGACTTGCATTCCCGCAGATCATTCCCATTGTGAATGCGGCGGTGGACATGGCTTTAAAACTGGGAATGCCGGAGGCGCGGATCCCGCTGGTGGACGCGGCGGTGCTGATGGCGACCTCACCGAAATCCAATTCCGCCTATATGGCTCTCGCCGCCGCTACGGAGGATGTGCAGAAGGGGAAAGGCGGCGATTTCCCCCGCCACCTGCAGAACATGCACGCGGACTCCTACACCATGGAGTGGGAGCAGGGATACCTGTATCCCCACGATTTTCCGAACCATTGGGTGCGGCAGCAGTATCTGCCCGATGAATTGGCGGGTACGGTTTACTACGAATACGGCCCCAATAAGCTGGAACAGGCAGCGAAGCAGTATTGGGATGCCATTAAAAATAAGTAACGGCGCTGCTGCCGGGGTAGTATTCCCATTTTTCCAGCCTGCCCTCTGTTTGCGTATAGCGCAGCTGGGATGGAATGGATTCGGATAGGCGTTCCAATACTGTCAGTTTGATTTTATGCTTTTCCGGCTGGATAGAGCGGATGTAGACACTTACGGTGTCTCCTTCCGCTGCCTGGGCGCTTGGTTCTGCCAGCCCTGACAGGTTTGGCGTCAGCTCTATGAAAATGCCGTAAGGCATAACGCTGCGTACGACGCCGGTGACCGTCTGGCCTGCCTTAAATCTATCGGCGTTTTCCTCCCAGGTACCCAGCAGCTCTCGTCCGGTCAGGTGAATCAGACCGGCGGCATCGTCTACGCCCAATACGGCGGCGTATATTCGCTGTCCTGGATGAAAGTGTTCCGCGGAGGTACTCAGACGTGAGACACAGCACCGTTCAAGGCGCATCAATGCAGTGCATCCGCATCCGATATCACAGAATACTCCAAAGGCGGATGGGTTCTGCACGACTGCCGGGATGATATCCCCGGGGCGAAGGGTATTCAGAAAATAGGTTTTGGCTTCAGCCTGAGCCGCCCGGCGGGAGAGAATGGCGGTTCCCCGGGTGTCAAAGGCCAATACCTGAAAGCATACCCATTTTCCAACGCGGGATAATATGGCGATCTCCTTTGTTATTCCTTCCTGAATGCCTGTTGCGGCTTCCTCGCGGGGAATTACCCCCTTTATGTCGCCAAGATCCAGATGCAGATTGTGGAATTCGTCACACTTGACACACAGCGCCTGAAAAATCTCTCCCGTGCCTGCGCCGCGGCGCAGCTCATCGAAAGTGGGCGGCGTGGTATTAATCCCCTCAGGGCAATATGGATGCATGCAATGACCCCCTTTTTCAATTATCCTACGGCGTGAAGCGATGCCGTATGACAGGAGGATACTATGAACATCAGCTTAGGTGACATTTTGACGATGAAAAAGCCCCATCCCTGTGGGGAGAAGCGTTGGCTGGTGCTGCGCACCGGCGCGGATCTTCGCTTGCGGTGTCTGGGCTGCGGCCATGAGGTCATGGTGCCACGGCACAAGACCGAGAAGAATATTCGCTCGGTACAGCATACAGAGAATTCATCGACATAAATATTCGGCAGCCGATTGATTTGGCTGCCGATTTTTTTATAACCGGACTGCTTGGTGCAGTAGCGGCAGAGGACAGGACGAGATTTGCGTTTGCGCGGCACTGAGATTGCGACCAACTTTTCTGTGGATGGAGATTAAACTGAAGCTACATCGGACAGGGGGGATTAGATGCCGGTCTATTTGGATTTATTGATTCTGCTGAACTTCCTGGTGGATCTGCTGCTGCTCGTCGGTACCAACCGCCTGTCAGGGTACGCTTCAGGCGTAAAGCGGGCGATACCCGCAGCGGTTCTGGGGGGACTGTACGGTGGCGTCTGCTTGGTTCCCGGGCTGACCTTTTTGGCTGGAACCCTATGGCGCATTGTCTGTCTGGCAATCATGGCGGGGATTGCTTTTGGATTTCAAAAGGAATCAATACGCCGGGGCATCCTGTTTGTACTGCTGAGCATGTCCCTAGGAGGCGTGGCTATGGGATTGGAAAGTGGAAGCTTTTGGTCTCTTCTGCTGGCGGCCGCGGGAGTATGTCTGATGTGCTTGATTGGCTTTCAGGGGAAAGCCGGTAGGGAATACATCTGTGTTCGGATCGGAGAGGTGCGGTTTACAGCCTTGAAAGATACCGGGAATACCTTGACAGATCCCTTAACAGGACAGCAGATTTTGGTGGTGTCCAGCAATGTTGGATATCGTCTGTTGGGACTGACGGCGGAGGAGCTATCCGATCCGGTGAAAGCCATGGAGAAGATTCCCGGCCTGCGGCTGGTGCCGTTCCATGCGGTTGGATGCAGCAATGGCGTGCTGCCTGTAAAGCGGTTTGAGAATGTGAAGATCGGCTCATGGCAAGGAAGCTGTCTGGTTGCTTTCGCGCCCAATGAGCTTGGAAAGGGAAAACCATATGAAGCATTGACAGGAGGGGCGATATGAAGGAAATAATCATGGATTTTTTGTCGTGGATCGGTCTGGTGCCAAAGAAGGAAATTTACTACATCGGCGGCAGTGATGTGCTCCCTGCGCCGCTGAAAGGGCAGGAAGAGCAGGACGCGCTGGAACAGCTGGAGCAGGGGAGCGAGGCGGCGAAGCAGCGGCTGATTGAGCATAATCTGCGGCTGGTGGTCTATATCTCGCGGCGCTTTGAGAACACCGGGGTGAACCTTGAGGATCTGATCTCCATCGGAACGATCGGCCTGATCAAAGCGATCAGTACATACCGAAGGGAAAAAAATATCAAGCTGGCGACCTATGCTTCCCGGTGCATTGAGAATGAGATTTTGATGCACATTCGCAAGATCGCAAATCAGAAGACCGAAATCTCGTTAGATGAGCCGATCAATATGGATTACGACGGTAATGAACTGCTGCTGTCCGACATTTTAGGTACCGATGAGGATATGATCATGCGCCCGCTGGAGGATGACGTTGATTTATGTCTGCTTCGTCAGGCGCTCAGCCAGCTTCCTGACCGGGAACGAGAGATCGTGGCGATGCGCTTTGGGTTGGAGGGGCGAAAAGAGCTGACCCAGAAAGAGGTGGCGCAGAAAATGGGCATCTCACAGTCGTACATCTCTCGTCTGGAAAAGAGAATCATGATGCGCCTGCGAAAAGAAATGCTCCGCCAAACAAGTTGCGCTTGACTTTTGGTTTCGATATGATAAAATCGATATAGAAATTTATCGATAAAAATTCATATCGAAAGGGAACGATGCTATGGAACGCAAGGAGATTTCCAAGTCCGTACTGAAGCGCCTGCCGGGGTATCTGGCATATCTGAAAAGTATCCCTGAAAACGGTTCTCCCTATATCTCTGCCACAGCGCTGGCAAACGCGCTGGGGATGGGGGAAGTTCAGGTTCGCAAGGATCTTGCTATGGTATCCGACGGCGGGCGGCCGAAGATCGGCTATCCCAGATCGGTTCTGATCGATGATATTGAGCAGTTCCTGGGCTATGATAATACCACCGACGCGGTGCTCATCGGAGCGGGCAAGCTGGGGCAGGCGCTGCTGGGCTACAGCGGCTTCGCGGCCTACGGCCTGAATATTCTGGCTGCGTTTGATGTGGCTCCCGCAGCGGACAAGACTGAGGATGGCAAGCCGATCTACCATATCAGCCAGTTGGAGGGCTTCTGCCGTACCCATAAAGTGCTTATGGGAATTATCACTGTTCCCGGTGAGCACGCGCAGAGTGTGTGTGACCAGCTGATTGCATGTGGAATCAAGGCCATCTGGACCTTTGCGCCCACCCATCTGGAGGTGCCTGCCAATATTCTTGTCCAGCATGAGAATATGGCAACATCCCTTGCGGTGCTGAGTATGCACCTGCAGGCTCAGATCAAAGAAAAAAAGTAAATGTTACGCCGTACCGGTCAAGCCGGTACGGCGTAGTTTTTTATGAACGCTTATGCTTTTGAATTAGGAAGAAGGCAGTGGCACAGAGCATTATAATGATCGATACGCAGATCAGCGCGACTGTATAATCGTTTTTAGGTGGATCTGCTATGCTATGGGAAACCTCAGTCGGATCCGTTTCGTGGGGCAAGGTTTCGGTCGGTTCGGGCTCTGTGACCGGGGGCGGAGGGTTCAGCATGGCATCAATTTGGCTGCGGAGGGTGCGGATCAGTGTTTGAATTTCATCTGTTGCCCAGTCTGCGGATGCATTGCAGGAGAGCTGTGCATCCAAAGTCTCCAGTTCTTCCGGGTTCAGCCCGAAAGCTAATGCGTTGGCAAAATCATTGTAAACGCGGATGTCGGAGCTGGTAAGACTCATAAGGAACAGATAGGGGTTTTCTCTGTAACAGGCTTGTACATGTTCGTGATATGCCTGCACCAATGTGTCGGGGGCAGAATCGATTCTTAGAAGGCTCAGGCGCATAAGGAACAGGGTATCCTGCTCCGCTGAGCTGGGGACGGCGGCCTGATACATTTTGTCCAGAATTGTGCTGTAGCTGTCAAGATCCTGACTGTGTGCAGCGGCAATGTAATAGGCGAGCGTGTTGATTTTATCAAAGGATAGCTTTGACAGAGCAGCAATGAAATCCTCCGGTGCTGCGTCAAAAGTATTGCTTACTTGGATATAGTAAGCATCTGCCAGATAACCGTTTACTTCATCTGCAAATGAAAAAAGAGTTGAGAGATCAGTTTCTTCATAACCGAACACAATCATAACTTGCAGGATCTTTTCCTGAAGCAGCTCAATAACACTTTGAACATCATTGTCGGCCCACACAGCCTTGGCATCAGCGGTAAGCTGTGCATTCAAATTGGTCAATTCATCATAACTGAGTTCGTATACGATCGCTCCCGCTATCTCATGTGGGATAGTACTGGAGTTGCTGAAATATGAAAGTGACAGGAGAAACAGTTCTGGATCTTTTTGATAGGCATTTTGAACTTTTTGATAATTATTCTGTTTATATTGGTCGGGATCAATGCAGGAACTACTTGCTTCATACATGATATTTCCGTTCAAAAGAAGTGTGACCGTATCAGCAAGAGGAGAACCAGCGGTCATACTTTCGAGGCGGGCATTGAGATGATCTTCATGAACAGAGGTATTACCATTTTTATAAGATTGCTCATGCGCGAGGTAAAATGCGTGATGAATGATGGTATCTGCATCTTCTTTTGATAGTTCAGCGATAAATCTATCCGGATCCGTGTCAAAAATTTCATTTACCTCTATTTGGTATCTGTCTGCAGCCATACCGTCCATTTCTTTGTATTGTACGAATAAATCATGATAATCCATGATTACTTCTTCAGCGGCGAAGGCAGGCGTGGTGCCGAAACATGCAAGCAGAGTAACGGCAATGGTGACGAGTAGTAATCTGACGGCTTTCCTCATGATTATTTAGTCCTTTCATAAAATTTGGCGGTTTTTCGCCTCAATTTCATTATAGAATAATAACCATTAATTGTAAAGATGGAAACCTCTACAAAATAGAAGATGAAAATTTGGAAACAAAATAGAAGGCATATAAAGAAATGTCAAAGAAAAGATCTGCAAAAGGTGAAACCTGGATGCCGCAATTTGTGATATGATAAATGAAAGCAGCTTTCACGGCGGATTTAGGAGCATCAAGCAAATGAGGGAAGAAAAGGCAATACAAAAAATGCGGGACAAAGATCCGGATGGACTTAGATTCCTTATGGATCGGTACATACCCTATGTGTCCACGATTGTTTGGAATATCCTTCGATCAGCAATGACATCAGAAGATGCGGAAGAAGTGGTGTCAGATGTGTTTCTGGCGGCATGGAATCAGGCGGAGGAGCTGATCGCAGGAAAAGTCAAGGCGTGGCTTGGCGCGGTGGCACGGCATAAGGCGAAGAATAAACTCCGACAGATTGGGCAGGAGCTTCCGCTGGAGGAAGATGTTCTGATACTTGCGGACGACTCACTCATAGAGCGTCTGGAGCGCGAGGAAGAGCGCAGACTGATTCGGCAGGCTGTTGATCGCTTGGAACCTAAGGATCGGGAGATTTTTCTGCGGCATTATTATTTTGCCCAGCAGGTCAGCGAGATTTCCCGGGAAATGCGGATGCCGGAATCCACGGTCAAAACCAGACTGCGCCGGGGCAGGATGAAACTGAAAGAATATTTAACAGGGAGGGATTTGTAAATGGAACGCAAAATCTCGGAATTGCTGGATGGCCTATCGGTGGATGATATCGAATTAAAGAGTGCCTATATGATGTCTACCCATCGGATCAAAGAAAAGACAATGGGCAGAATTGGTGCGAAAAACAAGGTTAATCTTAAGTGGCTGGGGCGTGTGGCTGCCGTGGCCGCTGTGCTTGCAACGATGACTGTTACCGTATTTGCGGCGGATACGGTATTTAACGAAGGGGCGTTGTTCGGTAACTTTTTTGGCATGATGCTTTCAGACAAGCAGATCGAATTGGTTGGCGATATCGGCAGAACCTTTGAAGAAAGCGTTACCAGCAACGGAACGACCATTACGCCCATTAGAGCCGTTGCGGACGAGGATCACTATTTCCTGCATCTGCGGGTGGAGGCTCCGGAGGGGGTCGTTCTGCCGGATGTATCGGAGGAGGATGGATATTATTACGATTTTGAAAATTCAAAATCGTATTATTACAATGTCAATGGATCAAAAGTACCTCATGACTCTAACCGTCGTATGAAGCTCCAATATGAATTTAATATGTATGGGGAAAGCCTGCACAATATGGGGTTCAACCATGGAGTAACTGTTCTGGCGGATGATGATCCTACAGACAATGTGAAGGAATTCGTTATCAGACTCCATAGCGAGTCCAATTTGGCTATCTTCAACGGTCCGGGGCAGAAATATCTGACATTTTACGGCCTGTATATCCAGAGATGGGGTCAGTATGACGGCCAGGAGCTGCTGACAGGTGTATTTAACATCAGTATTGGACTCAATGATGAGAACCGTGAAAACGCCAGGCTGGTGATCGATGCTGATGATCTGAGTTACTACAATGAGGAATATGACTTTACTGTAACACTGCACGAGATCACGATCACGCCTTTGACGATTACATTGGACTTCACAAGCACAACCCCAAACAACACGTATATCTTCGCGAAAGGTGGTCCAATCCAGCTTGTCATGAAGGATGGAAGCATCGTGGAAGCGATGGAGGCCTATTATGACGCGGCGGCCCATGACTGGCCCCACCCGGATAGTATCGTTGGCGTTGCCGATTACTCCAATTTTAAAGAACCGGTCGTATTGGAAGATATTGATTATATTTTGGTCGGTGGTGAGCATATCATAGATGTGAACTGAATAGCAACGCGGCGGCTCGAATGAGCCGCCGCTAAATTTTATTTACCGGGCTTGAAGCTGTCCTTCAGGCTGACGGAGCGGTTGAACACCAGATGCTCGGGAGAGCTGTCCTTGCTGTCGGGGCAGAAGTAGCCCAGACGCATGAACTGGAATGAGGAAGGAGTCTTGGCATCGGCAAGGCTCTTTTCCAGCTTGCAGCCGGTCAGAACCTCCAGAGAATTGGGGTTCAGGCAGGCCAGGAAATCCTTGCCCGCGGCATCGGGATCCGGATCGTCGAAGAGGTTGGAATACTGACGAACCTCGGCATCCACGGCAGTTTCCGCATCAACCCAGTGGATTGTCGCACCCTTGACCTTGCGGCCATCGGCAGGATCGCCGCCCCGGGACTCAGGGTCATAGGTGGCCAGAACTTCCACTACATTGCCGCTTTCGTCGGTGACACAGCCGGTGCATTTGATCAGATAAGCGCCCTTCAGGCGGCACTCGGGGCCATCGGGGTACAGGCGCTTATACTTGGGGATGGGCTGAGCCAGGAAGTCATCCGCCTCAATCCACAGGTTCCGGGAGAACGTGACTTCCCGGGTTCCGTCTTCGGGACGGTTGGGGTTATTCTCCACAGTGACGGTCTCGGACTGGCCTTCGGGGTAGTTGGTGATGGTCAGCTTCACAGGCTTCAGAACAGCCATAACACGCTGGGCGGTTTCGTTCAGATCCTCACGCAGACAGTGCTCAAGGAAAGCGTACTCAATGGTATTGGGACTCTTAGCGACACCGACGCGGTCACAGAAGTTACGGATGGAAGCGGGGGTATAGCCCCGGCGGCGCAGACCGCACAGGGTGGGCATCCGGGGGTCATCCCAGCCGGACACATAGCCGTTCTCCACCAGCGCTCTGAGCTTGCGCTTGGAAAGCACGGTATGATCGATACCGAGTCTTGCAAACTCGATCTGCCGGGGATGATGGGGCACAGACACATTTTCTACCACCCAATTGTACAGGGGACGGTGGTTCTCAAATTCCAGAGAGCAGAGGGAATGGGTGATGCCCTCCAGAGCATCCTGGATGGGATGCGCGAAATCATACATGGGGTAGATGCACCACTTGTCCCCCTGACGGTGGTGGTGCATATGACGGATGCGGTAAATAACCGGGTCACGCATATTGAAATTGCCGGAAGCCAGATCAATCTTTGCCCGGAGGGTATACTTGTTATCCTCAAACTCGCCAGCACGCATCCGGGCGAACAGATCCAGGCTTTCCTCAATGGGACGATCCCGGAAGGGGGAAGTGGCAGGGGTATTCAGGTCGCCGCGCATCTCCTTGGCCTGCTCGGGGGTCAGCTCGCAGACGTAGGCAAGCCCCTTTTTGATCAGCTCTACGGCGTATTCATAGTCCTTCTCAAAATAGTCGGAGCCATAATAGAAACGGTCGCCCCAGTCGAAGCCCAGCCAGTGAATATCCTCCTGGATGGCCTCCACGAACTCCACATCCTCTTTGGTGGGGTTGGTATCGTCCATACGCAGGTTGCACAGGCCGCCGAATTTTTCAGCCGTTCCGAAGTCGATGATCAGAGCCTTGCAGTGACCGATGTGCAGATATCCATTCGGTTCCGGCGGAAACCGGGTGTGTACAGTCTGACCGGCATAACGTCCGCCTTCCGCTATATCTTCTTCAATAAAAGCGTGGATGAAATTTTTGCTTTCAGTGATTTCAGCCATCGTTGATACCTCTCTTGCTTAAAATTTACAGTTCATTATAACCGATGTGTTTCCGTTTTGCAACCAAAATTCCGTGAGTATGGCGTATTTTTCCACAACATGATCCAAGCTTGTAAATAATGTGAAAACATTTTCAGTTTTTTGAGAAAATGTGGTTGTTATTTTGCCCGACTTATATTAAAATAGGGAGGATATGAAAGAAGGAGTGAAATGCTTTGAGTGATGTGAAATATAAGCGCATTCTGCTGAAAGTCAGCGGTGAAGCACTGGCCGGAAAGGAAGGCACAGGGCTTGATTTTTCAATCCTGCACAACGTCTGCGCGTCCATCAAGGAATGCGTGGATATGGGGGTTCAGGTGGGGCTGGTCATTGGCGGTGGCAACTTCTGGCGTGGCGTTAAGAACGGCGCCGGCAAGCTGCAGCGTTCCCATGGTGATGCCATGGGCATGCTGGCTACTGTTATGAACGCCATCGCGGTGGCAGATGTTCTGGGGCAGCATGGTGTTGATGCTAGAGTTCTGACCGCTGTTGAAATGAACAAGTTTGCGGAATACTTCACAAGAGATACCGCCGAACGGTACTTAAACGAGGGTAAGGTGGTTCTGTTCGCGGCAGGTACCGGCAATCCCTATTTTTCCACGGATACCGGTGCGGTGCTGCGCGGTGTGGAGATTGAGGCGGATGCGGTTCTGATGGCTAAGAACATCGATGCCATTTATTCCGCGGATCCCAAGAAAGATCCCAATGCGGTACGCTATTCCCAGCTGACCTACGCGAAGGTTCTGGAGGATAATCTGAAGGCAACCGATATCACTGCCATGGCGCTGGCTATGGACAATGATATGACCATGGTCTGTTTCGGTCTGGACGAAGAAAACAGTATTGTACGCGTGGTTCGTGGCGAAGCCATTGGAACCACCGTTAAGAACCAATTTTAAGGAGGACTTCTTTATGGCAGTCGATTTTAAGGATTACGGAAGAAGAATGGACAAGTCTCTGGATCATCTGGCTGAGGAGTTCGGTGCTGTTCGCGCCGGGCGAGCCAATGCCAAGGTTCTGGATCGCATCACCGTGGAATACTATGGTAGTGAGACTGCGCTCAATGGCGTCGCTACCATTTCCTCTCCCGATGCCCGCACGCTGGTGATCCAGCCCTGGGACACGAAGCTGCTGAAGGATATTGCCAAAGCAATTCAGATGTCCGACTTGGGTATTAATCCCCAGAATGACGGCCGTGTGATCCGCCTGGTATTCCCCCAGCTGACCGAGGAACGCCGTAAGGAACTGGCTAAGCAGGTCAGAAAGTATGCCGAGGAAGCCAAGGTCGCCATGCGTAACATTCGCCGTGATGGTATGGACTATGTCAAGAAGCTGAAGAAGAACAGCGAAATCACCGAGGATGACCAGAAGAAGGCTGAAAAGGATCTGCAGGATATGCTGGATAAGTATATCAAAAAGGTTGACGAGGCTCTGGCTGCCAAGGAGAAGGAACTGATGGCGATTTGATGCCATTTATGACCATTGGGGGCAGCTCTGCCCCCAATGATTTGTATAACTATGAAGAAAGAGGTGCTCGTTTTGGCACTTTCTGATAAAGAAAATAGACCGGTTCCGGAACACATTGCCATCATTATGGACGGCAATGGACGCTGGGCAAAGAACAGGGGACTTCCGCGGACAGCCGGGCACAAGGCCGGCGGCGAGACCTTCCGCCGCATTGCAAATTACTGCCGAACCATTGGTGTCAAATATTTGACGGTTTATGCGTTCTCTACCGAGAATT
The DNA here is from genome assembly GCA_947367115.1 of uncultured Clostridia bacterium. Classification (GTDB taxonomy): domain Bacteria; phylum Bacillota; class Clostridia; order Oscillospirales; family Oscillospiraceae; genus Faecousia. The sequence goes on along the minus strand of CANBCW010000007.1, from coordinate 15,582 downwards.
GGAAACGCTCCGAGGAGGAGATTTCCGGAATTATGGGACTTTTGGAGCGGTACCTGACTGAAGCGTTGCGGGATATGGAGAAAAATGCCGTAACCTTCCGTTTTTTTGGCGATCTGAGCCGGTTGAGTCCCAAGCTGCGAAAACTGTGTGAGGATGCCCAAACGCGTTCCTCCGAGTTCCATGAGGTTCAGGTGAATTTCTGTCTGAATTATGGTGGCCGTGATGAGATTATCCGTGCGGCTAAGGCGTTTGCGGCGGATGTAGCTGCCGGAAAACGTACGGCAGACAGCCTGACTGAAACTGATTTTGAATGCTATCTCGATTCTGCGGGCGTTCCTGACCCGGAGCTGGTGATTCGTCCATCCGGTGAGATGCGTACCAGCAATTTTCTGCCTTGGCAGAGCGCTTACTCAGAATTCGTGTTTATGAATGTCCTTTGGCCTGATTTTAAGCCTGCGGATCTGGATAAAGCCATTGAAGAATACTACCGGCGCAACCGCCGTTTTGGAGGAGCATAAGAAACATGTTGAAGAGAACCATTGTTGCGCTGATTTTAGTGCCCCTATTGTTTATTGTTACCCTTTGGGCACCGAAGATCGTGCTGGCCGTTTTTGTTGCTGCTTTTTCTGCCATTGCGGTCAACGAACTCCTGTATAACACGAAGCTGGTGCGGCATCCTCGCATGCTGCTGTACACCATGGTCATGGCGTTCCTGATTCCTCTGTGGAACTATTTTGGCAACTCCTATGCTGCTGCCCTGATTGGCATGATTGTGTTCTACGTTCTGCTGTTTGGAGAACTGATGCTTGCGCACACCAAGATTCCATTCTCTCAGGCGGCACTGTGTATGGCTGCAGGCATTATGGTGCCGTATCTTTTGTCTGGTCTTGTGCGCATTATGATTATGGATGACGGCCGTTATTTCATTATGCTTCCTTTTGTCATTGCCTTCGCATCCGACATTGGCGCGTATTTTGCCGGTGTCACGCTGGGCAAGCACAAGCTGTGCCCTGTTGTCAGCCCGAAAAAGACGGTGGAAGGCCTGATCGGCGGTTTATTGCTGGCTGTTTTGGGCACGGTAATATATGGCCTGATCCTGCAGTTCGCGTTTGCGTTTAAGGTCAATTATTTCTACGTGGTCATTTACGGATTGATCGGCGCTTTGGGCGGTGTGTTCGGTGATTTGAGCTTCTCCGTTATTAAGCGGCAGACCGGCATCAAGGATTACGGTCATTTGATCCCTGGCCATGGCGGCATTCTCGACCGTTTCGATTCTGTGGTTGTTGTTGCTCCGCTGACAGAAGCGTTGCTTCTGCTTATTCCTATGGCAGTTTAAAAGGTGCAGGTTATGGTTAAATGTGTCAGTATATTGGGCTCCACCGGCTCTATTGGCCGCCAGAGCCTGGACATCATCAGCCGCATGGATGGCATCCGTGTGGCTGCCCTGACTGCTGGAACCAGTGTGGAGCTGATGGCAGAGCAGTGCCATGCGTTTCAGCCTGAACTGGCAGTGATGGCGACTGAGGATGGTGCAAACCGGCTCCGTGATGCGATCAGCGATCTTCCCACGCGGGTGTCCTGGGGGGAGGAAGGACTCATCGAAGCCGCATCTATTGAAAGCGCGGACTGCGTGATCACAGCTGTGGTTGGCATGGTCGGCCTGAAGCCGACACTTGCTGCCATCCGGGCAGGCAAGCGCATTGGCCTTGCCAATAAAGAAACGCTGGTCTGCGCGGGCGAGCTTGTCATGGCGGAAGCGGAGAAGCATGGTGTTGAGATCATTCCTGTGGATTCCGAGCATTCCGCGATCTTTCAGTGCCTGATGGGTTCCCACAGCCCAAAGGAGATCAAACGCTTGATTTTGACCTGCTCCGGCGGGCCTTTCTTCGGCATGACCCGGCAGCAGCTTTCTTCCGTTACAAAGGCGGACGCGCTGAAGCATCCAAACTGGAAGATGGGCGCAAAGATCACCATAGATTGTGCCACGTTGATGAATAAGGGTCTTGAGGTCATTGAGGCTATGCGGCTGTACCACATGCCGCTGGAACAGGTGGACGTGGTCATCCATCGGCAGAGCATTGTTCACAGCTTGGTGGAATTTGTAGATGGTGCCGTTATGGCGCAGCTGGGCGCGCCGGATATGCGGCTTCCGATTCAGCTTGCCCTGACGTACCCTGCGCGCACGCAGTGTCCGGTGGATGCGCTGGATTTGACGAAATGCGGCTCTCTGACCTTTACGGAGCCGGACATGGAGAATTTCCCATGTCTGGCGCTTGCCCGCCGCTGCGCGCAAATGGGGGGCACGGCCTGTGCCGCCATGAATGGTGCAAATGAAGAAGCGGTCGCGCTGTTCCTGGCGGATAAAATAGGTTTCTACGATATTTATAAGCTGGTCAGCCGGGCTGTGGAGGAGGTTCCAAATGTAATGGAGCCAACTTTGGATGATATCCTGGAGGCTGACCGCCTTGCCCGGCAGTCTGTCCGGAGGAATTTTGAGTAATTGAGCGAGGACTTTTCATGTCAGGTTTTGTTTCCGTTTTATTCGCGATTCTGCTGTTTAGTATCTTGATCTTCGTCCATGAGCTTGGACATTTCATTGCCGCTAAGGCTTCCGGTGTTCAGGTCAATGAGTTTGCCATGTTTATGGGCCCCGCTATTTTCAAAAAGCGGAAAGGCGAGACCCTGTATTCCATTCGCTGCATTCCCATTGGCGGCTACTGCGCCATGGAGGGGGAAGATGAAGATACCGATAATCCTCGTTCTTTCCAGAAGGCGGCGTGGTGGAAGCGGCTGATCATTCTGGTGGCCGGCGCTGCCATGAATTTTCTGTTTGGAATGATTTTCTTCGCGATTTTCTTTCTCCCCGTTGAACAGATCGCAACGCCTGTCATCACCGAGTTTACCGATTGTTGTACGTTCAACAATGAGTCTGGACTGCAGATCGGTGATGAGATCGTAGAGATCGATGGCGAGAAGATCTACGTTGCATCCAATGTTTCCACGCTGTTCAGCCTGAACGGCACCGGTACCCACGACATTGTTGTGGTGCGAGACGGCGAGCGGATCGAATTGGACGATTTTAAGATGGCGCATACCCATGTGAATGAAGATGGGCAAGCGTATCTGCACTACGGCATCGCTATGGGGACAGAGGACGCAACCTTTGTCCTGAAGCTGAAAACCATTTGGAATACGACGCTGGACAATGTCCGCAATGTTCGACTGAGTCTGCAGATGCTCTTTACCGGTAAGGCTGGCTTATCCGATATGTCCGGACCGGTTGGCATTGTAGATATGATGAGTGAAGTAGCTTCTTCCGCGCCGAGCTGGACGGACGCGCTGCTCAGCCTGCTGTATTTCGGCGGTTTTCTGGCTGTGAATCTGGGCGTGATGAATTTGCTGCCCATCCCCGCACTGGACGGTGGGCGTGTTGTGGCGCTTTTGCTGACTACCGCTATTGAGGGCATTACGAAAAAGAAGATCAATCCGAAGTACGAAGGCTATATCCATGCTGCTGGCATGATCCTGCTGCTTGGACTTATGGCTGTAATCATGTTCAAGGATATCTTTACCATATTTAAGGGGTGATACCGATGACAAGACAGATAGAAGTCGGCGGTGTGAAGATTGGCGGCGGAGCACCTGTCGTGATCCAGTCCATGCTGAACACCAAGACCACCGATGTTGACGCGTCGCTTCAGCAGATTCGCCAGCTTCAGGCGGCTGGGTGCCAGATCGTGCGATTGGCGGTTCCCAATATGGAAGCGGCTCGCGGCTTTGCCGAGATTTGTAAAGCCAGTGAACTTCCGCTGGTTGCGGATATTCATTTCGATTATAAGCTGGCGATTGCGGCTGCAGAGGGTGGCGCTTCCAAAATTCGCATTAACCCCGGTAATATTGGAGGAGAAGACCGTGTGCAGGCCGTGGTGGAGGTGTGCAAGGAGAAACACATTCCCATCCGCATCGGTGTCAACGGTGGCAGCCTTGATAAGAAGCTGCTGGAAAAGTACGGACATCCTACGGCGGAGGCTCTGGTGGAAAGCGCGTTTCAGCACCTTGAACTGCTTGAGAAATATGGCTTCTATGACACCTGTGTGTCCATGAAGTCCTCCACGGTGCCTACTATGGTCGCCGCCGCCCGGCTGTTCCGCAGCAGGTGCGATTATCCTTTGCACATCGGCGTGACAGAGACAGGCCCTGTGCGTCAGGGCTTGATCAAGTCAGCTATGGGCATTGGCTCGCTGCTGCTCGACGGCATTGGTGATACCATTCGGGTTAGTCTGACGGATGATCCGGTGGAAGAGGTATACGCGGCCAAGGATATCCTGAAGGCTGCGGGGCTGCGCAGGGAGGGTGTGAATATCATTTCCTGCCCCACATGCGGACGCACCCGAATTGACCTGATTGGTCTGGTCAATCAGGTGGATCAGGCATTGAAGGATTGTCAGAAGCCGATCACGGTTGCGGTCATGGGCTGCATTGTCAATGGGCCCGGTGAAGCCAGAGAAGCCGACATTGGAATCGCCGGTGGTGACGGCTGGGGGACAATCTTTGAAAAAGGTGTACAGGTAGAAAAGCTTCCGTACGATGAGCTTCTGCCTGCACTGCTGAAACGTATTGAAGCACTTTAACATGATGATAAGGGCGGAGCATATCCGCCCTTATCTTTCCCTTAGAACAGAGATATGAGGTATTTATGGTTGACCAGCTAAACTTTTTTGATATGTTCCGAGATTATGATCCGGAGCCCGAGATACGACGGCTCCTGGCACAGACTGAGATCAGGTCGGCGAATATCGATCATGCCGGACGGCGAATCGACATGGGCATGTATGCACCTGAGTATATTCCCGGACGTTATTTGAATGAAGCGGCTGGTGCCGTTTGCTCCTTGTATTACCTGAACAGATTGGAGTTATTCGTCCGGCATCCCGCTGACCAGCTTCATAGAATCGAACCGCAGGAACTTCGTGATCTCTTTGTTGGGGAAGACTCTATGGCGCGTGGCTCCCTGGCAGGGGCAAAGTGGGAATGGGAAGGAAATGTCCTGACTGTTAAGCTGAGAGGAAACGGCAAAAAGCAACTGGAGGAGTCTGCCGGTAAAATTGCCAGGGATCTGAGTGACCGTTTTGATACGGATGTGAAGATCGTCATTGAAGCAGGTCACGCGCTGGAAGGCAAGGAGTTGTTCGAGGCTATGGAACGTCTTCGCTCTGAGATGATCGCCGACATGCCTGCGGCGGCTGCCGCACCGCAGAAGGATGCTTCAGCGCCTGCTCCCAGCGAGACGATCTTCGGTAAGCCGTTTAAGGGCGTCGTAACACCGATGAAAGACATTGACCTGAATATGGGCAATGTCATTGTGGAAGGAAAAGTGTTTGCGATTGACCACAAAGATCTCCCAAAGCGAAACGCGGTCGTTGTCAAGTTCGATATGACGGATAACACTTCGTCCATACGTATCAGCCGTTTCCTTGAGAAAAAGGAGGCGGATCCGATCCTGAAGGGCGTGCAGATCGATTCCGTGATCAAGGTACTCGGACGTCTGATGATCGATAATTTCACGAATGAAATGGTGCTCAAGCCCAATGCCATCCTTCCCGGCTCTATGCCCAAACGGAAGGATACCGCCAGGGGCGAGAAACGTGTAGAGCTGCATCTGCATACGGTTATGAGCAATATGGATGCTCTGACTAACACCAAAGCTGCCATCAAACAGGCGGCTGCCTGGGGGCATAAGGCAGTTGCCATTACTGACCATGGCTGCGTGCAGTCCTTCACCGATGCGCTCCATGTTGTTGAGGATTGGAAGGGAGCGCCCAAGGTTGCCGGAACGGACGAGACGATTAAGATCCTGTACGGCTGTGAGGGTTATTATATCAATGATGTCGATGACCGGGTGGCTGTCCGGGGCAATTTCGACATGGGATTTGACGGAGAATATGTAGCATTTGATCTGGAAACGACCGGTTTGACACCGCGGCATGACCGCATCATTGAAATTGGCGCGGTCGTTATGAAGGAGGGAGTGGAACTCGGCCGCTTCCAGACCTTTGTTGACCCGGAATGCCGTTTGAGCAAGGAGGTCAGCGAACTGACCGGTATCACCGATGACATGCTGCGCGGCGCTCCGAAGATCGAGACTGTATTGCCGAAGCTGATCGACTTTATTGGTGGTCGCCCATTGGTTGCGCACAATGCGCGTTTTGATGCCTGCTTTGTGACCCGGGAATGTGAACGGTTGGGGATTCCGTATGAGCTGAATGCCATCGATACGCTGATCCTGTCTCAAAATCTGCTTCCACATTTGAATAAGTATAAGCTGGATGTCGTGGCGAAGGAATTTAATTTGGGAGATTTCAACCACCACCGGGCTGCGGATGACGCAGTGATCTGCGGACAGATCCTTCATAAGCTGTTTGCAAAGCTGGAGAATATGGGGGTTCACCGCATTCAGCAGATCAATGAAGCTATGATTCCGCTTCGGATGATCCATCGTCACGACAGCCGTCATGCGCAGCATATTATCCTTTTTGCCAAGAATCAGGTCGGTCTGCGCAATCTTTATCATCTGATCTCCGACTCTAACCTGAAATACTTCAAGCAGAAGCCCAGAATCCTGAAATCCGAGCTGATGAAGCTGCGGGAAGGCATCATCGTGGGTTCTGCCTGTGAAAACAACGAGCTGTTCCAGGAGGTTGTTTTCGGTTCTGCCGATGATGAATTGAAGCGTATTGCTTCTTTCTATGATTACTTGGAAGTTCAGCCTATCGGGAATAATCATTTCATGCTTGATAAAGGATTGGCGCAGGATGAAGAGGAGCTGCGTCAGTTCAATAAAACCATTGTCCGTTTGGGTGAGGAGATGGGCAAAATGGTTGTCGCTACCGGCGATGTTCATTTCCTGAATCCTGAAGATGAGATATTCCGTCATATCCTGCTGGCAACGAAAGGGTTTGATGATGCGGATCGGGATATTCCCCTGTATTTCCATACTACAGATGAAATGCTGCGGGAATTTGGCTATCTGGGCGAGGAAAAGGCGCGGGAAATCGTTATTACTAATCCAAATCTGGTCGCTGACATGTGCGAAAATGTACGTCCGGTTCCCCATAACCTGTTTGCGCCTAAGATTGAAAATTCTGTCGAGGATCTGAAAGCGCTTGTCTATGGCAAGTTCCACCGGCTGTACGGTGATCATCCACCGGAGCTTTTTGTCAAGCGTGTGGAGACAGAGCTGAACGATATTATCAACTGTCATTACGACGTGATCTATATGTCTGCGCAGAAGCTGGTGCAGAATTCCCTGGAGCATGGTTATCTGGTCGGCTCGCGTGGTTCCGTAGGCTCCTCTATTGTCGCGTACATGTCGGGCATTACAGAGGTCAATTCCTTTCCGCCGCATTACCGCTGTCCCAATCCGGATTGTAAGCATACCGTTCTGGATGTTCCCAAGGGGTTCAACTGCGGCGCGGATCTGCCCGATGCGGACTGTCCGAAATGTGGAACGAAGCTGGAAAAGGACGGTTTTAATATTCCCTTTGAGACGTTCCTTGGCTTTGGCGGTGACAAGGTGCCGGATATCGACCTGAACTTCTCCGGTGAATATCAGGCCAGAGCCCATGCCTACTGCACCGAAATGTTCGGAAAATCCCACGTTTTCCGAGCCGGAACCATCGGCACTGTAGCGGAAAAGACAGCCTTTGGATACGTAAAGAAGTATATGGAGGAGCGGGGCAAAAGCGCCAATTCTTCGGAGATGAACCGTCTGGCAACAGGATGTGTCGGCGTTCGACGCACCACCGGCCAGCACCCCGGCGGCCTGGTTGTCATCCCGCAGGAAAATGAGATCTGGGATTTCTGCCCGGTTCAGCATCCGGCGGATGACCCCAAGTCCGATCAGATCACGACGCATTTTGAATATCACTCGATGGAAGAAAACCTCCTGAAGCTGGATATGCTGGGACACGATGACCCCACCATGATCCGCATGATGGAGGACATGACCGGCGTGGATGCCAAGACGATTCCGTTGGATGACAAGAAGACCATGTCCATCTTTACCTCATCCAAGGTTCTGGGTTATGAAGATGATAAGATCCTTGGCCCAACCGGCGCGGTGGCTGTGCCGGAATTCAATACCCGGTTCACCCGGGGTGTCTTGCTGGACACCATGCCGGAGAAGTTTGATTTCCTTGTCCGGATCTCCGGCTACACCCACGGCACCGATGTGTGGCTGGGTAATGCCCGGGATCTGATCACCTCCAAGACCGCCACGGTGGACGGCACCATTGGCTGCCGTGACGATATCATGATTTATCTGATCTCCTGCGGCATGCCGGAGAAGCGGGCGTTTAAGATCATGGAATCCGTCCGTAAGGGCAGGGGACTGCCGGATGGAGCGGAACAGGAAATGATTGACGCTGGAGTTCCGGACTGGTACATCGGCTCCTGCAAAAAGATCAAGTACCTGTTCCCGAAGGCTCACGCGGTTGCGTATGTTATGATGGCGTTCCGGATTGCCTGGTTCAAGGTCTATCATCCGCTGGCGTTCTACGCCGCCTATTTCTACCGCCGGAGCCAGAAGGGCGGCTTCGATGCGGTTATGATGACCCGGGGCATGGACACAGTTCTGGGGCATATCGATGCCATTGACAATAATGAAAATGCCACGGATAAGGATGAGGATCTGCTGACTACGCTGGAGGTCGTTTACGAATTCTATCTGCGCGGCCTGGATTTTCTGCCCATCGACATCTACAAGAGTCATGCTACCAAATTTATTATTGAGGATGGGAAATTACGCCCACCGTTCGTATCCATCTCCGGCCTTGGCGAAAATGCCGCCATCAGTCTGATGGAAGGCCGTGAAGGCAAGCAGTTTATTTCCATTGAGGAGATCGCGGCGGCCTGCCCCAAGGTGTCCAAGACCCATATTCAGATGCTCAAGGATGCCGGGGCATTCGGTGACTTGCCGGATACCAGCCAGGTTACGTTCTTCTGATGAAAGGGAAACTGCTGTGAAAGCACAGCAGTTTCCTTTTTCATCTGTTGCTATTTCTGAATCCTTGTGCTATAATCACAATATAATTCCAGTTTTGAGGTGTGATTTATGCAAGATATCGGTATGCAATTTCATATTCATTGTAAACAGGGGGATGTGGGCCGGTATGTGTTCCTGCCCGGTGATCCGGGCCGGTGCGAGTCCATTGCTTCCTACTTTGATGATCCCGTACATATTGGCATGAACCGGGAGTACAATATTTACACCGGCTACCTGCTGGGTCAGAAGGTTTCCGTCTGCTCCACCGGTATCGGCGGCCCCTCCGCATCCATTGCCATGGAGGAGCTGACCGCCATCGGCGCGGATACCTTTATCCGTGTGGGAACCTGCGGCGGCATTGCGCTGGATGTAAGGCCCGGTGATGTGGTGGTGGCCAGCGGTGCCATCCGTTATGAGCACACTTCTTTGGAGTACGCGCCCATCGAATTTCCCGCTGTGGCGGATTTTGACATCACAGCGGCTCTGAAAGCGGCGGGTGAGGAGCTGGGATACGGCACCCATGTGGGTGTTGTGCAGTGCAAGGATTCCTTCTATGGCCAGCACAGCCCCGAAAAGTCTCCGGTCTACTATGATCTGCTGCAAAAGTGGGAGTCCTGGAAGCGCCTTGGTGTCAAGGCCAGCGAGATGGAATCCTCCGCTCTATTTGTTGTCGCCGCCGCGCTGGGCGTGCGCTGCGGCAGCTGCTTCCATGTCATTTGGAACCAGGAACGGGAAAAGGCGGGAATGGATATGTCCATGACCGAGGATACCTCCGGCGCGATCAAGGTGGGCATTGAAGCCATGAAACGGATCATCGCCGCGGATATCAAAAGGGGAAAATAATGAAAGTATTAAAGTGCAACTGTGACTTTTATTCATACCCGGATGGCATCAGCAATATTGAGCAATTTGTTGACTATCTGAACGAGAATTACCATTCCTTCATCAAGCTGAAGCTGTGGAAGGAGGATGAATGCTGCGAGCCTTACTTTGTGGAAACGGAGTATGAATACCTGTATGTGAATGTGGCGCAGATTTCGGAGGTAACAGAAGCGGATATCACACTGCTATCCAAGGATGAGTATGACCGCAGACTGACGGAAGTGGTCAATCGGAAATGTCTCGATTGCAAACATTATGAAGAAGATGAGGAAGGATGCGATCATCTTGCGGGGCATCGATCCAAGCTGTCCCTTGATGGCGATTGCTTCTGGTACTCCAGGATCAAATAACTGATGCAGGGCACCCGGTTCGGGTGCCCTTGAATTTAACTGTCCAGTATGATACATTATATTTATAAATAACTTCGGAGGTAAGACCATGGATGATATGAACAAGATCCGCAAGCGTTCCGAGATCCCGGTGGAGGACACTTGGGCGCTGGAGGACATTTATTCCAGTGACGAAGCTTGGGAGCAGGAAATGGCGGCCATGGCGGAAGATCAGGCTGCGTTAGCGGCGTTTGCCGGACATTTGGCAGACAGCGCCGAGACACTTTACCGATTTATTGAGAAGCTGGAAAAGACGAATGCCAAGGCGTTACTGCTTGGAAACTACTGTATGCGCCGCGCGGATGAGGATACACGAAATGCCATCTATCAGGCGATGAACGGCAAATTTATGAGCATGGTTGTCGCGCTTGACGCATCTTGCAGTTTTGAAACGCCGGAGATCATGGCGATCTCTGATGAAAAGCTGGATGGGTTTTATGCAGAATATCCCGCTCTGGAGCGTTACCGCCGCTACCTGACTGATCTGCGACGCCGCAGGAAACATATCCTTTCTCCCTCGGAGGAGAAGCTGATGGCTGCCGCCGGTGAGATGGCGCAGACCCCCAGCAATATTTTCAGATCCTTCATCAACGCCGATTTAAAATTCCCGGATGCTGTGGATGGGGAAGGGAAGAAGCGTCCTCTGAGTCAGAGCACCTTCATCACTTATCAGGAGGGCGCTGACCGGGTGCTGCGGAAGAGTGCCTACGAAAACCTCTACGGAACCCTTAAAAATTTCCGCAATACCGCCGCATCCCTGCTGAATGCCCAGGGAAAGCAACTGCAATTCTTTGCGGAGGCTCGGAAATATCCGTCTTCACTGGATGCGTCGCTGGATCAGAATAACGTACCGACCTCGGTGTATCTGAATTTGATCGAGGCTGTTCATCAGAATATGGACAAGATGCATCGCTATGTACGTTTGCGTAAAAAATTGCTGGGTGTAGAGGAACTTCATTTCTACGATGTATATACGCAGCTTGTTCCCGGTCTGGACCGCAGGATCCCTTTCGAAGAGGCAAAGCAGACGGTGTATGATGCGCTGGCTCCTTTGGGAGAGCGTTACCGTAAGATTTTGAAAGAAGGATTTGAAAATCGGTGGATCGATGTCTATGAAAATGAGGGCAAACGCGCAGGCGCGTATTCTGCCGGTGTGTCCATCCATCCCTATGTTCTGCTGAATTATACCGGAACGTTGGACAGTCAGTTTACGCTTGCACATGAAATGGGTCATGCGCTCCATTCCTATCTGTCCAACGCTGCCCAAAACCCCATCGATTCCCAGTATGTGATCTTTGTTGCCGAGGTTGCCTCGACCTGTAATGAAGCACTGCTGATGGAGTATCTGCTTTCTAAGACTACGGATAAGAAGGAACGCGCATACCTGATCAATCACTTCCTGGAGCAGTTTAAAGGGACACTGTACCGCCAGACCATGTTCGCGGAGTTTGAGTTGAACATTGGCCGCATGATTGGTGAGGGCAAGACCTTTACGGCGGACGTGCTGTGCGCAGAATATCGCCGCCTAAATGAGCTTTATTTTGGCCCGGATATGGTTGTTGACGATGAGATTGCTATGGAGTGGGCCAGGATTCCGCATTTCTATTTTGATTATTATGTATTCCAGTATGCCACCGGTTATTCTGCTGCAATCGCACTGTCCCGGAAGATCTTGTCGGAGGGGGAGCGCGCTGTTGAAGATTATCTGTCCTTCCTGTCCGGTGGATGCTCCAAGAGTCCGATTGAACTTTTGAAGTGCGCGGGCGTTGATATGACCAGTCCCGAGCCTGTCAAACAGGCACTTGACTTGTTTGGGCAGTTACTGGATGAGATGGAAGCGTTAATGGAGGCCGAGTGATGGGCGAACTGTTTATTCCGACGCTTCATACCTTTGCTATGAAGAATATCTTCACCGGTTCGTTCGGCCTTTTCCGGTTCCGTGTAGAGCCAAAGGTGGTTATGAAGACCCCGAAAGAGGTTGATTTTGAAACCAGTTCCATTTTTGTACAGTATTGGCATGGACTTTTTTGCTATGAGAAAAGTGAGATGGAAGGTGAAGCGACATTCCCGCTTTCCGAAGAGGGTCGGGAAGCAATGATTTCTTGGCTTAAATCAAACATTTGAGAAATTCCCCCTGAGCCGCAGTGTGCTCAGGGGGATCGTGCGTCAAGCTGATTTTTTGCTTTTCTACTGGTGCAGCTTTGAAATTATGGTAGACAATCCCGCCGTGTACTGATATAATTTATAATAGCATAGGTTGGACTGCAGCGCCTTGCTGACGGTTTGCCGGAAAATGAAGGAGGTCCCAATGAAAAAGTTTGTACACAGATCAATTGGATTGGTTCTGGCGCTGACACTGATTCTTGCCCAGATCCTGATTCCCATGCCGATGACGGCAAATGCAGCGGAGCAGACCTATTCTGCTTCATCTCTGTCCGCGGCAGACCGTGATGTCCAGGATGGTGTTACACTCCATTGCTGGAACTGGTCTTATCGGAACATTGAGGCTAATATGGCTCAAATCGCCAGTTTGGGCTACACGGCTGTTCAGACATCTCCCATTCAGCCTGTAAAGCAGACCACTGCAGGCAGCCAAACCTACGACTGGTGGGTATTTTATCAGCCGGTTGATTTCTGCATTGATAATACCGGCACGAATGCGCTGGGTACCAAGGCAGAGTTTGAAAGCATGTGTGAAACTGCCCATGAGTATGGCATCAAAGTGATTGTTGATGTTGTTGCCAACCACATGGCAGACTACAACGGAAGCGGCAAGCATCCCAACATCGCGGATTACATCGAGAATGACAGCTCCTGCTGGCACGATCTTAACACCAATATTTCAAATTACAACGACAGATATAATATTACGCAGTATTGCCTGGACGGTGTTCCGGATCTCAACACTGCCAGCGACAAGGTTCAGAGCTATGTTTTGAATTATCTGAAGGAGTGTATTGACGCAGGCGCGGATGGCTTCCGGTTCGATGCGGTCAAGCACATTGAAACGCCTGACGATACCTGGTGCGCCAGTGATTTCTGGCCTACCGTGATCAATGGCGCGGAATCCTACGCGTCTTCTACCAGAGGCATTGACCTGTATTGCTATGGCGAACTGCTGTATCATCCGGACGATAATTCCCCCAGTTCTCTGCCGGACAGTGCTTACACCAAGTATTTCAGTGTAACGGATAACTCCTGGAGTAATAGTGTTAGAAACAATATCGGCAACGCCAGCGCGTACAGCTATTCTTATCACAAGGATGCAACCGCTGACCAGCTCGTTCTGTGGGCAGAGTCTCACGATACATACGCGGGCAATGAAAACTCGGATAATGTTTCCAATACCAATATCAATAAAACCTGGGCGCTGGTTGCTTCCCGTGCGGATGCGATGGCTCTGTACCTGGCCAGACCCGACAGCTATACGCAGACTCTGGGTACCGCTTCGGTGACGGCATGGTCTTGGAGTGAGGTTGCCGCTGTCAACCATTTCCACAACGCGTTCATTGGACAGTCGGAATACGTTGCCAATGAAAATGGAATTGCGTATGTCGAGCGTGGTACGTCCGGCGTTGTGCTGGTCAATTGCAATGGTTCCAACAGTGTCAATGTCACAGCCAATCAGATTGCGGACGGCACTTACACCGATCAGGTTTCCGGTAACACCTTCACGGTTTCCGGCGGACGGATCACCGGCACCATCGGCTATACCGGCATTGCTGTTGTTTATAACGCTGTTCAGTGCGATCACGAGAGCCATAACACCAGCGGTATCTGCAGCTCCTGCGGTATGAGCGTTGGACATAGCTACGATGCCAACGGTATTTGCTCCTGCGGCGCGGTGAAGGCTGCTGAAACCACAATTTACTTTGTCAATTCTAATAGCTGGAGCACGGTCTATATCTATTACTGGTCTGATGATAATACGTCTATGACAGACTGGCCCGGTGATGTCATGAAACAGGTGGATGGAACGCTCTATAGCGCAACCATTCCCGGCGATGCCACCCAAGTCATCTTCCACAATAATACCAATGATAGCGCATCCAACAAAACAGAGGATCTGACAATTCAGGGAAATCACTATACCATGTCCACCGGTGCGTGGAGTGATTATAGTATCTGTACGCACAGTTGGGGGACAGGTACGGTAACCAAGGCGGCTACCTGTACTGCCGCGGGTGTCCGCACCTATACTTGTGCCAACTGCGGTGAAACAAAGACGGAAGCGATCGCCGCTACCGGTCACTCCTATGTGAATGGGGTGTGCTCCAACTGTGGTGTTGCCCAGGTGGTGCAAGGATTGGATTATTATTTGATTGGATATATCAACGGCAAGAATCACGGTGATGGTGATGATTACGCCAATTTGGGCGACTATTCCTTTAAAAATGGCCCGATTACCGCAACGTTTACCGACACTACCTACGTCTGTGTTAAGGATGCTGCCAATACTACCTGGTACATGACCGACGGTTATCAGGGCGAAGTGACATCTGTTACGTTGTACAAGGCATCGGAACTGGGTACGGATGCAGATAAGCTTTACATTCCGGTTGGTGTTGAGGTAACCATTACGCTGGTTGAGAACACTGATGGAACATTGACCCTGAGCTATACTCGCAGTGGAGAGGCCTGTAATCACGAGAGTCACAATACCAGCGGCAATTGCACACAATGCGGTGCCAGTGTTGGTCATACGTATGTGAATGGCACCTGCTCCTGCGGTGCGACAGAGCCTGTTGTGACGATGCCGGACTACTATCTGTTTGGCTGGATCAATAACATGAACTATGCCTGCGAAGAGAATGCCAGTGACATGGGTGACTACAAGCTGGTGAATGGCACGCTGACTACCACCTTCAGTTCGGATTCTTATGTCGCGGTCAAGACTGCTGACAACAGCGGATGGTACATGACGAATGGCTGGCTTGGAACGGATGTTACTTCCGCTGTTCTGTATAGTACGTCTGTAACCGGATCTAATTCCAATAAGCTGTATGTTCCCGGCGGCGTTAAGCTTACCTTTACGCTGGTTGATAACGGCGACAATACCTTTACTTTGAGCTACGCGGAGTATGTAGAGGGCTGCAGCCATAGCTGGAAGGATGCTACCTGTACCGAACCCAAGACCTGCTCTCTCTGCGGAGAAACTGAGGGGGAAGCGCTGGGTCACAGCTACGGCGAGGTCGTCACCGCGCCCACCTGCGTTAAGGATGGCTACACCACCTATACCTGCTCCGTCTGCGGCGACAGCTACACCGG
>CANBCW010000006.1 GCA_947367115.1 uncultured Clostridia bacterium | reverse complement strand
TGCCTGCAGGTCGCACATATCCAATGGATTTGATGCGGACCTATGTTCATTGGCTTGGTATGAGGTTGATGTAACCTAGACAAATGTTGCCAATACTGCTGGATTTCCGGGGGCATTGGTACTCTTGAACAAAAATATTTAGGGAGGAAACATATGAAAATTATTGGTGTTATTCCGGCGCGGTATCAGTCCAGCCGGTTTCCGGGCAAGCCCTTGGCTGATATCTGCGGCAAGCCTATGTTGTGGTGGGTATATCAGCAGTGCTTGAAGGTGGAAGACTTTGATGAGGTGTACGTTGCTACCGATGACGACAAGATTTTCAACACTTGTACGGATCTTGGCGTGAAGGTAATCATGACTGCTGATACGCACCGTACCGGTACTGATCGGATCGGTGAGGTGGCCAGAAAGATTCCGGCAGATCTGATTGTTAATATTCAAGGGGACGAGCCTTTGCTGGAGCCCGCTACGATTAAAGCAGCTATCGCCCCCTTTTATACCAATCCTGACTTGCAGGTATCTAACCTAATGACCAAAATCACGGACCCTATTGATGTGGTTAACTGCACAGTGCCAAAAGTCATCACGAATAAGGAAGGCATAGGCGTTTATTTGACGCGAGCAACTGCTCCATATCCGAAGGGCAGCTTGGATTATGCCTACTATAAGCAGGTATGCGTATACGGCTTTAAGCCCGAGGCACTGCAGTTCTATTGCGACTACGGTATGACCTATGGCAAGGCAAAGGTAGAAGCTGTGGAGGATATTGAAATTCTGCGCTTTATCGAGAATGGCTACAAGGTTCAGTATATTGAGGTGAATTCGGAGACCGTTGCAGTTGATACGCCCAACGATTTGGAAAAGGTACGCGCTATTGTTGCAGCTAAAATCGCTGCAGGCGAAATCGTGATTTAATTATCAGAAGGAGGGGCATTCTATGGGCTGCCTGAAAGTGCTGGACTGCACCTTGCGGGACGGTGGCTATTGCAATGAATGGCGTTTCGGCGGTCAGAACAGTCGAAAGATTATCCGGAGTCTTGTGGAGGCCGGAATCGATATTGTAGAGTGCGGCTTTATCACCAACCGGGTGACATATGATCCGGATGTGACCAAATACACTACCTTTGACGAAGCTGCTGCCAATCTCCCGGATGATCGTCACGGAAAACTTTTTGTTTGCATGATCAATTACGGAGAATACGACTTGGAAGCAATACCGGAACATGCCGCGGGTTCTATCGATGGCATTCGGGTGGCGTTCCATAAAAAAGATATGGCTCAGGCGTTGGAGTTTTGCGCTGGTGTTTATGCTAAGGGGTATAAAGTCTTTGTTCAGGCGATGGTTTCTCTGAGCTACAGTGGTGAGGAATTTCTGGAGTTGATTCATCAGGTGAATCAGATTCATCCCTATGCGTTTTACATTGTAGATAGCTTCGGTGTCATGAAGCGTAAAGACCTGATTCGACTGTTCTACATCGTAGAACATGAGCTGGCAGATGGCATTGTAATCGGTTACCATGCTCATAATAATATGCAGTTGGCTTATTCCAATGCACAGGCTCTGGCAGACATTCGGACGAATCGGGATATGATCGTGGATTCCAGCGTGTTTGGTATGGGACGAGGGGCAGGTAACCTAAATACAGAGCTGTTTGTTGAATATCTGAATGACAACCTAGGGGCATCCTATTCTCTGAAACCATTGCTTTCCATTATTGACCAAATTCTGAACCCATTTTACCAGCGCAGTCCGTGGGGGTACTCGTTACCGAACTATCTGTCTGCCAAACATAATACACACCCCAATTATGCCGGTTATTTGGACGCAAAGAAAACGCTCACTGTGGAAAACATGGATGAAATATTCTCCATGATGGACGGTACCAAACGAGTCAGTTTCGACAAGGAGTATATTGAGGATTTGTATGTTCAGTATCTGGCTGCTGGACAAGCTCAAAACCTGCATTTGGCAGAGTTAAAAAAGCGCATTGAAAACAAGTCTGTGCTGATCATTGCTCCTGGCCGCAGTGCTGTAGAGGAAGCAGATAAAATCGTTGTCCTAGCAAAAGATGAGAATGTCGTTTCTATTAGTATCAATTTCGACTATCCTGAGTGCGCAACAGACTTTATCTTCCTGAGCAATCTGAGACGCTTTCGAGAATTGGATCCGACTAAATATGGAAAATGCATCATTACTTCCAATATTTCGGCTATGGGGGTGTATCTGCAAACCAGCTACCGGGATTTGCTGAATAACACCGCAGCAGTTCGGGATAATGCAGGATTAATGCTTATTCAACTACTGATTCGTTTGGGGGCAAAAAAGATATTGGTTGCCGGTATGGATGGATATTCTCTTGATCCTCTGCAAAACTTTGCGGATCAGAGTATGGCATTTTTTGCTCAGAAAGCGACTTTTGATGCAATGAATGCTGGGATGACGGCGGTGCTGGAGAACTATGGCAAGCAAATCAAAATTGAATTCGTGACAACAACGAAATATGTTTGCACTGCTTTGCAAGAAAATAACAAATAACACGACATTGCATGAATGGTTACGGTGATGCCATCCTTTTTTGATGCACGACTCAAATTACAATTAATTATGGAAACTCCGTGATGAGAGATGCAGGGTGAAGATTAGCTGCGCCAGTTTAGAAGATAAAAGGGGGATGTGTTATGCCTGATATTGCCAAAAAACGCAATTCGAGTGTGGATGTATTGAAAGGTGTGGCGGCAATTCTCGTAATTTTGATTCACGAACCATTCCCGGGAATCATTGGGGAATGGATTGCAATGTTGGCAGGCTTTGCGGTTCCTGTATTTTTTATGGTTTCAGGCTACTTCAGCTATAATGCATCCAAAGCAAAACTTGTTGCATCCATAAAGCGCACACTGACGCTGATTTCGATTGCTTATGCCTTGAACATAGCTAGATTGCTGGTTACATATCATTTTTCTGTAACTGCTGTATGCAACTACTTTGTAGAAGAAATCTTAACAATTAAACACATCGCTATGTGGCTAGTGCTGAATGTTACATTAGTATCTGGTGTAGCATGGTTTTTATTTGCGCTTTTGTATTGCTATATATTTTGCTTGATTTTTCATAAATGGTTTCTCTCAGGAAAAATTCGGGTGTTCATTGTAATGGGCTTTGCTGGTGGAGTTGTATTAAGATTTCTACTTCCTCTATTGGGTATAAATTCATTAGGAACCAATAATGCATGGTGTTGTGGAATCCCATATTTTTTGTGTGGATTATTTATCAGACAAAATCAAGAAGATTTTATTCCCTGTATCACTTTCGGCAAATGCTGCGCAACAGCAGGACTGGGGGTTGCTCTGATAACATTGGCACTGTTTTCGAATAATCATATTAGTTATATTGGCATTGTGCCACTTGCTGTGTCTTTATTTGCTTTGTGCATCAAATATCCACAATTAGAAGGCTGTATGCTTGAGCGAATTGGTGATGAGTATGCCTTCTATGTCTATATCGGCCATCCAATTGTGATTCATTTGGTGGCTGCCTTCCTGCCCAAAACAGAATGTGGATTAATTGAATGGCTTCGTCCGTTTATTGTCATTGTTTTTACGATTGGATCGGCTATGGTGATTTATCCCGGGCTGAATTTACTCCGAAAGGAATGGCGAAAAGTTCATGACCATTAGTTCAAAAAAGCGAATTGAGTGGATAGACACAGCGAAGGGTATTGGCCTTATATGCGTGATTCTGGGGCATCTAGGTGTGCCTTATCTATCCACTTGGATCTATACTTTTCACATGCCGTTGTTTTTCTTCCTGTCGGGCGCGGTATTCTCTGGAGAAAAATATAGCTTTACGGAGTATGTGAAGCGAAAGCTGAAAAGTTTGGTATTGCCGTATTTCACTCTGGGTGGTGGAATATTTCTGTTTTTTGGTATCGTATATGCCGTTCAGGGGCAACCACTGTCAGCGTATGTGCAAATGTTGAAAGACTTTCTCACTCAGGAGCGTTACTGGACGGTTTGGTTTCTGGCCTGCCTGTTTTTGGTGGAGGTAATTTATTACGGACTCTATGCTTTATGTGGGAAGCATCCGTTAGTGGCTACGGCTCTGTCGCTGCTGCTCTGCGTATTTGGGCTTCTTCGTTACCACTTGGGCTGGGGCAGTCTGCCTTGGAACTTGGATGTAGCGTTGGTGGCGCAGTTTTTCTTCCACTGCGGTTATTTGTTGAAAGGACAGTACCATCGGCTTTCGGGTATCGGGCAGATGAACCTGCTCAAGAAGGGCATCATTGCGCTTGGATTGCTGGCGTTGAACGCGATACCGGGTTTTCTGTGTATCCGGGTTTCGGGTGAATCTTTGGATATGTCGATCGGAATGTATGGCAACGAAATCCTGACGTTCCTGTCCGCCTTTGCCGGGATTTTTCTAATCATTTTCCTGTCGCATACCCTGCATCATAAATGTCTGACTTGGCTGGGGCGAAATACAATGATCATCTTTGCGTGGCATTCTCGCATTATCATTGTATTGTGTGGGTTTATCTACGAATATTTGGGCGTTTTCCAAAGTTCGCAGAGCTTTATATCTCAGTTGATTTATGCAGTGGTGACTGCGGCGGTTATCTTTGGCTTGCTCGTACCGGCAACGCATCTGATAAAAAGAAGCAAATGGCACGCTTTGTTTGGCGTGTAGAGCCAAAACGGCAGATTTTTGAGGTGCGGAGAGAAATAAATTGCTGCGCAAAATAAGTTTTCAGCAAATATAAAAGCGACGTTGTCTTGGAGGACATCAACGGCGTGGAAACAATATGCACAAAAATGTAGGAAATGTGCGAATAAAGCTGTGCAAAACATAGAACTCATCGACAATTTCGACATTTTGAACAAAAAAACGTCGATAAGTGTCGATGAAAAGGTGGTTTAAAAGGGTTGCAATCAGTGGGGCAAATATGGTATCCTAATGGAGAAATTTGTCAAATAACTGAGGTGCATGGAAATGGAAACACGGAAATTGCTGGTTGCGGATAGTTCGGCGAGTTTTTGTGCTGCGTTGGCGGATGCGCTCGGCGGCGCGTATGAACTGCGAACCTGCAACGATGGACTGCAAGCTCAGGCACTGCTGGAATCCTTCCAACCCGATCTCCTGGTCACGGACCTGGCGCTGCCGGGATTAGATGGGCTCTCCGTGCTGAAGGCGGCGGGCTTTGCATCCAAGCGGCCGAAAACCTTGGTGACCACCCGTTATACCAGCCCTTATATTGAGCGCGCGATCAATGAAGTGGGCGTGGATTATTTGATGATGAAGCCCTGTGATGTACACGCTCTGGCGGAGCGGATCCAGGACATGAGCCAGTCTGTGTGCTGCAGCGTCCCCATGCCCATACCCCGAACGACCACCTCCAATGTCCTGCTGGCGCTTGGGGTTTCTGTGAAGCATAAGGGCTATCAGTACCTGGAGATCGGCATTGGCCTGTTTGAGAAAGATCCGCAGCAGTCCATGACCAAGGCGCTGTATCCCGCGCTGGCTAAGCGTTATGACACCAGCCGGGAGTCGATCGAGCGCGCCATCCGCAGCGCGATCCAGAGCGCGTGGGACAATCGGGACGAAAAGGTTTGGCGGCTTTATTTCCAGCCCTGTCGGAATGGCATGGTTCCCCGACCCACCAACAAAGTATTTATTGCGGCGCTGGCGGAGGTGCTGGGGAATCAGGAACGTCAGCGGGCGCAGATGTAAAATATAAAACAGTTATTTGAAATAGGATGGAAAAGCGGCTGCGATCAGCCGCTTTTTTGCCGTCCAGGATTGAAAAAAATGGAATAATTTCCGCGCGATTTTGGTTGACAGACCCAAAGAAAGATGATATGATACAAGAACAAAGTAATCTTTATCAAAAGGGATAGTGTGCCCATTGGCAGTTTGCGGCGGAAATTGCCGGCGAACGGCCGCACGGAGGCTATATATGAGCGAAAAAACGAAAGCGCAGGGTGAGCCCAAACAGCTCGACCTGCAGCGGCTGGTATCGCTGCTTTTGAACAAGAGCTGGATCATCGGCTTATCTGCGCTGGTGTGCGCGGTGCTGACCTTTCTGGTTAGCTTTTATGTGATCACACCCAAGTATGAGTCGTCCACCATGTTCTATGTTAACAATAACAGTGACCTGTCCATTGGAAATGCTTCGGTCAGTATCGATTCCGGCGATATCACCGCCGCGAAGAATCTGGTCGACTCATACATTATAATATTGGAAAGCCGTGAGACACTGCTTGACGTGATTGATTACGCCGGTGTCGACTGCAGCTATGAAGATCTGCAGGATATGATCGACGCTGAGGCAGTCAACGGTACGGAGATCTTCCGGGTGACAGTCACCAGTCCGGATCCTGTGGAAGCGGAGCGGATCGCCAACGCAGTTGGCCAGATCCTCCCCACCCGCATCAAGAACATCATCGAAGGCACCTCCGCAAAGATTGTGGAGTCGGCCATCGTGGCAAGTAAGCCCAGCTCCCCCAGCTACATGGGAAATACGGTTTTGGGTTTCCTGGTGGGTTTTGTACTCAGCATTTCCGTTATCGTGCTTTATGAGCTGTTTGACGTGACCATCCGCACGGAGGAAGATGTGCAGATCTGCTGCTCCCATCCGGTGCTGTCAGCTGTGCCGGACATGACGGTTCAGAGCAAGGGCGGCTACTATCACTATGGCGGCGATCAGCGCGGCAAGCGCACCGTGGCCGGTGCCAAGGATCCTGTGCTGGTGGGCAGCGGCATCAGCTTCTCCGCATCCGAGGCCTACAAGCTGCTGCGTACCAAGCTGCAGTTCTCCTTTGTGGATGAGCGCGACTGCCATATTATCGGTGTTTCCAGCGCCATGGCTGGCGAAGGCAAGAGCCTTTCCTCGGTCAATCTGGCGTATTCTCTGGCGCAGCTGGATAAGCGGGTGCTGCTGATCGACTGTGATATGCGCCGGCCTTCCCTGTCGGCGAAGCTTCCCATCAAGAAGCTGCCGGGCTTGTCCAACTATCTGACAAGACAGGTGGGCATGGAGGAGATCGTCCAGCATTACGGTTCCGGAGATGAGGAGTGCGGGTTCAATGTCATCGCGGCGGGACGCAATCCCCCCAACCCCATTGAGCTGCTGAACTCCAGCCGCATGAGCAAGGCTCTGGATCAGCTGCGCGGTTCTTATGATTACATTATTCTCGACCTGCCTCCCGTGGGTGAGGTCAGTGACGCGCTGGTTGCCGCGAAGCTGGTGGACGGCGTTCTGCTGGTGGTTCGTCAGAACTACTGCAACCGTACCGTACTCAGTGACGCTGTGAAGCAGTTCAGCTTTGTCGATGCCCGGATTTTGGGTGTGGTGCTCAACTGCACCGAGGAGGACTCCCGCGCGTACGGTAAAAAGTACCGTGGCTATAAGCGAAGCTACAGCCGCTACGAGGGCAGCTACATTGCTGCCAGCCGCGCGGCGAAGAAGGCTGCCGAACAGAGCGAGCAGCGGCCCGAAAAAAACATGTAAATCCAATGCGCCCCCGAAAGGCGTGTGAAAATAATTAAGGAGTTGAGCAAAATGAAAAGAGTTCTTGCTGTTTTAGTTGCGGTTATGCTGTGCGTGGCCTGTGCGGTGCCTGCATTTGCTGCTGAGACCGAATTTACCCCCAGTGTTACCAACAAGCCCGCCCCTGAGATTGTCCCTGTGACCGACCCCAACGGCGATCCCGCCATTGGTGTTATCTGCAGCGATGACGGTCAGATCATTGACTATGTTTATGAAGGCTGCCTGATCATCACTCCTGTCTCCGAAGCCGAGACCTCCACTGAGATTCCGGACGCTTCCAGAACGGTTCTGCTGGATGTCTACGCCAAGCTGAAGAGCGGCGAGATGACCATTCCTTATGAGAAGCATAACGCCAAGCTGAACAGCAGCGAAATGGTTATCCGTGATTTGTTTGACGCTACCTTCGTATGTCAGGAGCACCCTGAGATGCTGGAGCCCGAGGGCGTGACGCTGACTCTGGTCTTTGACCTGGGTGTCGCGGCTGATGCCGATGTTTATGCTATGACCTACAAGGAGAGCGAGTGGAATCCCATTGTCAGCTGTGAGAACAATGGGGATGGCACCGTTACCTGTGTGTTTGAGAAGCTGTGCCCTGTGGAATTCTCCGTCGAGGTTGCCGATGAGCCTCCTGTTCAGACCGGTGACGTGGGCAATACGTCTCTGTGGGGTCTGGTCGCCGTGATCGCTCTGGTGGCCATCATTGCGCTGACTGTGATCTACCGCATTGATGCCAAGAAGCGCGGCGCTTGATCACAGACCGCTTAACAAAGCAGGAATAGGATGTTCGATATGCAAGACAGAAAAAGACGCGGAAATCCGGTCATATTGATTGTCATCCTGATTCTGGTGCTTGTGTTCATTATCAGTGGGCTCCAGTTTCTGGAGTCCACTGTTTTTCATTCCACAGGCACCACATTGGGCAGCAATACAAAGACCATTGTCCGTGATGGCGTGGAGTATTTCCACCGGCAGGATATCACCGTCATTTTGGTGGCTGGTATTGATGAGTACGGCCCGGTCGTGAGCAGTGAATCCTACAACAATTCCGGTGAGGCGGATATGGTCTCCCTGCTGATTTTTGATGAGACCAATGAGACCATTCATATGCTGAGCTTGAACCGGGACACCATGCTGGAGATTCCGGTGCTGGGTATTGGCGGTAAGCAGGCCGGCACAATCCACGGTCAGCTGGCGCTGGCGCATACCTACGGCTCCGGCCTGGAGGACAGTGCGAAGAACCTGCGCGATACGGTCTCGGATTTTCTGTACGGCCTCCACATCAACTATTATGTGACCATGAATATGGATGCCATTACCCTGCTTAACGACGCGGTGGGTGGAGTTCCGGTCACAGTTACCGATGATTTTTCCCAGATCGACCCCACCATTACGATGGGCGAGATAACTCTGAGAGGCGAGCAGGCGGTGACCTTTGTTCGCACCCGGCAGGGGCTGGGAGATCAGCTGAACCTGACTCGTATGGAGCGGCAGAAGGAATACATGTCCAGCTTCGTTGACGCGCTGAAGGCCAGTATGGAAAGTTCCGCCAGGTTCGTGATCAATACCTACGATGCCGTGGATGCGTATATGGTGACGGATTGTTCCGTAAAGACCATGGCATCCTTTGCGGATCGGTACGCCGGTTACACCATGGGAGATATGGTATCCATCCAGGGCGAAAATATTAAGGGCGAGCAGTATATGGAATACCATGTGGACGAGGAAGCGCTGGATCAGGTGATCCTGAAATACCTTTATTCTCCCAAAACCTGATCATCGGGAATAAAAATGCCCCATTTGACGATACCATCCGTCAAATGGGGCTATTGCATTACCTTAAATTACGATATTTGCGCAGGCCGTTTACAACGTACCAGACCATGTAGTAGGAGGCTTCCAGTACATTCAGTCCCGCGGCACGGTATGCGTTCCAATTCATTTTTGCGGCTTTCAGCTTATTGCCTGATTTTGAGCTGGAGGAGAGCCGGTAGATCAGCAGCGGCTCGTCGATGCCGTAAGCGGCTTCTCCGGAGCGCAGAAGCCGCAGCCAGCACACGAAATCCTCGTGAAGACCGTTTCCGATGAACTCATGCTCCAGATAGCAGGACTTCTGTATCAGCACAGAAGAATTGGACACGAGATTTTGCTTCAGCAGCCTCCGATAGCCAATTTTCTTGGGAACATGCATGATCCAGTTGATCGGAGCATCCTGATCGTCCATGAAGGCAGATCCGGTAAAGATAAACTTGGCATTTTTCTGCCGCTGCAGGATCATTTGCTTTTCCAGCTTGTCCGAAGTCCATGCGTCATCGCTGTCCAGAAAGGCAAGCCATTCACCGCGGGCACTTTCGATGCCTTTGTGCCTGGTCAGAGAGACGCCGATGTTTTCCTCATTGGAGAGCACACGGATCCGGCTGTCTGTGTTGGCATATTGTTCCGCCAGAGCCAGCGTGCGGTCATGGGAGCAGTCGTTAATGATGATCAGTTCGTAATTCTGATAGGTTTGAGCCAGCACAGAGTTAACTGCCAGAGGAAGGGTTTTTTCCGCATTATGGGCGGGCATGATGATGCTGATTAGCTCATTTTCACCATTCATCCGGATGTTCCCCCTTTATTTATCTTTACTTTGCTGTCACTGAACATGGTGCCTGTTATTTCCAGATAACATTATATCAGAAAATGTGAGGAAATTCAATACAAACGGAGCAAACTTAACGGATAAACCATTTACCAATAAAAAGATGTTGATATCCGGCAATAAGTGTGATAAAATATACGATAGATTACTAAAAATGGAAGGGTATGTCTTCATGACAGTAACCGTAAGGGGAGATTTGGAACAATTAAATACACCAATCTACCATGTTGAAGCGGTCACACCGAAGGTATCTCCACTGTATGCGTTTGCTAAGCGCGGCTTTGATATTCTGTTTTCCCTGTGCGTCGGCGCACTGGGGCTGCTGCCGATGTTGATTATTGCGCTGCTGATCAAGCTGGATTCCAAAGGGCCGGTCATTTTCCAGCAGGAGCGTGTGGGCAAGGATGGCAAGATCTTTACCATGCTGAAATTCCGCTCCATGCGTGATGACGCAGAGCAAAACGGCCCGCAGTGGGCGGAAAAAGAAGATGACCGCTGCACCAAGGTGGGCTGCCTCCTCCGCAAGACCCGGCTGGACGAACTGCCCCAGCTTTGGAACATCCTGAAAGGCGATATGAGTCTGGTGGGGCCCCGCCCGGAGCGCGCTTATTTTTATGACCAGTTTGAAACTTATATTCATGGCTTCCGAAACCGATTGGCGGTGCGTCCCGGTTTGACCGGCTGGGCGCAGGTAAGCGGCGGCTACGATCTGAAGCCTGAAGAGAAGATCGTTTATGACATGGAGTACATAGAAAATATGTCTATGCGGATGGATCTGCGGTGCCTGGTCAGAACGGTACGCCTGGTCTTTACCCACGAGGGTGCCCGCTGAGCTGACAACGATCTGCTGAGCCGAACCGCCTGCGTCGGCTCAAAGAAAAAATCGCAGGCAAAAAGGTCATGTTTATGGAAAATTATTCTGCGCCAATCCTGCGGCGGCATCAGGAGATCCTGTTTGAACTGCTGACAGAATTTGATCGCATCTGCAGAAAACACAATATTCGGTATGCCCTCTTTGCGGGTTCCGCGCTGGGCGCTGTCCGCCATCAGGGATTTATCCCATGGGATGATGATTTGGATGTGGTCATGCTCCGGCCGGAGTACGAACGGTTTTTGCAAATCGCGCCCCGGGAACTGAATGGGGATCAGTATTTTCTGCAGGCAGAATTTTCTGAGCATTGGCCTATGTTCTTCTCCAAGCTGCGCAGGAATGGCACAGCCTGTATGGAGAAATTTATCCCGAAAGATCCTCTGGTGCATCAGGGCATCTACATGGATATCTTCCCCTGCGACAACCTGTCCGATTCTCGCTTTGTGCGCAAACTGCAGTTCGCGGCTTCCAAGGTGGTCATCGCCAAGGGGCTGAGCCGACGTGGGTATCTGACCGACAGTGCGGCGAAGAAGCTCTTTATGGCGCTCTGCCGGCTGGTTCCGATGGGCTTGGTGCGTCCTGTGGTGCAGCTGAAAGGCAAGGGCAGCACCGAACTGGTGCATACCTTCTTGGGCGCGGCTTCTCGCTATGAGAAAAATGTTTTCCCCCGCCGGTGGCTGGAGGATACCACAGAGCAGCCCTTTGTGCGGGGCAGCTTCCCTATTTCAGCGAACTGGGATGATATGCTGACCCAAATTTACGGTGACTATATGGCGCTGCCGTCGGAAAGTGCCAGACGGTGCAAAGCGCATGCCTTGATATTGGATCCGGATCGCTCCTATGAGGATTATCTGGAGGATCAGAAGCAGATGAAGATTACGGAGTATTCCAGAAGCATCCGCTGAATGAGAAAGGGAGCATGTTCATTGACTAAGAGAAAAAATACCAGGGGTAAACGACCCAACAAGAAACGATTGTTGATTGCGGGCTGTGTGGTTGGCGTGGTCGCGCTGATCGTGGCAGCCTGCGTTTTTTTAGGCAGGGATCAAAAGCCTGCTGTTTACGACCCGGATCGTGGGCCGCTGAAGGAGCTGACCATAGGCGCTTCGGAACGCCAGGGGGAAACGATGGTGGTGGATACCTCCTACGGTGAAGTCAAGTATCCTTACGCCTTTTCGGATCTAATCGGTGTGGAAGCACTGAATCAGGGAAACCAGACTGCTCTGACCTTTACTGCCCGGATCAATGGGCAGGCGGAGAACCTGTATTCCATCTGGTTCAACGGCACGGACGGTCTTGCTGCTGGCTCCATGGATCTGCAGGACGGTGAAGCGCCGGTAACGGTGACGCTGGTGATCTATAGCCCCGGAGCGCATCTGTCGGGTGATTATCTGACCACCTTCTACGCGACACAGGAAACGGTCAACGATGTGTTGTCCTCTCTGAAGGAAAACGGAAACTATACCCCCGCGGAGTAAATATGGATATTCGGGACGATACTGCTGACGGTATCGTCCAAATCCGCATTCTTGGCATAAAGGAGTCGAAGCCCATGGCACGGCTGCAGGTACTGGTCGCAACAATGAATCAGCAAGACCTATCCCTTGTAAAGCAAATGAATCTGCGCTGTGACGCAGTGATCGCCAATCAGGCGGGTCGGGAGGAAGTCACCACGCAGGCTACGGAATACGGTGTGGTTAAAATGATCACCACCGCTACCCGGGGTGTAGGGTTGAACCGCAATATCGCCCTGCTGGCATCCGACGCGGAGTTCGTCCTGTTCGCCGATGACGACATGATCTACCGGGACGATATGCCACAGTCGGTACTCGACGCCTTCCTGGAAACACCCGACGCGGATGTGCTGGTGTTCGGCATCGACATCACGAGAGACGGTGTGGTCACGGAGCAAAGGCACTTGGAAAAGGGACGCATCCGGGTGTGGAACGCCATGCGTTACGGTGCGGTGCGAATCGCGGTTCGCCGTGAGGCGCTCCTGCGCCACAATATCACGTTCCACCAGTGCTTTGGCGGCGGCTGTCGCTTCAGCGCGGGGGAGGACAGCTTGTTCCTCAAGAATTGCCTTGATCATGGGCTGCGCGTCCGCGCACATCCGTACGTACTGGGCCAGTGCCGTAAGGACAGCTCCAGTTGGTTCGTGGGTTACAATGAAAAGTATTTTTATGATAAAGGCGTGCTGGTGCGGCATTTGTTCCCCAAAGCCTACTGGCTGATGGGACTGTATTTTGCCGTGAACTTCAAACGGCAGACGGAACTTGGTGTCATGCGCCGCATCCGGCTGGTCTATCTCGGCATTCAGGGCGGAAAGACAATGAAAGCATATGAAGAAGATCATCATTGTTAATAACAATATGAAGGTCGGCGGCGTGCAGAAAAGCCTGTACAACCTCCTTTGGGAGATCCGGGGACAGTATGAGGTGACGCTGTGCCTGTTCAGCCGAACCGGAGCATATCTGGAGAATTTGCCGCCGGAAATCAATGTGATCGAATGCGGCAGCCTGTTCCGTTATCTGGGGGTCAGCCAAGGTGAATGCAAGGGGCTTCACAAGCTGAAGCGCGGGGGGATGGCATTCCTATGCCGGATCTTTGGCCGCCCTGCGCTGATGAAACTGCTGTTGGCCAGCCAGAAAACACTGCCGGAGGAATACGACTGTGCCATCGCTTTTCTGCACAATGGCAGAAAGCAGAATTTTTATGGCGGCGTTCAGGATTTCGTACTGCGCCGGGTGAAAGCTAAAAAGAAGGCTGCGTTCCTGCACTGTGACTATGGCAGCTGCGGAGCCAACGACCCAGCCAACAACCGCCTGATGGCGGAGTTTGACCGAATTGCAGCCTGCTCCGACGGCTGCCGCCGGGCATTTGAGCAGATTTTGCCGGAATTAAACGAAAAATGCGTCACGGTGCGCAATTGTCATCGGTTCGACGAGATCCGCGCACTGGCGGAACAGGAGCCGGTGACGTATGACAGCAGTCATATCCATGTGATCACCGTTGCCCGGTTGGCGCATGAAAAAGGCATCGAGCGGGCGATCCTCGCAGCATCGAAGGCTCGTGAAGCAGGGCTGCCGATCACACTTCACATCGTGGGCGGCGGCGCTATGGAGCGGCAGCTCCGGGAGCTGACCGTGGAAAAGGGGCTGGAGCCGAATGTCGTTTTCTACGGCGAGCAGGCCAATCCCTACCGCTATATGAAAAACGCCGACTTATTCCTGCTGACTTCCTACCATGAGGCGGCACCGATGGTGCTTGAAGAGGCGGCCTGCCTTGGCCTGCCGGTGTTCACTGTTCAGACCACATCCAGTCATGAAATGGTCACGGAGCGTGGAAATGGCTGGGTCTGCGAAAATGATCAGGAAGCCCTGAACGAGCAGTTGATCCATGTTCTGCGTGACGGCGGATTAAAAGAAATGAAGGCTGGACTGCTTCGGCGGACGGTCAATAACACTGCGGCGGTGGAGCAGTTCCGCGCGCTGATCGAGGGATGAAAGTATGTCAATGGTTCAGAGCATTCGCCCGGCACCGATCCGGGAGGAGCGTTATCCCCTGTGGGGGCTTATAGTGGTGATGGCGCTGAACTTCATGGCACCATTCATCACATCACTGCTGGTATATCCGGCATTTCTGATTTGTGTATACCGGGTCATTCGCTACGATGAGCGGGTATTTGTCACGGATTATGCAGCGCTGACAACGATTTCGATGCTTTTTCGGACATCCGGGGGAATGTCACTGATGGTCTATTTGTGCCTGTTTGCGGCTGTTTGGTACTTTGTCCGCAGCGGCATCCGGGCTGACAGATCCTATGTCATGCTGATCATATTGCTAAACTATCTGATTCTGCGGATGCAGTTTGAAATCAGCAACCTCCTGCTGTGCTTTGGCCAGCTCTTCATGCTGTGCGTGCTGCTGCCGAAGCAGGATGAAGAATCCGCGGAGCGAACCATCAAGACGTTCTGCATCAGCCTTTTGGTGTCTTCTGCCTATGCGCTGCTGCTGCGCAACACATCCCAGATCGTCGCGATTCGGGGCAGCGAAGTGCCCGCGTTCTGGGGCAGCACGTTGATGCGCTTTCAGGGCTTGTTTCAGGATCCCAACTACTACATGTCCCTGCTGATTGTAGCCCTGGCGCTGCTGATGAAACTGAAAAATTCCAATCGCATCCGCAGCTGGCACTTTTGGTGCATGGGCGTCGGATTTGCGGCTTTTGGCCTGCTGACCTACAGTAAGACGTTCTTCCTGATGCTGGTTTTGCTGGTGGGGGTGTACGTCGTATGGCAATTCTGGGATCGGAAGTTTGCCAGGGGCGTGGCGCTGACGTTTACCGGAGCAGTGGCAGCGGCTGTCTTACTGCTTGCGGATTTTTCGCCCTTTGCCGTCATTCTGACCAGATTGACCAACGCAACCAATCTGGATGAGCTGACGACGGGCCGCAGTGAGGTTTTTGTGGCCTATATGAACGTGATTACAGAAAATGTCGGCTCAGCCCTGTTCGGTCAGGGACTGGCGGCGCAGGGGCTGCAAAAGGATCCCCATAATCTGTATTTGGAGATCGTGTACTATATCGGCGTGATCGGACTGCTGCTGCTCGTTTGCTTTATCGGTGCGATGACGCACCTCATGAAGAGGAAGGCAAGGCAGACCGGTAAACAAAATCTGTTTGCCAAATACGCAGTGCTGTTCACTGTGCTGGTGCTTCATTTTGCGCTGCATGGCATGTTCTCAATTATTACGTACGCCTGCTTCAGTCTGGCGGTTCTGTCCATTCTGCTCACGAAAAAGGAGGAGGTGGATCGGCCATGCGAAAGCTGCTAGTCTTTTCCCATAGCGGATTTTCGAATGAAAACGCCAATGGGATCACCATGAAAAATCTGCTTTCCGCTTTTAACCCGGAGGAAAAGGCACAGGTCTACTGTGATGTGCAGCCGCCGGATTTTACGGCAGCTCACCATTATTTCCGGATAACGGATACGCAGATGGTCAAAGCATTTTTTGGAAAGCGGGCACAGCATATTTTTGCGTATTCTCCCGATGCGCAGCCTGACTCCAAAGCTCCATCACAGAGCGGTTCTCCCAAAAAGATTCCGGGGTGGCTGAAAAAGCAGAAGTATAATTTCTGGCTGAAATGGCTGCGGGAGTATCTGTGGAGCGTCAGCCCCTGGGGGCACCGCCGCCTGAAAGCGTGGATTCGGGAATTCTCACCGGATGCCATTGTCTACATGGTGGGCGAGAGCATTTTCATGGACAAGCTGGTGCTGAAAACCTGCAAGGATACCGGGAAGCCTTTGGTGCTGTATAACGGCGAGGCGTTCCGCATCATTGACCTGAAACAGCGCCGTGGATTGGAGCGGGCTTACTATCGGAAGGTTGAGAAGCTGTACGGAAGGCTCAATGAGCGAACCGCTATGGTTATCTACAACTGCGAAATGCTGAAAAATGAGTATGAAGCCATGTACCCCCGGAGGGGAAAGGCGATGATCGCTTACAACAGTGCTGAATGCAGCCAGGTGCCTTACCAGCCCGGCGGGAGCATGAATATTACTTATTTCGGCAATCTGGGGGTTGGACGAAGCGACAGTCTGCTGAAGGTGGCGGATGTTCTGCACCAAATCGATCCGGCGCTGCGGCTGGATATCTACGGCAATGCCAAGGCGGAGGATGCCAAGCGGTTTGAAGCTTGCGAAAATATCCGCTACCACGGCTTTGTGAATGCGGAGCGGCTTCGCTGGATCATTGAAAAGGCAGACATTTTGCTCCATGTGGAGAGCTTTGATGAGAACGTCATCCCGAAGCTCAAGTACGCGTTTTCAACCAAAATTGCCCAGTGCCTGTGCGCCGGGCGGTGCTTTGTGAGTTTTGCCCCTTCCGGTACGGCATCCAGCCAATATTTGAATGATGCGGAGGGAGCGGTGCTGGTATCCGATGAGCAGGCGCTGCATGAGACCCTGCGGAAGCTGGTGACAGATCCTCAGCTGCGGCTGGAGCAAGCGCAGAAGGCATTCCAAATAGGATTGAAAAATCACCGGCTGCAGACCACCGCTCAATGGGTCAGGGAGGAGATCGAGGCGATCCTATGAAAAAAGCAATCGTAAATCTGATCGAAAAACTCCGCCGGGGGGAAAATAGTATTCCCACCCGGATCAAACGGCATTATAAAATGAAAAAATTCCATAAATATGCCCAAGTGGGGGAAAACCTGAACATCTGTGTCCGCGCCAACTGCACGGCGGACGGCCCGGGACGGATTCAGATCGGTGACCACTGCCGAATCTACGGTGCGCTGCAATCGCAGGGCGACGGTAAGATCATCATTGGCGATCACACCTGTATCTATGAGCGCTCCGTGATCGGCAGCGTAAACAGCGTCCGGATCGGCAGCTGCGTGATCATTTCCAACCATGTTCACATTTTTGATAACAACAATCACCCCACTTCTCCGACAGTCCGGCACGAAATGTGCATGGGCGGCTTTGAGGGAGAACCATGGCGTTGGACGCATTCCGCATCCAAGCCCATCGTCCTTGAGGACGATGTCTGGATCGGCGAATACGCGGCAATTATGAAAGGTGTGACCATCGGAAAGGGCTCCGTCGTGGCAGCACATGCCGTTGTTACCAAGGATGTGCCGCCCTGCACCATTGTGGCCGGTAATCCTGCAAGAGTGGTAAAGGAAATTGCATATGAAGCGGAATAAGCTGCAATGGGGCACCTCCGGCGACGCGATCCTGCTGATGTTCATCAAGCTGGTGACCATTGTGCTGGGACTTGCGGTTACCCGGCTGCTGTCGGAGTTCCTGTCCGTTTATGATTACGGCACCTATTCCCAAATCCTGCTGATCGTGTCTACGGTGACATCCTTGACGATTCTCGGCATGATGGATGGTGTGAATTATTTCTATTGCAGCGAGGCGGATACTAAAAAGCGTGAGTCCTATATCTCTACGATTTTTGCGCTGCAGTGCATGATCAGCGCGGCCGCGGGCTGCGTGGTGATGCTCCTGAGCGCACCGCTGTGTACCCATTTTGACAATCCGGATGTGGCGGGGCTTTTGATTTTTGCCGCCGCGCTGCCCCTGCTCCAAAACCTGCTCTCCATGCTCCAGATTTTGCTGGTGTCAGTGGGAAAAGCACGGCTGCTGGCGCTGCGCAATCTGGTGGTATCCGTTCTGCGGCTGGCCGTTGTGGTTCTGGTTGTCACGGTGGCGCGGAATGTGGCGGTGATCCTTGCGACTACGCTGGTGCTGGATGTGGCGCAGGTTGCCTTGTTTGGTATCATCCTGCGAAAAAATAACTGCTCCATCCGCGTCAAAAGCATTGATCTGCGGCTGTTCAAGAAAATTTTTCGTTATTGCGCCCCAATGGCGGTGTTTACGGTGGTCAGCACACTGAACCGGGATCTGGATAAGTACCTGATTGCGCTGATGACGGATACGGAGACCTTGGCGGTGTATTCCAACGCCTCAAAGGTGTTGCCCTTTGACATCATTATGACCTCCTTCACGACGGTGTTAATCCCGGAGATTACGCGGCTGGTGGCGATGGGGGAGCGGGAAAAGGCAGTTTCCATTTATCGGGTCTTTCTGGAGATCGCGTATATCTCTACCGGCATTCTGTGCTGTGCCGCTCTGGCTGCATCGCCCCAGCTGATGCAGCTGCTGTACTCCCAGAAGTACGCCAGCGGTCTGACCATATTCTGCATTTACATTCTGGTAGATCTGCTCCGCTTTACAAACATCACCCTGATCCTCAGCGCCGCGGGAAAGACCAAAGCGCTGATGCTCCTGGCGATCGGTGCCCTTGCGGCCAACGCTGGTCTGAATGTGGTGCTGTATCAGTGGATCGGGCTGCCGGGGCCGGCGGTGGCCACACTTTTGACCACGATTGGAATGGGCTTGCTGATTCTCCACATGGGAGCCAAAGAACTGAATTCGAAGCTCCATCGGTTCTTTGATTTGAAATTTCTGCTGCTGTTTACGGCGGAAAGTCTGGCGGCGACCCTTTTGATGTTTCAGGTGCAAGCGTGGATGGCCGCGAGAGGCATCCACTACCTGATCATTCTGGTGGCGGTCTGCGGTGTTTATGGTGGCATGATGCTGCTGCTCAATGGCAAGCGGCTGCTGAAAGCCCTGAAAAACGTGAACAAAGCAACAAAAAGAGAGGACGGTTGATGAAAATGCTGTCTCAATTTAAAAATAAGACCCTGCTGATCACCGGCGGTACCGGATCCTTCGGAAATGCTGTGCTGGAGCGGTTCCTGGGGACGGAGATCGGAGAGATCCGTGTGTTTTCCCGGGATGAGAAGAAGCAGGATGATATGCGCCACGACTTTCAGGTACGGATGCCTGAGGTGGCGGATAAGATCAAATTTTACATTGGCGACGTGCGGGATCTGGCCTCGGTGAAGAATGCCATGCACGGCGTGGATTATATTTTCCATGCGGCAGCCTTGAAGCAAGTGCCGTCGTGTGAGTTCTTCCCGATGGAAGCGGTGAAAACCAATGTTACCGGCACGGATAACGTGCTGACTGCCGCCATTGAGGCAGGGGTCAAGAGCGTCATCTGCCTGTCTACCGATAAGGCTGCCTATCCCATTAACGCTATGGGCACGTCCAAGGCCATGATGGAGAAGGTTGTGGTCGCAAAAAGCCGCACCACATCCACCACGAAGATCTGCTGCACCCGCTACGGCAATGTCCTATGCAGCCGGGGCAGTGTGGTTCCTTTGTGGATCGACCAGATCCGGGCGGGGAAACCCATCACCATTACGGATGGCTCCATGACCCGCTTTGTCATGTCGCTGGAGGAGGCGGTGGATCTGGTGCTGTTTGCCTTTATGCATGGCGAAAGCGGTGATATTCTGGTACAGAAGGCGCCGGCCTGCACCATTGAGACACTGGCAAAGGCGGTGACAGATCTGTTCGCCCCCGGCTATGAGATCAGAACCATCGGCATCCGCCACGGTGAGAAAATGTACGAGACTCTGCTCACCAACGAGGAATGTGCCGGTGCGATGGATCTGGGCGATTTTTACCGGGTGCCCTGTGACAAGCGCAGCTTGAATTACGACAAGTATTTCAGGGAGGGCGATGTCCAGCGCAATCCCCTGTCCGAATTTAACAGCAGCAATACACAGCAGATGACGGTGGAACAGGTGAAGGAAAAACTGCTGACGCTCCCCTATATCCGGCAGCAGCTGGCTGCTATGGAGGCGAAAGGATGAACATTCTGGTCACCGGAGCTAAGGGCTTTGTGGGTAAGAATTTGTGCGAAACCCTGAAAACCATCCGTGATGGGAAAAACCGCACCCGCAATCTTACTGTCGGCGAGATATTTGAATACGATATCGACACGGATCCGGCGCTGCTGGATGATTATTGCGCCAGGGCGGATTTTGTGTTTAACCTGGCCGGTGTGAACCGGCCGAAGGATCAGTCGGAGTTTATGGCGGGCAATTTTGGATTTGCCTCTACATTATTATATATATTGAAGCAGAAAGGGAATACCTGCCCGGTCATGCTGTCTTCCTCCATTCAGGCTACCCTCATCGGGCGTTACGGCCAGTCGGATTATGGGAAAAGCAAGCTGGCGGGGGAGGAGCTGTTCTTCGCCTATGGCGAGGAAACCGGTGCGCAGGTGCTGGTGTACCGATTCCCTAACCTGTTCGGCAAGTGGTGCCGTCCGAATTACAACAGCGTGGTGGCTACTTTCTGCCACAATACCGCCAATGATCTGCCCATCCAGGTCAACGATCCGACAACAGAGCTGGAACTGCTGTATATCGATGATCTGGTGGAGGAAATGCTGGATGCGCTGGAAGGCGACCCCCACCGCTGCGACTATGATGGGCTGACCCCGGTCAGCGGCGAGCGCTACTGCTATGTGCCCACCACCCATCGGGTGACATTGGGCGAAATCGCCAGCCTGCTGGAGCGGTTCAAAAATCAGCCGAACACGCTGGCCATGCCGGAGATCCCGGCGGGTTCCTTTGAAAAGAAACTGTATTCGACCTATCTTTCTTATTTGCCGAAAGAAAAGGTGTTGGTTCCATTGAAAATGAATGTGGATGACCGGGGCAGCTTTACGGAGCTGATGAAGACAGCGCACTGCGGTCAGTTCAGCGTGAATATCTCCAAGCCGGGGATCACCAAGGGACAGCACTGGCATCACAGCAAGTGGGAGCTTTTTATCGTGGTGTCCGGGAAGGGCCTGATTCAGATGCGAAAGATCGGGTCGGGAGAGGTGCTGGAATTTGAGGTTTCCGGAGAGAAAATGGAGGCTGTGCATATGCTTCCGGGTTACACGCACAACATCATAAACCTGAGTCAAACGGAAGAGCTTGTTACGGTCATGTGGGCAAATGAGCCGTTTGATCCACAGCATCCCGACACTTACTTTGAGAGGGTGGAGTAAATGGAAAAGCAAATATCCTTTCAGAATAACGGAAAACTGAAGCTTCTCATCATTGTCGGCACCCGGCCGGAGATCATCCGGCTGTCCGCGGTGATCAAAAAGTGCCGGCGGTATTTCGACTGCCTGCTGGTTCACACCGGTCAGAATTACGACTATAACCTCAACGGTGTATTCTTCCG
Source organism: uncultured Clostridia bacterium (assembly GCA_947367115.1). GTDB lineage: Bacteria > Bacillota > Clostridia > Oscillospirales > Oscillospiraceae > Faecousia. Next base: position 28,800 of record CANBCW010000006.1, on the reverse strand, counting down.
GGATCTGGAGCTTGCAGATCCGGAGGTGTATCTGGATGCGGTGGGCAGTGATCTGGGTGAGACCATGGGTAACATCATCGCTAAAAGCTATCAGCTCATGGCGGAAGTGAAGCCCGACGCGGTGCTGGTACTGGGTGATACCAATTCCTGTCTGAGTGTCATCGGTGCCAAGCGGCTGCACATTCCCATTTTCCACATGGAGGCGGGCAACCGCTGCAAGGATGAGTGTCTGCCGGAGGAGACGAACCGCCGGATCGTGGACATCATCTCCGATGTGAATATGGCCTATTCCGAGCATGCCCGGCGGTATCTGGCCGACTGCGGCCTGCCGAAAGAGCGCACTTTTGTGACCGGGTCTCCTATGGCGGAGGTGCTGCGGGATAACCTTTCTAAAATTGAAGCCAGTGATATCCACAGCCGTCTGGGATTGGAAAAGGGAAAATATATCCTGCTTTCCGCCCACCGGGAGGAAAACATTGATACGGAAAAGAATTTTATTTCTCTGTTCACTGCCGTTAACCGGATGGCGGAGAAATATGGTATGCCCATCCTCTATTCCTGCCATCCGCGTTCCAAAAAGCGATTGGAGCAGTCCGGTTTTGAGCTGGATCAGCGGGTGATCCGGCATGAGCCTCTGGGGTTCCATGACTACAACTGTTTGCAGATGAATGCCTTTGCAGTGGTGTCCGACTCCGGCACGCTCCCTGAGGAGAGCAGCTTCTTCACCTCCATCGGAAAGCCCTTCCCCGCGGTTTGCATTCGCACGTCGACGGAGCGCCCGGAAGCGATGGACAAGGGGTGCTTTGTGCTGGCGGGAATTGATACCGCTTCCTTGCTGCAGGCGGTGGATACCGCGGTAGAGATGAACCGAAACGGAGATCACGGTATTCCGGTGCCGGATTATGTGGAGGAGAATGTATCCACGAAGGTGGTCAAGATCATCCAGTCCTATACCGGAGTGGTCGATAAAATGGTCTGGCGGAAGTCATAGGGCTGCCAAATTTTATACGGAATGTAAAACAGTGCCAAAGGTTTTGGCACTGTTTTTTTGTATCTTCTATTGCAAAATTGGAAATGGCATGTTAGAATAGAATAGCATAGTAATCTGCGGGGGTAGGCGCATTATGCCCATATTGCGAAAAACCCGTACAGATGATTTATGATGTGGTTTTTGTTACGATACTATGAGGGAGTGAGGAATTGTCATGAAGATACAAAAGCCTATGAGATGGCTTGCGATCGTTCTGGCGGTCGTGATGGTGATCGGTTTGCTGCCGATGGCCGCCTTCGCCTCGGGCAGTGTGTATGACTATCAGGCATTCGTCAGCGCGCTGAAGGTGCTGGAAGGCTATGCTGATACATACGCAGCTAACAACCAGGGTGAAGATGCCAATGAATTGGTCATCAATTTTATCCGTACCGGCGTTGACCGGTATAATGACGGTAACTGGGTCACCCTGGCGGGTCAAGAGATTACCGCGTTTACTGCTTATGTTGAGGCGCAGGATGCTGCCAATGGTACGAACGCCATGGATCTGCGGGATATCGTCATTGACGACTTCAAGCTGCCCAATGGCAATCAGGTGGACTTTGGCCACATGTTCGGCACCATGAACATTGCTTATGTGGCATCTGCGGCTTCTGCTGATCTGGGCGGTTGGGCTGGCGACCTGTGCGACCTGATGCTGTACAGCAAGGAATACGGCAATGTTCCTGCCGGCACGGTTGAGGAGATGGCGGATTATATCCGCGTCAACTGCTTCGGTGTCAATGCGGATGACGCTTTTGGCATGGACGACTTCTACGGCGATATGGATGCTTACTATCTGATCACCGTGCTGAAGGCCGGTTCCTCCAAGCTCAGCACCATCATGGAGGGTTACTTCACGGAGAGCTTGTCCGACGCTGACCGTGCCGCGTACTTCCTGAACAACCGCTTCAGCGGTCTGGAAACGCAGGACGATGTGCGCGCAGCTATTCTGGGTACCTATACGGCAAATACCGGCCTGAAGGTTCTGGAGGCTGACCGGGGGCTGTCCGACTGCACCGATCTGAGAACGGCTTCCTGCTATGCGTTCGCTGACTATCTGTTTGAACTGGCAGGCGACCGGCTGGAGGGCGATACCGGCGAGGACGATGAGTCCGGCGAGGTGCCTTACTACTCCGTTTTCTCCAGCACCGAGTCCGTGCTGGCTCCCGGCATTGTGCAGACCATCAACTACGCCACGACTGCCGACAATAAGCAGATCGTATATTACGTTGCCACTGTGGATGTGACTCGTGATGATGTGACCATCATGGCCAACTACAAGGACAACAACCCCGGCGGCGGCTGGGGCATGCAGCGTGTTGAGGATCAGGCCAAGGCTCTGTTGAACAACTACAAGGATACCAATGAGAACTTCAATGTGATCGTTGCTACCAATGCTGACGGCTACAATATGTCCACCGGTAAGCCCGGCGGCTTGCTGGTTATGGACGGTGTGGAATGGCATCCCGTGGACGGCGATGGCTTCTTTGCCATCCTGAAGGACGGCACCGCCATGATCGGCACCAAGGCTGAGTATGAGACCTACAAGGATCAGATTCAGGAAGCTGTCGGTGCGTTCGGCGCTACTCTGGTCAAGGACGGCGTAATGGCGGTCAACAAGACCTCCAGCTACTATACCTCCCGGGCCAGCCGCACTGCCATCGGCATCACGGCTGAGGGCAAGGTCGTCATGATGGTTCTGGACGGCCGGCAGGAGCCCTTCTCCGCCGGCGGCAGCATGGAAGAGATCGCCCAGATCATGCTGGACGCGGGCTGTGTCCATGCGGTCAACCTGGACGGCGGCGGCTCTACCACCTATCTGTCCAAGCCTGAGGGCAGCGACAGTCTGCAGCTGGTCAACCGTCCTTCCGACGGTTACGCCCGCAGCGTGGCAACTTCTCTGGTGGCGATTTCTACCGCCAAGTCTTCTAAGGAGTTCGACCACGCCAACATTACCTCTGACTATGATTATCTGACCATCGGTACCGAAATGACCATGACGGCTACCGGTGTCAGCAACACCGGCAATGCGGCTCCCATCCCTGAGAGCGCTGTGTGGCAGGTTTCTGACAGCTCCATCGGCACCATCTCTGCTGACGGCATCTTCACCGCCGCAGACAATGGCGAGGTGGAGGTGCAGTTGGTGGTCGACGGCACTGTCGTCGGCAGCAAGACCCTGAATGTGGTTATTCCTGACACCCTGAGCTTTACGCAGAGCAGCATGAATGTTATTTTTGATGTGGCTACCAAGCTGCCGCTGAAGGCTTCCTATAATGGCAATGTTGTTGCGATCAATGAGAACGATATTTTCGCGGCAAGTCTGGATTACTACGATGATGTGCCTTTTACCGGGTTCTACTTTACCGTACCCAAGACGCTTGGTGCCCGGAGAATGACTATTGCTGCGATCTTGAATGCGAATGAGGACGCTTATTGTGAAATGAGCATTGCGGTGTTCGATGCAGACGAAGCATATTTCGATTTTGACAATGCTACTGCCGGTAACCGCACGCTGGCTTGGCTGCGTGAAGTGAACAACGCCACGACAAAGGATGATGTGCTCTACGAGATCGTCACTCCCGGTGAGGATATGGAGCTGGGCTACACCTTTGCTCTGGACATGACTACCATTGAGATTCCTGCCCAGTTGGCAGATCTGACCTATATGCTGCCTGGCGCGGATACCGGCGCTACAGCATGGGATTTCCTGCTGCAGCTTGCTGAGCGTGTCAGCGTTCTGACTGAGGTTCGGATTGTGGTTCAGCTGGATACCGATCTGGATGTAGATGTTTCCGAGTTGAAGGTATCCAATGACTACTTCTATCTTAAGAACGCAGCGTTGGATGAGAACAACAATCTGACCATTGTCTGCGGCTGGCATGACCAGACGGCAGCGATTGATCCTGCTACGGCAAATCCCATTTGTATTCTGTCCGGGCTTAAGGCAACGCCCAAGGACGGCGCTGCATGGGACAGCGAGAATCAGCTCGTCATCAAGAATACCGGCAATGTCAGTTATGATATCTATCTCCGAGCCAATGCGCTTTACACCTTCTCCAGCAATCCTGCCAATCAGGCACAGTATGGTCTGTATCCCTTTGAAAATCCGGATGTGATCATCAGCGGTGCAACCGAGAAGGGCGCAAGATTTGGTTCTACCTACGCCGATTTTGAGGATACTTTTATTCTCGACAAGACCAACCGTCAGGGCTGGTACGAGATCGACAAGGAACTGTACTACTTTGTGGATAATGTGGCAGTGACCGGTCTGCAGCAGCTGCCCAGCTACGAAGATGCTTCCACCAAGCTGTACTACAATTTCGATGAAAACGGTGTTTGCCTCGGCGTGTACACTGGCATCATCGAAACAGACAGCGGCCTGATGTATGCGCTTGGCGGCGTTCTGCAGAAGGGCTGGCAGTCCGTTGCGGAAGCTGACGGCCAGAGCTACTATTATTATTTCAGCCCCTATACCTACGCCGCTGTCGGCGCGGGCGAGGGCTGGATCGAGGTTGAGCATTTCAACTATTACTTCGTGGACTACAAGTGCATGAAGGGCGAGGTCGTCAAGACCTCCAGCGGCTACAAATACCGCTTTGCCGGCAACTGGCAGAGAAACCAGTGGGTCGAGCATCAGGGCGGCTGGTATTACATCGATCACCAGTATATTGCACTGGCGGGTGGCCTGCACTGGGTGCGCACCGTTGACGGAAGCTCCAGCGCCTGCTATCTGTTCAGCGAAGATGCCGTGTGGCAGCAGGATGTTTCCGGCCTGTACCATGTGGGCGAAGACACCTATCTGCTGGAAAATGGTGTCCGGCAGGAGGAGCCCGGTCTGGTCTATATTGATGGCTACTATTACTACTTTGGTGCCAATGCCAAGGCGGTCAAGGGCCGTACTTACTGGCCCACCAAGACCAACGGTCTGATGCCCATGGGCCCCTACGAGTTTGACGAGCAGGGCCGGATGGTCAATCCTCCTGTGACAGAGCCGGATGAGCCTGACACCCCTGTTGAGCCGGATGAGCCCGACACCCCGGATGAGCCCGAAGTGAAGAACGGCGTTGTGATGGTTGACGGCGCGCTGTATTACTATAAGAACGATGTGATCCAGTATGCAGCAGGTCTGGTGCTGCTGGAGGATGGTAATTACATCTACGTCCGTTCCAATGGCCAGCTTGCCATCGGCAACTATTGGGTCACCAATAACAACGGCCTGCTGCCTGTGGCCATGTACACCTTCGGCGCGGATGGCATGATGGTCGTTGAGAGCGAGGAGCCGGATACACCCACCGATCCTTCCGAGCCGGATGAACCCGAGGTGAAGAACGGCATCGTCAGCGTTAACGGCATCCTGTACTACTACAACAACGATGCCATTCAGTACTGCGCCGGTCTGGTGCAGCTGGAGGATGGGGCGTACATTTACGTTCGTTCCAACGGCCAGCTTGCCATCGGCAAGTATTGGGTCACCAATCACAACAATCTGCTGCCTGCGCAGGAGTATGTATTCGGTGCGGATGGCAAGCTGTTCCTTGAGACGGAGAAGCCCGATGACGGCGAGGATCCCACCGAGCCTGAGACACCTACCGAGCCTTCTGAGCCTGATACTCCTGTGGAGCCTGAGGTAAAGAACGGCATCGTGGAAGTCGGCGGCAAGCTGTACTACTATGAGAACGATGTCATTCAGTACGGCGCGGGCGTGGTCGAGATGACTGACGAAGCAGGCGCGACCTTCTACATTTACGTGCGCTCCAACGGCCAGCTGGCTACAGGCAGCTATTGGCCCACCACGACCAACGGCCTGATCCCTGGCAACCGCAGCTATAACTGGGGTACGGACGGCAGACTGTATCTGTGATCAATGGATGGATCACCCACCGGCGGCAGCCGCCGGTGGAGCCACCTGATGATACATATTTTGTCCCGCAATGGGACACCTTCCATTTCGCGTAAGAAAGGATGAAGAAAATGAAGATTTCATTGAAACGGATCATGGCCTATGCCCTGGTATTTGTCATGGTTCTGGGAATGCTGCCCACCATGGCGGCAAACCATGTCCATGCGGCGACCTCTCTGACTACAAGTGTTACAGGTCTGACCGCAAGCTGGGAATATAACTCTACCAATCAAAATGGTAGCTACGTGGCCTCCAAAAATACCATTACCGGTACTGCAACAGGTGGAAAGTTAAATACCACCACCACCGTCCTGACCATGACCAACGATCTGGGCGAAGAGGCTACGCTGAAATTTAGCTGGGAACTTTCTGGTTATTATGATGGCGTAATCATTGATTCCTATCCGACCCTTTCGGGAGCGATTAGTGCATCTTCTCCTACCAGCGGTAGTTACGAAGGCATATTGGCAAATGGTGCGGCTATTACGATTACTTTTAAGTCTCCCAAAAATGCGACAAGTACTTTGGCGATTACCAATATTTCCTTGATCAGCACCACTGCTGCTGACCCCACGATCACTTTCAAGCCCGGTGCCAACGGTACCTACACCGTCGATGGCACCGCCGTCACCGCGGAAACGGCAATGACCGTTGCCGCGGGCACGGAACTGGCTCTGGTGGCTGCCCCGGCCTCCGGTTATCAGTTCTACGGCTGGCAGAAGGTGGACGGTACTTATCTCTCTCAGGATGCCAGCTACACGCTGACGGCTGCTGAGGATGTGACCGTTACCCCCGTGTTCCTTTCCAACAGCGTTGCCCTGTTTGGTGTGGGCACCGCCAAGTATGACGATCTGACCGAAGCAGGTGCTGCCGCCGCGGCAGGCACCACCAAGACCATTATCCTGCTGAACAACGGCACCGTCTCCGGCAGCCACACCATTCCCGCCGGAACCACTCTGCTGATTCCCTATGACGATGCCAACACGGCTTACGGTCTTAACCCAAACTGTACCAGTGATACCACCATCATTCCAATGGGAGATACTCTGGTGGATTGGGTAACTCCTTCCGCGTATCGCACCCTGAACCTGGCGGCCGATGCCAACATCACGGTCAACGGCAATATCGAAGTGGGCGGCCGTCACGCGGCAGCAGGCGGCAAGCTGGGTAAGTACGGCGGCAGCCCCACGGACAAGCTGGGCTATGTGAATATGCTGGCCGGTTCTCACATCGACCTGAACAGCGGTGCGAACCTGTACTGCTGGGGCTATATCTATGGCGATGGCACCATCACCGCCAAGTCCGGTGCCTCCATTTATGAGAATTTCCAGATCATGGACTTCCGCGGCGGCAGCGTCACTTCCAATCTGGCGACCGAGCTATTTGTATTCCCTTTGAGCCAGTACTATGTCCAGAACGTGGAGGTTGCTACCCGCTACGAATACGGCGCCACGGAGTATATCGCTACCTCCATCTTCATGTCCAATACATGTAACAGCGCAACGGTGAAGTTCATTGGTGAGGGTGCCATGTTCCAGCCCGCCGAAGGATCTTACTTCATCAAGGACTATAATCCTGCTACCGACAGACTGGAAATGCATGCCTATGGCGACAGCGCCCTGGCCTCCATGAACCTGGAACTGGGCACAACAGCTGTCAACTCTGCTGACTTTGTCCTGCCGATTACCAATAACATTGAGATCCATCTGCACTCCGGCACTACTACCCTGAAGCAGAACATGATGATGCTTCCAGGCTCCAGCCTGACCATTGATCAGGGCGCTACCCTGAATCTGGCCTATACCGATGTTACCGGCGAGGTCGTTACCGTCGGAGGTTATGTACTCCAGATTTTTGATGCCGACAACTGGACCCAGGGCCTGAACATGGACAGCCTTGAAAATGTTACAGGCAGAACATACGTCCACCCCAGCAAGCAGTTTGCTCCCATTGAGTATTCCTGCACCACCCGCAAGACCCGTACCATTGCCGACCTGACTGACGTTACCATCGATATTAACGGCACCGTGGTCGCCGACGGCTTTATGTATTCCACCGTTACGTGGAAGGATGTCATGAATGAGGACTTCACCGTGGTAGGCGGCGGCGCTAACGTCATCTCCTCCGGCAAGACTGGCGTTGTTGCCATGAATAACGGCGCGGGTCAGGATCAGATGGGCTATCTGTATGACCAGGAAGACGCTGCTTACTACTACATCCCCCTGGCTTCTGTCCAGCTCAAGAATGGCGACGGCACTCTGGTGGATACCACCGGTGCGGCGGCTGGCACGACCTATAACTACTGCACTACCCACGACTGCTGGTACACCGGCGAGTGCGCCAAGTGCCAGAGCGTGAGCATTACCTGGCTCGGTGCCAACAATGCCGAGCTGGGTACCGAGGATTACGATAACGGTGATGTTCCCAGTTACAAGGGCAGCACTCCCACCAAGGCCGCCAGCGGCTGCACTACCTACACCTTCGCCGGTTGGATGAATTCGACTGGTACGAAGTATCCTGTGGGTACCGCTCTGCCTGCGGCTACTGCAGATGAAACCTACACCGCCTACTTCACCGAGGGCACCAGCCACACGAATGTGGTGACGGATGCTGCTGTTGCGGCCGGCTGTGAATCCACTGGTCTGACTGAGGGTTCTCATTGCTCCGCTTGTAGCACTGTGATCGTGGCACAGACAGTGGTTCCTGCTACCGGCCACAAGGATGAGAACAAGGATCATGCCTGCGACAACGGCTGTGATGTTCCTCAGGGCACGCACGTTGCCGCTTCCGGCAGCCACAACTGCGCATACTGCAGCAAGCCTGCTGATAAAGGCTGCTCCGACAAGACCGGCGACAACGATCATAGCTGTGATGTTTGCGGTAAGGAAAATATTACCCAATGCTCCGGCGGCACGGCCACCTGTATGGCTCAGGCTGTTTGTGAGGAATGCGGTCAGTCCTATGGTGATAAGAACGCCGCGAACCACACCAAGAAAAACACCACTGTTAAGAACGCTGTGACCGAAACCTGCGGTAAGGCTGGCTACAGCGGTGACACCTACTGCGAATGTGGCGTGAAGATTGCTGACGGCGAGGTCATCCCCGCTACCGGCAAACACAGCGACAATGCCAAAGATGGCGATCATACCTGCGATGTGTGCTCTACGCCCAACGTTACCACCTGCTCCGGCGGTACCGCTTACTGTAACGCTCTGGCGGTTTGCACCGACTGCGGTCAGTCCTATGGTGAGAAAAACACTGCGAACCACGCAAGCGAGAATTTCAACTACACGAATAATAACAACGGCACCCATACCAAGAAGCACGCCTGCTGCTCCGCCGAGGTGGAGACTGTTGATCACACCTATGTGGATGGCAAGTGCGTCTGTGAGGCTGTGCAGACCTTCACCGTGACTTGGGTGAACGAAAAGGGCGAGACTGTGGACAGCGAGACCGTCAGCTATGGCGGCAGCGCTACCAAGAACCCCACGGTTCCTGCAAAGGATGGCTATAATGGCGAATGGAATGGCACTGCGACCAATGTGACCAGTGATGTGACCATTACCCCTGTGTACACCATTAAGAGCTACATGATCCATTTTGACACCAACGGTGATGGCGAAGTGGATTATAGTGCTTCCTTCAACCATTTTGCCAAACTGGTGATCGCAGACCCTGTTCTGCCTGAGAAAGACGCTCAGTATACCTACAGCTTCGACTGCTGGAAGGATCAAAACAGCAATGTGGTTGTCAGCGGTGAGACCGTGGTGACCGGCGAAATGACTGTCACCATGCACTACACCGCCACCGTCAACAAGTATACCATTACCTGGATCGTGAACGGCGTTTCTACTCCCGAGGAGTACGAGTACGGCGCAACTCCTTCCTTCAATGGCAGCACCGATAAGGCAGCTGTCGGCTGCACCACCTACACCTTCGCCGGCTGGGATAAGGATCTGACCACCGTTACCGGCGATATGACCTACACCGCCACCTACACCGAGGGCAAGAGCCACGTTGGCGGCACCAAGGTTGAGAACAAGGTCGACGCTACCTGCGGTGCTGGCGGCTACACCGGCGACACCTACTGCGCCAACTGCGGTGATCTGCTGCAGAGCGGCACGGCTACCTCCGCTACCGGTGCGCACAACCATGTCAACGGCAAGTGTACCGTTTGCGGTGATACGCTGGTCGTGACCCTGAATGGCGGTTTCAATGATTGGGATGGCTACAGCATGACCTGGACTGAGGGTGGTAACTACACCTACACCATGCATTTGGATGCTGGCACCTATAAATTTAAGATCATTGACAACGGCACATGGATGGGCAACGACGGCACGATCGTAGATACGACTACGACCACATCTTCTGTTGGCTGGGAAATGACGACAACTGGTGGGGACTGCAAGCTGCAGGCATCCGGCGGCACTTACACCTTCAGCTACAATATCGAGACCAATATGCTGATCGTTACCGCTGAACTGGATCATGTCCATGTCTACGGTGAACCCGAATTTGTGTGGGGCGATTACAACACCTGCACGGCTACGGCTTACTGCGAGAACTGCCCCAGCAATGCTTATATCACCAGTAAGACCGTTTCTTACACCCTGGTTGACGGCGTCGTGGTTGCCACTGCTTCCATTACTGCGAACGGTGAAGAAATCACTGAAACGAAGAACCTGGATGCCGGTGCCAACGTGATCTATTACACCAATCCCAATCAGTGGTCTACGGTGAATGCGTACTTCTTCACCGGATCCACTGCGGTTGGCAAGAACTGGCCTGGTGACAGCATGACAAAGGTCAGCGATGGCCTCTGGCGCATTGAGATTCCTGAGAATGCAACCTATGTTATTTTCAACGATAACAGTGCACAGACTGCTGACCTGCCCCTGCCTGCCGACGAGGCGAATATTTACTTCGACGGTGACGGCGCTGCTAACGCAATTTGGGGCTATTATGTGGAGAAGTATACCCTGACAGTTTATGATTTGAAGGGTGACGTACTCACGACCATGCAGGTTCCCTATGGCGCAGTTGTCGCTGATTATCTGAAGGATCTGACCTGCGAGCCCTATGAGAAAAACGATCCCGCCTTTGCGATCGGTGTGTATACCTTCAACTATTGGGATATCACGAGCGACACGATGCCTGCTGAAACGCTGAATGTCTCCCCCGTTGCTAAGTTTACCGGCTGGTACGTTATGCAGCAGCATTGGACATATCAGATCAATAATGAGATTCAGAAGACTGGCTGGACTGAAATCGACGGCTCCTGGTACTACCTGGATACCGAAACCGGCTACCGTGCCGAGGGCATCGTCCGTGTTCCCTATCCCTCTGAGGCCATCAATGGCGTGACCTACGCACCTGATCAGGATACCCTGGACTACTGCGAGAGCAAGGGCATCGAGTTCATCGATGCTGAAAAAGCCTGGTTCGTCTTTGCTGAGGACGGCAAGTTCCAGAATACCCTTACCGATATGGGCACCTATCTGGATGCTACCCGCTATGTGGAGAACGGCATGATCGCATGGCATCCCGGCATGGTGGAAGCTGACGGCGAGTATTACTACTTCCTGGGTGATGAGACCATCGGCGGCAATATTCTGGCAACCGGTGATATCTACGTTTCCCGCGACAATACCGACTTCGGCGCGGTTAAGAGCGGCCTGTACACCTTCGGCGCTGACGGCAAGCTGTGCAAGTACGACGGCATTACCGAGATGGAAGACGGCACGCTGCGTTACTACGAGAACGCCCGCTTGATGCTGGGCAACGGTCTGACCAAGGTCGATGAGAACTACATCTACGTGAAGTCCGACGGTACGCTGGTAGTCAGCGACAGCTATTATGTGCCTGCCAACAGCCTGGGCATTGTGCAGGGCATCTACGAATTCGACGCGAGTGGCTGCCTGATCAACCCTGCTCCCACCGATAAGAACGGCTTCTACTATGAGGACGGCAGCTGGTTCTACTATGTGAACGGCGTGAAGGGCTATTGCGCCGGCCTGATCTCCACCGACGGCATCAAGTGGTATGCAACCGCCGATGCTGAGGGCGTTGAGAACAGCGGCTGGGTCTATGTCAAGTCCAACGGTGCGCTGGTCTGCGGTACGACCTACTATGTGACCAATGTCAATGACCATGCCACCATCGTTTCCGGCGATAAGTGCGTCTTCGGCGCGGATTGTCTGATGCAGGTAGCCAAGAACGGCATCGTGGATGGCTACTACTACGAGAACAACAAGATCGTGTGCAATGCTGGTCTGATCCAGATCGACGGCAGCTACTACTATGTCCGCTCCAACGGCCAGGTCGTCATGGGCCGTACGTACTGGATCACCAACACCAACGGCCTGAAGGCTGCCGGCTTCTACGAGTTCGGCGCTGACGGTAAGATGGTCGTGTCCGAGAAGAACGGCATTGTGGACGGCTGCTACTATGTGGACGGCATCAAGCAGATCGGCACCGGCCTGACCAAGCTGGAGGACGGCAGCTACATCTACGTCCGTTCCAACGGCGAGCTGGCCACCGGCATGTACTGGATCACCAACCACAATGATCTGCTGGAGGAAGGCGAGTACGACTTCAGCGAGGATGGCATTCTGGTCATCGGATAATTCAAATTTCTCCGACCGCCGCTGAGGCGGCGGTCGGGTTACGACTCGTAATCCTTTCGACAAGCCCCGGCATGGGGCTTGTCGAAAAACGCTTTATGGGCACATGAGGAATTTACTATGAGATACGATAAAAACCGTGTTTTGATGATCATTGTGATCGCACTGCTGACGGTGCTGCTGACGATCCTGACCGTTTTTGCTGTGATCAGCCTGAAGGAGCGGGATCAGGCTGCCGGTGCGGGATCGTCCGCCGGGACGCAGAATACGACACAGTCCAGCACGCCGACGGCTGAGGATCAGGTGATTGAAACGCCCTATGGCAAGATGGTGTTTCCCGGGGAGTGGGCGCGGTATCTGAAAACGGAGCTGAACGATGGCGCGGATTACGGCATCAGCTTTTATGCTGAACTGGAAAGCGGTAAGACGCAGCCTCTGTTTTCCCTGCAGTTCGGTGAGCCAAAGCACCCGGCTGCCGGTCAGGTGACCACTCAGGACGGTGTGACCGTGGGCGTTTATGTCACAGTGCGTGATTTTGTGCCGGACGAAACCTGGAGCGATCAGGAAACGGCGATCGTCACGAGTATGCAGGAAGCACTGAATGATGTGCTGGACAGCCTGAATTTGCAGCCGCTGGGTGCCACTCCCCCGGAGCTTCAGGGGGATGAACTGGTTATCGATACGCCGTATGGCGCACTCTATTTCCCTGGGCAGTGGGTCGAGGAGCTGGAGATCACCACGGATGAGAGCGACGGTTATGAGGTCATCTTCCACGGAGCGATCGGCGGTCACGAGGCTCAGCCGCTTTTCGCCGTGAATTTCGGAGGCACGAAGGGGACAGTGGTGCATACCATGACGACGGACAACGGCGTTTTGTTCTATGTGCGCCTGCGCACCTTCGAGCTGAATACCGAAGGCTGGTCTGGTGTGGATGCTGCTACGATCCGCGCCATGCAGGAGGATCTGAACCACATGCTGTCAAAATTGACTGCGTAATAGTGTTCCGAATTACGGAGTTGCACCATCAGGTGCAACTCCGTTTGCTTTTCCCATTCCGAGTGAAAGGGGGAGCATAATTATGATGATTACGCAGAAAATCACGCTCCATTTGGATCGGCGGACGGACAACAACATCGTCGAGACCGTTCAGGGGGATACTGCCCGGGCGGTGGAATTTACGCTGCTGGCAGAGGAAACCGCATGGACTGTGCCGGAAGGCGCAACGGCCATGATCCGGTATCGCAGGCTGCTGGACGGCTCCGGCGGCACGTACGACACAATGCCGGACGGAACATCGGCTTACCTCATCAGCGGCAATCAGGTGACCGTGTATCTGACATCTCAGGTACTCAGCGCTGCGGGAGTGCTGGAGCTGCAGGTGACGCTGATCAAGGATGGGGCGGAGCTGACATTCTTTTCTGTACCGGTTCGGGTTCAGGCAAATCTGACGGATGCGGCCATGACTCCGGAGGATTATGAGACTCTTTCTGAGCATATCCGGGCGGAAGTGAACGAGGCGGTTCAGGAGTTGGAGTTATCCGAGCTGTTTTGGGTTACTGTGATGCAGGACGGAGATGCACCGGAGGCAGATAAGTCTTTCGCGGAGATTCAGGCTGCCCATGAAGCTGGTCGGGTGGTGTATTGCTGCCTGAGCAGCGGTGATACGCTTCCTTTGGTGATGCTCAGTCCGGACGGCGTGGTGTTCCAGTGCGTGAATAAGCGCGAATATCAGCGTGTGGGGATTGCGGTTGATGGCACTGTCATTTACAACAGCGGGCGATATGTACTGTTGGAGGAACTGCCGGAAAGCGGAACCGACGGTAAAAATGGCGGCTATTACACGCCCGCGCTGGCGCAGATCGATGATGGCACGATGGAAGTATCTTTTACCGCCAGTGACGCAGACATGCCCGCGGTAACCAGCCAGAAAATTACACTGCCGGTTGGACCCCAGGGGCCTCAGGGCGAGAAAGGCGAAAAGGGTGACACCGGTGCCACCGGCGCCCAGGGTGAAACCGGCCCGCAGGGGCCTCAGGGCGAGAAAGGTGAAAAGGGCGACACTGGTGCGCAGGGCGTAGGCATTGCATCTGTTGAGCAGACTACGGAGAGTACAGAGGACGGCGGTGAAAATGTGATCACCGTGACGCTGACCGATGGAACGGAATCGACCTTTACCGTCAGAAATGGTTCCGGCGGTTCAGCCGAAGCAGATACGGCGACGGAAACGGTATTGTCTGACAACCTGTTTGATCAGTCTACAGCGGTCATTGGGTCGATCTTCTACCATTCCTCCAGCGGGCCGTCTCTGACGACGATGTCGTCCGGTTTTTACGCCTATGTGCCATTGCGTGGAGCCGGAACATATCGCACCATATTGTGTGCTGTCATGCACGGCTCTTCATATGCCCAAAGAGTGCCGATTCTGAAAAAAGATAATAGCTTTTTGCAGAATGTAACGGGAACACTGACAGCCATTGATGACAGCTATTCTTATTTGGAATTTACGGTCACTGACACGATGGTTGATGCCGGTGCGGCGGTATATGCGTTTGATGGCAGCGCGACTATGCTGGATACGCTGATGATCGTCAAGGACAGGGAGTATCCTTCCGAGTATATCCCATATGGGTATATTGAGGTGGAGGTCGAAACGGATAATGTCAACGACAAGCACGACAATATCCTCAAAGGTAAAACGGCTGTGTTCCTTGGCGACAGCATCTGTGCCGGTACGACCACGCTTGCCGATGCCGCTGAATACGGCTACGGCTGGGCTGGCCTGATTGGTGAAGCCAATAAAATGACCTGGGGCAATTATGGCAGGAACGGCGGAACGATCTCGCCGATAGACAGTGTGGAAGAAGCAAGATGGGTGCCAACACAGGTTGATACAGCACTTGCGGCACATCCCACGGCTGATTATGTGATTTTCGAAGGCGGCTGCAATGACGCGGACACACTGGGGGTGGATCGACTTGGCACACTGTCCGCTGGCGGTTATGCCCCTGCGGATGCCAGTGATTTCACAGGCGCGTTTGAAACGCTGATCCTGAAAATCCTGAACGCTTACCCCAATGCCAGAATCGGCTATATCGTGGCGCACAAGATGGGCGCGTCCGGCGACTACAGTTCGGAGAATAACCGCTACCGCCAGTTTTTTGACCGTGCCATTGAGATTTGCGAAAAGTGGGGCATTCCGTATATTGACCTGTGGAAAGGCAGTCCGCTGAACCCAATGCTTTCTGTTTATTACGACAGCTCCTTAACTGCCGATGAGGCAAACGCCGAGGGCAAGTGCTACACCGATGGGCAGCATTTGACTTTGACCGGCTACAACCGGATCACTCCGGTCATCGAGGCGTTTATGCGAAGTTTATAACCAAGTAGCCAACGGCTGCCGCAAAAATCATGCGGCAGCCGTTTTTTTGCCCAAAATCCTATTGAAAAACTGGAGTGTATTTGTTATGATTAAATAGACAACCTGTCAGGGCGTGACCCTGATCAAACACAGGAGGGATAACGATGCGTAAAATAATCAAACGCAGCCTGAGCCTGCTGATGGCGCTGTGCATGGTGCTGGCAATGCTGCCGGCCGCCGCGCCGATCGTGGCCAATGCCGCAGAGGGCGGTGAAACAGTCTATCTGGCTCCGGGGCCTTGGGCGGTTGATGGAGCTCGCTTTGCGGCCCGCTGGTGGAACGACTCCGGCGAGGCTTGGCTGGATATGACAGACTCGGATGGCGATGGCGTATATGAATGCGTGCAGCCGGAGGGAATGACGCTGGTCATTTTCTGTCGACTGAACGGCTCCACTACGGAGAACAATTGGGATAACACGTGGAACCAGAGCGCGGATCTGGAGTTCTCCGCTTCTGCCGGTAACTGCTATACCGTGACCGGGTGGAACAAAGGCGATGGCTCCTGGGGTACTTATACACCGCCTGTTATGACCGATGTATATGTTGACGTGTCTGCCACTGGCTGGACGAATGTTAATGTGTATTACTGGGGCGGCAGCGCCGGTACGATGGCGTGGCCGGGTCGTGCCATGGAGCAGGTCTCCGGAAACATCTGGAAGGCACAGGTGATCGCGGACATTACCGGTATCATTTTCAACGATGGAAATACACAGACTGCCGACCTGACTCCCTTTGAAAACGGCGGCGATCTGTTCACCCTGACTGCAACCAATGGTGAGAGCAAGTGGACCGGTATATGGAGTACCTATGGCTATACCATCACCTTTGTCGATGCGGATGGCACCGAGCTGCAGTCCGGCGTGGTAAAGCCCGGCGTGGTCCCCACCGCTCCTGCGGATCCCTCCAAGGCTGCCGAGGCGTGCAAGGTCTACACCTTTGCGGGCTGGACACCGGAGATCGTGGCCGCTGCCGGTGATGCTACCTATACAGCCACTTATACCGAGAGCTACGGTCACAGCTATGTTGACGGCACCTGCACTGTTTGCGGTGGGGCTGACCCGGATTACACCGCACCTTCTACCAGCGGCTATATGCTGGTCACCGATGTAAAAGACATTCAGGCCGGTGGTCAGTTCGTCATCGTCGCCAACAACAGCGGCGAATATCTGGCCCTTACTACCAGCCTGAGCAGCAGTAAGTTCGTGCCGGTTGTGGTCACTGTTTCCGATAATGTGGTCACCGGTGAAGATCTGCCTGTCTGGACCATCGAGACTGCCACTGACGGCGTTTACCTGCGCACGGGTGACAATTACCTGAACTATAAATCCGGCACCGACTTCAAGTTTGCTACTACCGCTTATACGTGGAGCGTTACTGCTGGTGCCAATGGTGGGTTCGTCTTTAATTCTGCCGCAACCACTCGCGGTATCTACTACCAAATCAGTGTAGGAAAGTTTGGCGCTTACGCTAAGTCCAACGCCAGTAATTCCGGATACATCTCCGAGCTGCTGGTATTCAAGTATGTTGAGAGCGGTGCGCCCGAAGGCTGCGACCACAGCTATGAAGCGGTGGTGACGGCCCCCACCTGCACGGAAGGCGGCTACACCACCTATACCTGCTCCAAGTGCGATGACAGCTACACCGGCGATGAGACGAAAGCCACCGGACACACCTATGTGGACGGCTCTTGCACCGTCTGCGGCGATAAGGAAACCACTTACGCCGGCCGCTACTATATCGCCACCATCCGCTCCAGCGGCAACTACTTCTACATGACCAATGATCTGGGCACGGCCTCCACCAAGCGGTATCAGGCTGCTGACACCGGCCTGACCACCCTGCCTGCTGAGATCGCTTCTCCCGAGGCAGACAAGATCTTCGTCTTGGAGAAGAACGCGGATGGTACTTACAGCATCTATGCCGAGGGCATCGAGGGCGATGCCAAGTATCTGGGCTGGACCTCCGGCAACTCCGGCAAGCTGGTCGCGCAGGCAAGTGCGCTGAAGCTGACCGTTGAAGTTACAGAAGATGGCCTGTACAATATCCATTTTACCGCTTCCGATGCGGAGCGCTATCTGGCACTGAACGACAACACCGGCAACGACTACTTCGCGTGGTACAAATCCGGTCAGAAGCAGGATCTGTCACTAATTCCCGTCACCGGGGAGGTGGTTAAGACCTACACCCTGACTATTGATATCTCTGGCACCAAGACGGAGTATGAACTGGCTTACGGTGAGGCACTGCCCGAGATCACGGTGGATCCCATCGTCACCGAAAACGGCAAGTACACCTTCTGCTACTGGGAGGATCTGGACGCGGAGAACATTGCAAGAGTGGATGAGCTGCCTGCGACCATGCCTGCCAAGAACCTGAATTACGAGGCTGAGTACACCTACGTTGGCTGGGTGGACAATGACGGCGCGCGCCAGTTCAGGTCTGGTGATATGATGCTGAGCGGCTGGTGGTGCATCAATGCCGATAACGAGATCGTCACCGATGGCTCCGGCGATTGGTACTACTTCGACACCGATACCTACAATGCCGCCACCGGCATCACCCGCGTTCCCTATCCCACCGAGGCCATCAACGGCATCACCTACGGCCCCAATGCTGAGGATCTGAAATACTGCGAGGATAAGGGCATCAGCTTTGTCGATGCGGAAAGCTCCCTGTTCGTCTTTGGCGAGGACGGCAAGTTCAATCAGAGAACTGGCGCGATCTACAATGAGGACAATTCCGTTGTGCTGCATTATGCCATCAACGGACAGCTCCCCTGGCACATCGGTCTGGTTCAGGTCGGCTCTCATATTTACTACTTCATCGGTGAGAACGAGAAGGCCACCGGCGATGTCTATGTTTCCAGATCCGTTAATGTTTCCGGCGCTGTTATGGGCGGCATCTATACCTTCGGTGAAGATGGCAGCCTGTGCAGAAACGACGGCATCACTAAAATGGCTGACGGTACTGTGCGTTACTATGATAACGGTCAGCTCATGATTGGTGCAGGTCTGGTGAAGCTGGAGGACGGCAATTACATCTACGTCCGCGCCACCGGCGAGCTGGTGGTGGATGCGGAATACTACATTCCCGCAAATGACTTGGGCGTCGTTCCCGGCACCTATACCTTCGATGAAAACGGATACATGGTCGATCCCGCTCCCACCGACAAGAACGGCTTCTACTATGAGGACGGCAGCTGGTTCTACTATGTGAACGGCGTGAAGGGCTATTGCGCCGGCCTGATCTCCACCGACGGCATCAAGTGGTATGCAACCGCCGATGCTGAGGGCGTTGAGAACAGCGGCTGGGTCTATGTCAAGTCCAACGGTGCGCTGGTCTGCGGTACGACCTACTATGTGACCAATGTCAATGACCATGCCACCATCGTTTCCGGCGATAAGTGCGTCTTCGGCGCGGATTGTCTGATGCAGGTAGCCAAGAACGGCATCGTGGATGGCTACTACTACGAGAACAACAAGATCGTGTGCAATGCTGGTCTGATCCAGATCGACGGCAGCTACTACTATGTCCGCTCCAACGGCCAGGTCGTCATGGGCCGTACGTACTGGATCACCAACACCAACGGCCTGAAGGCTGCCGGCTTCTACGAGTTCGGCGCTGACGGTAAGATGGTCGTGTCCGAGAAGAACGGCATTGTGGACGGCTGCTACTATGTGGACGGCATCAAGCAGATCGGCACCGGCCTGACCAAGCTGGAGGACGGCAGCTACATCTACGTCCGTTCCAACGGCGAGCTGGCCACCGGCGAGTACTGGATCACCAACCACAATGATCTGCTGGAGGAAGGCATGTACCACTTCGGCGAGGATGGCATTCTGGTCATCGGATAATTCAAATTTCTCCGACCGCCGCTGAGGCGGCAGGGACTATCCCAACTAAGGGATCACCAATGAAACACTCCGGGCTGGGGGATCGCCAGATCCCCCAGCCCGGAAAACCGCGAAACGGAAGCTCTTCGCTTAGCGAAGGGCTTCCGTTGTTTTTTGCACTCGTTTTTTGAATCAAAACGAATTGCTGATGGAGGGCATGTCCTGGCTTTGCGTACGCCGCTGGGATTTGACTTGCTCGCGTGCGGAGATCCACTCAGACTCCAGCTTGTCGTAGACCAAAGATCCGCAGAGGACAAAACCAGATGCGATAGCGAGGAAGAGTAGAATGGGCAGTGCATTGAACTGCGTTTGCACCACGGAGAGAATATCCGACCGGGAGAACAGTCCGTAGTAGCGGGAATCCGCACTGTTGTTGCGGTTATCACCCAGAACAAAATATTCATCTTCCCCCAGTGTGAATGCGGCCAGATCATGGGTCTGCATGGGCTCGGCAATGTAATCCTCCTGCAGCGCTGTACCGTTGAGATAGACCTGATTGCCGCGAATCTCCAGCGTATCACCGGGGATGGCGATGACACGCTTGATGATCGTCTTGCCGGAGGATGTTCTAAGCGTAACGATATCGCTGTGGCAGACCTCTTGCGCCGGATTTAATTTCACAGGCAGGCCGGTCACGATCTGGCCGTTGTGAAGAGTCGGATTCATGGAAGTACCGATAATGCGCGTAATGCAGCAGGTGGATCGCACTGCCACCCCGAACAGAACGATCAGCGCAATGCCAGCGGCGAGCAGAAGAAGGATGCGGATACAACGAGAAAACAAATTGGCGTTCATAAAAACACACTCCTTAATGTAATGGATCGGATGCATTTATGATAGCGCAGATCGTGTCATGGCAGATTCAAAAACGATAGAAAACATCCAATTTTCGCGGCTTGCATTGCGTTTTAGACGGTACTGTTGTAAAATGAAAGAAAAAAGGGGGAGCGGCTATGGCGAGCATCAGGGGATTTCAGGATTACGAATGTGTGCGCCGGTATTTGGAGCACATTTATCTGTATGGCTTTTTCAGCCGGGAGGACTTTAATTCCATCACCGGCGGCTCCGCTAAGGATTACGACCGGGTGCTGCCGCTGCTGAAGGATTTGTATCCGGAGGGGGAGAAAAGCAGTCTGGATGGGTATGAATATAAGCGTATCCGGCGGCAGTACGAAACCAGCGCGGAAAACCGCATGGTCAATTCCTATATGCTCCACTCCATCGGAATACAGACACACCTGCTGCGGTATCTGAAAATACTGTCTGAGCTGCGCCATCAGGAGCAGAGCTTACAGATGCTGGATCGCGCCATATGGAGTGTTCCCACGCGGCTGCAGGGAAAGCATGACGCGGTTGATCCGAAGGACGACGGTTCGGAGGAATGGAAGGAAACCTATGGCAATACCAGGCGCCGTCTGGAGGAACTGCTGAGCCATGGATACATTGAAAAGCGTGACGGAAAGAAGTATGCGCTCCAGCGGTACACCCTGACCAACGAGCAGCTGACGCAGCTGTATGTGTATGTGTGCTTTGCTGCCGAGGTCACCTATCCCAGAGTGCCGGGCAGTTTTCTGCGCCGTACGCTGGAGCGGGAGCATTACCGCAGAGGCATGGAGCCTTTGAAAACGTCGCCGTTTTTGCTGCGTCACAATATCAGCCGCAATGTTTTTGACGAGGAGCTGGTGTTTCAGCTGCTGGATGCCATCAGCGAGCATCAATGGATCATGATTGATGACCGGCAGTATCTGCCGGTGCAGCTGCGCCCGGAGCGCCGTTACGGACGATGGTATGTGGTTCTGGTGGAGTGGTACAGGGATAAGCTCACCCCCAGCATCCGGCAGCTTTCCCGGGTGAACCGGGTGGATGTGCTGGAACAGGCAGAGGAGCATATCTGGCAGCAGGCAAAACAGGCGGCAGAGACTGCCTATCAGTACAGCCTGTATTCCGGCCTCAAAGTGGAAGCCCCTACGCAAGTGGAGGTGCAGATGCTGTTTGGCGACGCGAAAGGGCTGGAGAACCAGTTCATCCGGGAAATTCGCATGGGAACGGTCACCCGGGAAGCGGATGGGACATTTTATCGGGTGGAGATCAACGATCCCATGGAGCTGCTGCCGCTGCTGCGGTCTTATTCGCCGTGGCTGAAGGTGCTGCCGGGAGAGCATGATCTGGACGAGATCCTGCGCGGCAGCCTGTCCGACCTGCATGCCGCACTGGAGCAGCAGATCTGGGTGCAGCCCCAGCCCCGCAAAAGCACCAAGCCGGAGGAGAAAAAGAACGGACATAAGCGAAGCCACCTGAAAATGCTGAACCACTTCCAGAGCCGGCAGATGCAGCTTGCTTTGGAGCTGTGCGCCCGGGCAGAGGGGTTCGGAGCGGTGTCCGCCAGTGAGATCCGGAACATTGCGGTCAGCAAATATGGCCTGCAAGCATGGCCGGAGCTGCTGGAATGGCTGACGGCGGCGCACTTCCTGAAAAAAGAGGGGAGCCGGTACTTGTTGGATCAGCGCCCCGCCCCTATGCTGCCTGCCGGACAAATGGAACAGGCGTATTTGCGGTATATCCTGACTATGCCGGAGGCAGAGCTGTTCCTGTCGGAGCAGACCCGTCAGGCGCTGCGTGGGGAACCGCCTGCGTGGGTGGAACATATCCAGCGCTTTGAGCCAAACGGCATGGCACTGCCACACAACCCCGGCCCGGAGGGTTTCCGGCTGCTGCTGGAGGCAATTCAAACACGGCGTTATATCCACTACTGTTACCGCAAAAAGGGCAGCAGGGACTGGCAGGAGACGCAGAGCCTGCCGTGGAAGCTGGAGTATAGCGCTTACGACCGCAGGTGGTGGGTCATTCTTTATCATGAGGGGGAGCGGCGAACCATCAAGGCTCCGCTCAATCACCTGCGCGACCTGCGTCTGGGTGGAAAAAGCAAAGCGGAAGAGCATGAGATCCTGGCGGCGATGGATCAGCTGCGGGAGAAGGAGCCTGTGGTGCTGCGGATCACGGACGGTCACAATGCCTTGCAGCGGTGCTTCTTGGCGTTTGAGAATCAGCAGATCTGGGAAAGCCGCCGCGTCGTGGAGGATGACCAGGTATACTACCGGCTTACCTTTGACTGGTTCCGGTTTGATGAAGCGGAAATCCTGCGCCGCCTGATGCATTTAGGCCCCTGTGTGGCGCTGATCGGCCCGGAGCCCCTGCGTGAAAAGCTGGTCAAGCAGGTGGAGCAAGCCATGGCGTTAAACCGGGAACCGGTAGAATTGGAAGAATGACATACTGACTGCATCCTGATCACTGATCCGGCAGCTTGAAAAAAGCTGCCGGATTTTGCTTTTCTACAATTTTTGAAAAGAGATGTGGGTTGCGTATGGTATTCTGAATACACAAGGCGGCGTACCTGCTGGAACGCCTTAGCCAAAGGGACGCGTGAGCGCGTCAGAAAGGAGCTTACTATGGTTACACAGGTCAAGAGCGCGGGAGGGGTTCATCTGATCCCTCTGGAAACCGTCCATTTGGGCAAACGCCGGGTGTTTATTCAGGGACAGATCAGCATGGAATCCGCCTGCGCCTTTGCGGATCAGGTGATGCTGCTGTGCGATCAGTCCCAGGCACCCATCGATGTCTTCATCGACAGCCCCGGCGGTGAGGTGAAGGCAGGGCTGATGATGTATGACATCATCCAGACCAGCCCTGCCCCGATCCGCCTATACTGCCGGGGAATGGCCTACAGCATGGCGGCGCTGCTGTTTGCCAGCGGTCAGCATGGGCGTTATATGCTGCCCAACAGCGAGCTGATGCTCCATGAGCCGCTGCTCAGCAACGGTGTGCAGGGCAGCGCATCCTCAATCCGGTCCATTTCTGACGGAATCATGGCCGTGCGCGGCAAGCTGAATGCCATTCTGGCGAAGCATACCGGCAAGGATCTGCGTCAGATCGAGGAGGCCACTTGCTACGACCACTTCTTTTCCGCGCAGGAGAGTATTGATTTTGGATTGGCTGATGGAATCGTCAGCTTCTCGGACATGATGGGAGGAGGACACGATGATGCGTGATCGGATTATTTTAGCACAGGGCTGTACATACAGCAGCGATACGGCCAAGACCGGTCTGAACAACAATCAGATCATTGTCGGCGGCAGCGGCAGCGGCAAGACCATGTCCATTACGGAGCCTTGCCTGCTGCATACCCACGACCGCAACCTGATCGTCACAGCCACCAAGTCGCGGATTGTGTGGAAGTACAAGCCGCTGCTGGAACAGCGGGGCTACCGGGTGGAGATTCTGGATTTTTCGGATCTGAGCAACTGCACCGTGGGCTACGATCCCCTCCGGTTTGTCCGCTCGCAGGAGGATGTGACATTCCTGGCGCGGAGTATGGTGATGGCGGATCCCCGGAAAAAGGGGAACAATCACGTTGATCCGTATTGGGACGAGTCGGCGATCAGCCTTTTGAGCGCGTTTATCGGCTTGATCCAGCAGCGCTTCGGCGGCATTGGGGTATCCTTCGCGGATGTCATTGAGGAATACCGCCGTCTGCGGGTCAATTATGCCGCGTCCACCATCCGAACCAATTTGGATCTTGACTTTCAGTTCCTGGAGAGTACCGCGCCGGATCATCCGGCCATCGCCCACTGGGAGAGCTTTTGCCACCTGCCCCCCAGAACGGCATCCTGCGTCACGAGTATGCTGAGTGCCAGCATCAACCACCTGTTCAACGCGGATCTGCTGGATATGATGCGTCTTTCCCGGCAGGTGGACTTTGAGCGGTTTGCCCGGGAAAAGACGGTGCTGTTCCTGATCACCTCGCCGGTCAATCCGGCACTCTCCAGTCTGGTGAGCCTGTTTTATGCCACGGCGATGAAGGAGCTGTTCGAACTGGCAGAGCATCGCGCCGAAGGCGTTCTGCCGATTCCGGTGCATATAGTCTGCGATGATTTTGCTACCGGCGCGCCGATTCCGGATTTTGCGCAGTATATTTCCATTGTGCGGGAGAAGGGATTGTCGGTTACGCTGTTGTGCCAATCGGAAAGCCAGTTGGAGAGCATCTATTCGCAGGCTGAGGCGGCAACGATCATCAACAACTGCGACTCCTATGTGTTCACAGGCTGTATGGATCTTCAGACTGCACGTAACGTCAGCCTGCGTTTGAACACGCCGGTGGATGAGGTGTTGTCTATGCCGCTGGGGACATTCGCAGTGTTCCGCAGAGGGGCACAGCCCATTCTCGCACGGCGGTATCCGATTTTCGATGATCCTGAGTATCAGCAGCTGATGAAGCCGCATGTGGAACCGGAGCACCTTGACGCACTGCCGCTGGAGCGGTCAGCATAGGCCGTTGATCTGCCCACAGACCATCCGTCTGTGGGCAGATCATTGCGGAATCGAAAAGCAAATCTAACAGTATATTTTTCTCGGTTTTACAGATAATAGCATCGTAAATTGTAAATTTACGAAGAGGAGAGAAAATATATATGAAAGCAACAGGTATCGTCCGTCGGGTCGACGACCTCGGACGCATCGTCATTCCCAAAGAAATCCGCCGTACCCTCCGAATCCGTGAGGGTGATCCGCTTGAGATCTACACTGAAAAAGACGGCGGCGTAATCTTCCGTAAGTATTCCCCTATGGGCGATTTGCAGGACTTTGCCACGCAGATTTGTGAATCCATCGGCTCCAATACCGGGCGCATTGCCGCGGTATCGGATCGGGACAGCATCATCGCCCTGTCCGGCGCGCCCAAGCGGGAGCTGATGGACAAGCCCAATTCGCAGGAGCTGGACAAGCTTATGGAACAGCGGAAGAATTACCGCTATGTGTCCGGCGAGAATCTGATCAAGGCTACGGAGGGGTCGGATAAATACCACCTTGGTGTGGCGGCGCCGATTCTTTCACAGGGCGACCTGATGGGCTGCGTCATGCTGCTGCTGGGCGAGGATCACACCCCCTTGCAGGAGCACGATCAAAAGCTGGCTCAGACCGTGGCGGGCTTTTTGGGAAAGCAGATGGAGAACTGAAAAACCGGCGCTGTTCTTGCGAACAGCGCCGGAACTTTTTGAAACGATAAGTTGTTGTAAGATACGCTGTCATTGCGAGAGCCGCAGGCCCGTGGCAATTCCCCACGGCGATGCGCAAATGTTACGATTAGCAGCTAAAATGCCGGAAGAACCGGGGGATTGCCAGGAGGTGAATTGCCCCGAAGGGGCAAGAGAGGCCACCCTGGGGTGCGCCAGTGTCTAGCCCCGCAGGGCTGTGCAAGCGAGCAACCGATGCGCCAGCATCGGCTCTTAGCGAGTCGCAGCGCACAGGCTCGCAATGACATATTTCTTTTTTTCGTGCGGCAATATCATTTCAAACACCAATGTTCTTTTTGCCCTTTATCGGTCCCGCGGGCCGTACTGCAGCTCTTTTTCATAATTCCGGGCAGCTTTCTTGGCCCGGAAGAAGCCGCGGATCAGGCGGCCCAGGCCACGCCAGAAGTGACCGTTGGCCCAGTAGACCACATCCTCTGTCATGGCTCGGCTGACGGTGCCGCCGGTCATCTGAGCCATGGCTCGGATGGGCATATTGATGATGAAGGAATAGGTCATATCCGGCTTGCCGGTCTGCTTTTCGATCTTTTTGCTCAGAAAGCGGTACAGCCACCGGGCAGCGCCGGTTTTTGCGTCCTTAAAGCGGTAAATGGGATCGTTCAGCTCGATCTCGCCGCTCCAGTTTGCTTCGGGGAGAGGGCGGTTCAGCAGGGCGGCGAATTCCTCGTCGGATACATTCTGAATTTTGCCGCTTTCATAGCTGGGCAGCGCCGTGATGGGCGCGTCAGTGTTCGTACCAATGAGCCGCACGGTGGCGCTGAGCTTGATATCGGATACGCTGGCACCGACGGAAATCACGTAGTGAGCGGTCTCCATCTCCCAGCGGTTGACGGCGGTATTGAAGTAGCGGAAGGCTTTATCGTCCAGCTCGATGGTGACCCGGCGGCTTTCGCCAGCTCGCAGGAACACCTTTTGGAAGGCTTTCAACTCTTTTTTGGGGCGGATCACCCTTCCGGTGCGGCAGGATACATAGACCTGCGCAACTTCCGCACCGTCGGCGTTGCCGGTGTTGGTCAGGGTAAAGGTGACGGATCTGCCGTCGGCTTGCAGTTCGGAATAAGAGAAGGTGGTGTAGCTCAGACCGTGGCCGAAGGGGTAGCGGACAGCCACGTCCGCAGTATCATAATAGCGGTAGCCAACATACAGACCCTCCCGGTATTCGGCGGTACGCTGCGTGCCGGGGTAGCAGCTGTGGCAGGGAGTGTCCTCCAGCCGCAGGGGCCAAGTTTCAGCCAGTTTTCCACTGGGGTTCACAGTGCCCAGCAAGGCATCGGCCATGGCAGAGGCACCGGCCTGACCGCTCAGGTATCCGTGAATTACAGCCCGGCGGGGACAATCCGGTATGACAAAGGGCGCACCGCCGGAGAGCACCAGAACTACGTTGGGGTTTGCCTGACTGACAGCTCTGATCAGCGCCTGCTGGCTTTTGGGCAGTTCCATATGGGTTCGATCCTGCCCCTCGCACTCGGACAGCTCATCCAGGCCAACACAAAGAAGCACAAAGTCGGCATTCTTTGCGGCCTCCACTGCTTCCCGAATCAGGGTGCGGTCGGTATCTGCCTTGCCCCGGCGGTAGCCCTGCGCAAAAGCGGTGATCTTCAGCTCAGTCTGCTTCAAAGCGTCCAGCAGGTTATCCAGCTTCGTGGGGTTGACGAGGGAAGATCCGGCACCCTGATACCGGGGATTTTGGGCAAAGTCGCCGATCACGGCAACCGCGGCACCGGAAGTCAGGGGCAGGATACCGTCGTTTTCCAGCAGGACAATGGACTCCGCGGCGCATTTTTCTGCCAGTGCATGATGCGCCTCAATGGAATATTCTCCGCCCTTGGCGGCTTCCGCTGTGGAAAGGATCACCGGCAGAAGTTCCCGGAGCCGGTCGTCCAGAGCGGCTTCGTTAATTTTGCCGGAACGAACGGCTTCGCAGAGGGTAAGGGCGTTATCCAGACCGGGATTGGGCATGTTCAGCGCAGAGCCTGCGGCTGCGCCGGCGGCGGGATCGTTGCAGGCACCCCAGTCCGAGACGACAAAGCCCGCAAAGCCCCACTCATCCCGGAGGATCTCCTGCAAAAGATGGGAATTTTCGTTGGCGTATGTACCGTTGACCGGATTGTAGGCGGACATGATGGACTTGGGATGGCCTTCCTTCACGGCAATCTCGAAGCCAGTCAGGTAGATCTCCCGCAGGGTTCGTTCATCTACCACGGAGTCGGTGCTCATGCGCCGCAGCTCCTGAGAATTGGCGGCGAAGTGCTTGGGGCAGGCGGCCACGCCCTGAGATTGGATGCCCCGGATGTAGGCGGCAGCCATCTTGCCTGCGAGGTAGGGATCTTCGCTGAAGTATTCAAAATTGCGGCCGCACAGGGGGCTGCGTTTCATGTTCAGACCGGGGCCGAGAACCACCTGAATGCCTTGCGCCTGTGCTTCCTTGCCCAACGCTGTGCCCAACTCCTGCCCCAGCTCAGGGTTCCAGGCGTTTGCCATGGTGGCAGCGGTGGGGAAACAGGTGGCGGGGACGGATTCGTTGATGCCAAGATGGTCGGCAGAGCCAGCCTGCTTGCGCAGGCCGTGAGGGCCGTCAGCCAGCCAAATGCTGGGGATCAGCAGACGAGGGATCGGCCAGGTGGTCCAGGAGGTTTTGCCCTGCAGCAGCACCGCCTTCTCCTCCAAACTCAGTTTTTTGATGTATTCTTCAACAGTCATGGCAGTCACACTCCTAGTTGGAACGATAAATTGTTGTTTGCGGGCATGGCCCGCCGCAAATGCGTTACGAACACTGGATGAAACTTTACCACCGTTGGGGGTCACTCGGTAACGAAGTGCTCAGATCTCGCAGATAAAACGATACCGAGC